>JBLHLB010000140.1:0-9660 GCA_047618505.1 Planctomycetota bacterium
ATGCGACCGGCTGCCTTGCGAAGGCGTAGCAGGGCTTCGTCCCCAAGCTCCACCAGGTTCCCGGGCGCCTCTGCGAGAGATTCCAACCACAGAAGTCGGGCTTCAATTTCGTCGGGTCCCGGGGCTTCGCCTTGGGAGCCCGCAGCATTCTTAGGAGGCGTGGCCATGGCGCCGGGGAAGATACCTTCCCCGGCCGATTGGCGCTTGCCCGCGTCCCCTCAAGAATCCGAATGCAGCTCAGCCGTGAGAATCGTGAAGAGGAAGGCGTCAGAATCCTCGTCGCCGAGCATGACCAAGAGCAAGGCATCATCCGGACCCAGGGAGCAACCGGTGCGCATGGACTGGGTCATCATGAGCGGTTGCTGGATCGAGACCGAGGTACCGGAGGGCAGCCTGTACTCCGCCGAAGCGTGGGGATGCTGAATGTCAGCACTACTCAATTCGAGCTTCAGGGCGACATTGCCGGCCTCGGTTGGATTGGCCTCGACCGTCAGAGTGAGTCCCTCCTCCAGGATCCCGATGCGGGGGTCGGCGATGATCGAGCGTCCCATTCGTTGAATCTGGAAGTCGCGTACGTAGGCGGTTTGATTGAGGATCGAGAGGCTGCCTGACTGCGTCGGCAGGATTAGCAGACTGGAATTGATCAGGGCCGCGTTGGGGCGTTTCCCCTGCACCTGACCAAGGCGCTCATCGAGCACAGCGCGCTTGGCGATGACCGCAGACGCCATTCCCGCGTGCCAGCCCAGGAGAGCCTGGGCTTCCTCGGGATCGAGGGTCACGCTTGTGCAGTGCACTTCCACAAAAGGGCCCCAGGCGACGTCGTCGAACCCGGCGGCCTCCTCCTTGATCTCCTCGACGGCATCCGCGAGCAGCAGAGGCGGCACTTCGCCGGGCTCGTAAACGTTGATCCCCTGAGATTCCTGGGGGGGGGTGGAAATGCTCGCGTGGTACTCAAACTCGGGCTCCGCCAGCAACTCCAGGGGATCCATGGGGGCCAGGGTCGTGGCGCCGCAGGAGGCCAGGAGGGCGGTGGCGGAAATCGAAAGGAGGGCGAGACTTGAGCTGGTCATTGGGGCGCCACTTGGGCTGCGTGGGTGGTCGAATCGAGAGCGGTTCAGGCCCTATACTTGGGACGGCGCCTTGTTTCCCGCGGGGTGGACATCTGCTCTGATCAGGAGCGGGGGTGTTTCGACGCGCGCTCAAGGCATGTCCGTAAAAAAACAAGGACAAACGCACTGACTTCCTCGCTGAGGGGAATTTCATTCTATCCTTTGGGAGCCCCGCCGTCGCTCTTGTGACGCATCACCCCCCTCGATGAATAGCCCCGCGAGTAGCCCCGACGCTCCAGCCTCCGCGCCCCCCGTGATTTCCGTGGGGCGCTTGGCTAAGGCAACCGGGATATCGGCGGACACTCTGCGAGTTTGGGAGCGGCGCTATGGCAAGCCGGTTCCGGTGCGTTTGCCCTCGGGACACCGGCGCTATCCGACGGCGATGATTCCCTGGTTGCGCCGCGTGGCGGAGGGGCTTGCGCGGGGGAATCGGCCCTCGCAACTGTTGCCCTTGAATGAGGTGGAACTGAATGAGTTCCTGGCGCGCGTTAAACCGGAAGCCCTTCCGCGGGAGGTGCTCCAGTGGATCGGCTGTGTCGCGGATTCACGCATTGGAGAACTCGAACGTAGCATCCCACTGGTGGCGGATCGCGAGACAGTCATCGACTTCTTGGATGGGTACGTAGCTCCCTTCATGCGTGAAGTTGGCTCCCTATGGGCGGCGGGAAAGCTACAGGTACGCCACGAACATCTCGCCACCGAGGTGATGTTGGGTACCCTACGTCGTGTGCGTAGTCGCCTGGCCGCGCGCCCCACTGGGCCCGTGCGAGCGACCATACTCCTGGCGAACCTGCCGGGGGAACAGCACGGAATAGGGCTGCACATGGCCGCGACTCTCCTCGCGGAGTTCGGTGTGCACCCGCGCATTCTTGGTGCAAACACACCCCTGGGAGAAATCGCCATGTGCGCCCAGGAGACCCAACCGGATGCCGTCGCAATCAGCGTTTCTCTCGCCCACGCGGGGGTTGGGGCCGACCGACTCCTGGCGCAGTTGCGCGCGCTCCTGCCCTCGAAGTTACCCCTTGTTGTGGGCGGAAGCGGTTCTCGCAGCGGTCGTCGCGGCCCCCGTGGTGTGCGCGTGTTGCAGTCACTCCCTGACCTTCGTAATTGGATTCGCGGAGAGTTGCTCTCCTCCTGAGGAGGAGATCAAGGGAGAAGTCCGATGGGGTGCTGGCGCGATAGAATCGACCCGGCGGGGCTGCGCATCGTCAGTCAATCAAGTGAAGCCGAGCTGCCGCCGGGTTTCGCCTCGGGATAAGACCTGCGGTCGCTACCGTGTCCAGCCATGGAACTCTTCCCCCTCTTTTCTGCTGTTCTCGTCCTGGCGGCGGTCTTCGCCTGGGTTAACTACCGCTACCTGAAGCTGCCGACGACCATTGGCGTAATGGTCATGGCCCTCGGCGCAAGCACGGTGGTTGTGCTCTTGCGTGCCGTTGGGGTCGTCCCCGCGGAACCAATCGCGGACTTCCTTGGGCAGCTAGAATTTGGCTCAGCGGTGCTCGATGTCTGGTTGGCGTTCTTGCTCTTCGCCGGTGCTTTGCACGTGGACTTCGGGCGCCTGCTGGGGAGCGCCAAGGTGATCGGCATCCTCGCCACCCTTGGGGTTGTCTTCACGATGTTGATGGTGGGTGCGCTGATTCACCTGGTGGCTGGCTTCTGCGGCGTTGAATTGAGCTTCATTGAGGCCGCGGTCTTTGGAGCCTTGATCGCACCTACGGATCCGATTGCGGTGCTCGGTATCTTGCGCACCGCCGGCGCGCCCAAGGATTTGGAGATCAAGATTACCGGCGAATCGCTATTCAATGACGGCGTTGGCGTGGTGCTTTTCACCGTAGTCTTGGCCGTCGCGGGTGCGGGGGGCATCCATGCACCCCATGGCGCCTTGGAGATCTCGAAGTTCTTCGCCTGGGAGGTTTTCGGCGCCCTTGGGTTAGGTCTTCTGTGCGGTTACCTGACTTACCTGTTGATGCGTGTGGTGGAGGACGCACACCTCGAAGTTCTACTGACCTTCGCGCTGGCCTGCGGACTCTTTTCTCTCTGTGGCGCGCTGCATACCTCGGGACCCCTGGCAGTGGTGGCGGCGGGGCTCTTCATCGGAAACTCGGGCCGCGCCTTGGCGATGGGGGAAGAGGTGCGACGGCGCGTGGATGAGTTTTGGGAACTGGTGGACGAAATATTGAACGTGCTGTTGTTCGTCCTAATCGGGCTCGAGGTGCTCGTTCTCGACCTCTCCGGTCCCGCGATTGCGTTGGGATTCCTAGCCATTCCGCTCGTGTTGGCTTCGCGCTTCGTGGGAACCAAGCTGCTGCTCTCCATGCTCGGTCGCAGTCTGAACCTGCCAGCCTACACAACCACAATCATGACCTGGGGCGGACTACGTGGCGCCATTTCCGTGGCTCTGGCTCTCTCGATTCCAACGAGCTTTGCGGCCCGTGACGTCATCCTCACCAGCACCTACATCGTCGTCGCCTTCTCAATCCTTGGGCAGGGGCTGACGATCGGTCCCCTGATCCGCCGCCTGCAGGCGCAGTCCAGCGAGGGGTAGCGTCTGCTCACTGGTACTTCGCGTTGGGCGAGACCTTCTCCACGGGCTCGTTCTCCGAGCGGCGCGGCGGTTTCTTCCAGCCCAGGAGGTAGCCGATAGCGACGCCTGCAACCAGCACAGACATGAGCAGCATCACCAGGGGCATCTCCCCATCCCAGAACAGGAAGGAGATGTCGGTTTGCTCAGCATTCTGGATCACGACGAGACCCGCTGAAACCGTTAGGGCGAGTAGGGCGAACTTGCGGGGGGCTTTCATGGGAAGGAAGACGAGCTTGGTCAGACAGCCGATGATCATGGTGGCAGCGGGGCTTGGTGGGGGCAGCCAGGCCCCTACTGTAGCCCGCCTGGCGAAGGCGACCAGGGGTCTGCTGGGAGATGCTCCCCGGGGCGCGGGTAAGTAGGGGCTGGGAGCGCGGTCGCTGACTCCGGAGCCAATCAAGGGGGTTTGCCGGGTGGAAAAACTTGCCGATTGCGGCTGAGTAGGCAGCTCATGCCCTCTCAAGTTTCTCAGTGCTGGGATCCAGAGGCGGCGATTTCACTTTGCGCCCCAGGAAGTCCGGTGAAGTCTCGAATCATGGCCGAAGACAACTGCCGCCCGGGTTCCGCTCTTCGAAGCGCTGCCAAAAACTCCTCAAACTCCCCATGTACGGCCTGGTCAATCGCGCGCTTCAGCAGCTCATCGTATCCGATTACGGACACGATGTTTGGCAGCGCATTGCCCACGCAGCTGGTTGGACCGAGGTTGAGTTCGTGAGCATGGAGAGATATGACGATGCGCTCACCTACGGCTTAGTCAGCTCCGCCTCAAAGGAGCTGCGGGTGCCGGCGCCTGAGTTGCTTGAAGCCTTTGGTCTAGCTTGGCCGCGGTACGTCGTTGGAAAGGGCTTTGGGGTGTTGATGGAAATGAGTGGCGACACCTTTGGGGAATTCCTGGGGAACCTCGACCACCTGCATACGCGCATCGCACTTTCCTACACGTCCCTGCAGCCCCCCAGTTTCGATCTTGAAAGGTCTGAGCCCGGGGCTTGGGACTTGCGCTACTACTCCAGTAGGCCGGGGTTTGCACCCATGGTAATGGGCATGCTTTACGCCCTTGCCGAGAAGTTCAACACGAAGATCGACATATCTTCACAAGAGATCCAAATGGAAGGCGGTGAATTCTCCTTCCTGTTCACGGTTCGCGAAGAAGCGGACCAAGCTGCGAGGGCCGCCTAATGTCCGCGAAGATGGGCCTTTCGGATGCGCACCTACGGCGCGTCTTTCCTTTCTTTCTGGGCCTGGACGCAGACCTGTGCCTTGCCGATTGGGGCCCCGCCCTCGGGCACAGCTGCCCGGATCTTAAGGTCGGGGATAACTGGAGTGAACACTTCACGATCGAGCGGCCACGCTTGAAGGCCACGGGCATTGAAGGTCTTGCTGCTTCCCAAGAAGCGCCCTTTGTGCTCAACCACGCAGGTGGCAAGCTCAAGCTGCGCGGACAGATGTTGGTGGAGGATGATCAGTCGTCCGCGCGGTTCATCGGAATGCCGTGGGTGACGACGGTCAATGACATTCGCGAGTGTGGGATCCGCATCGGCGACTTCCCTGTTCATACTCCCCTGGCGGACCTTCTTTTTGTGATCCACAGTCAGCAGAGTTCCCTTGAGGAAGCTCGAGATCTGGCTACTCGACTGAGGCGCAGTCAACATGTGCTTGCTCGAGCCAAGGAGGATGCCGAGGCCGCAGCTATCGCGAAGGATGCCTTCCTGGCGAACATTAGCCACGAGATTCGCACGCCCTTGAATGGGATCACGGGCGTAACTCAGCTCCTATGTCAGACGGAATTGGACAGCGAGCAGAGAGAATACGCTGCGCTGATTGCGCGTTCCTCGCGCTCGCTTCTGTCGGTGCTTGAGGACGTCCTTGAGTTAGCACAAATCCGGTCTGGTCGACTGGAATTGAACGAGGGATCCTTCAGCCCCAGGCAGCTCTTGGAGGACCTGTCGGACATGTACTCGAGCGCTACCCGCGCCAAGGGGATCATCCTTAGAATGGTGCGCACCACGCCGTTGCCGACGAGCATCTACGGTGATCTTGGTCGCTTGCGTCAAACTCTGAATAACCTGATCAGCAACGCCATCAAGTTCACCTCCTCCGGCGAAGTCACGGTTGAGGCACGGGTAGATCCCATGCCAGATGGTGACGAGCACGTGCTTGATGTGCGCGTCACGGACACGGGCGTCGGCATACCGGAGGGCTCCATCGGGCGCATTTTTGATGCCTTCGTTCAGGTGGACGAATCTGCCACTCGCCGGTTCGGTGGAAGTGGCTTGGGTCTGGCAATCTGTCGTCGCTTGGTGACCCTGATGGCGGGAACGATCGCAGTGGATAGTCTCGATGGCCACGGGGCGACGTTTAGGGTGCGCATCCCCACGAGAGTCCTCGAGGGACCCAACTCCGCGGAGCTCAGCGCGACCGCTAAGGTGGAATTGCAGACGAGTCCGGTAGAGGTCATCAAACGAGGCACGAGTGCCAAGACCAAGGCGGAGAAAGAGAGGGAAGCCACTGAGATTACCCCCGCTCCTCCGGGCGCAAAGCTGCTCATCGTGGAAGACAATCAGGTCAACCAGCTTGTGGCGAGGAGGCTGTTGACCAGGCTCGGCTACAGCGTGGATGTCGCCTCCGATGGAGTTGAGGCTATCGCCTGCTTCCGCGGCCAAAGCTACGACTTGATCCTGATGGACCTTCAGATGCCGCGTATGGATGGCTTCGAGGCGGCCCGCGAAATCCGCGCCATGGGTGAGAAGGGCAAACGTGTTCCCATCGTGGCCTTGACCGCCAACGCCCTGCCTGAACACCGCGACCGCAGCCTTGCGGACGGCATGGATGACTTCATTTCGAAACCATTCAATTTCGAATCACTGGCGAAGACCATTGCCCATTGGATTGGTGCCGGTCGGGCGAGTTCGTCACTCTAGCTAGCGCCTAGGGCCGTGTCGCGGGAGCCGCAGGCTTAGGTATAGCTACATGGTGGACCTGTCGCTTTGCCAGGCGATCCGTGGAGACCAATCGGGGAGCTGCTGTTCTTCAACAGACTGCTAGGGGAGGACTGCTCGAAGGTGACGAGTGAACGTTAAGGGCCAGCAAATGTGGCCTTCCGGCGGGCCCCATGTGTCGTGTATTGATCCACTTCACTCTCGGGGGAGCGTCTGCATCTGCAAAGGGCACTCGTCCCGCCCGATCTCTAGAGTTGTGTTAGCCTGGGTGAGCAAGTCCGTGCCCTTAAGCCCCTTGCAAGGAGCAGCTACACATGAGTTCTGCATCACGAGAAGCCCATGGGGCTGATGGCTCGAATTTGAGTCTAACCCCCGCTTGGATAACGGAGCTTGGTTGGCTCCTCGGACGCTCCCTCTTCCCCGTTGTGTCCCTCGCCCTAATCTGGGGTACGGTCATTTGGGGCCCCTACGTGACTCTGTTCCTGACCTTGGTTTGGTGGCGCCTTGTCACTCGTTTCGCCTAAGTCTGAAGGAAGACACGCGATGACAACAGCAGCACAGGGTAAAGCCGCAAGCCCGCGAGAACGGGCCCAGGAAAAGAAACATTCCAAGGGCTGGTTGTTCAACCACCCACAGGACAAGCACTGCGCCATCTATAACCTGGTTGTGCTGGCCTGCTATGGCTCGGCCTTTTGGTTGTGGCTGCACCCCGAGACTGCGCACCTTACGGAGTGGTATGACAAACTTGCCTTCTGCCTTGGTGCCGGCTACCTCCTCGGTTGGATCAGCGGCGTGAATGTTGGAGTCAACTTCCACAACCACGCCCACAAACCGATCTTCCGCAAAGAGTGGATCAACCGTTGGTTCGGTCGCATCTGGACCTTTTCCGGTGGTTGGCCTGCGTTCTACTGGTACCACTCTCACGTTGTGGTTCACCACTCGAATCTGCTCGACGGGCAGGCGGACTGGACCATGCCGAAGCGCCGCCCAGACGGGCGCTTCGAGAACATCTACAAGTACGTGTTTCTGCATTGGCCTTGGCGCTATTTCCCGCACCTCTACCGCGACTTCAAGAACAACCGTGGGGGCGATTGGGTGCGCGGCAAGGCGATCAAGGAAGGCTTGATCTTTCTAGCCCTGTGGTCCATCCCTTGGTTTATTGACCCTGTCATGGCCGTTGGGCTATGGCTCTTCCCCGCTTGGATCGGCAACGGCGTGACCATGGCGGCGGGTATGTACGTTCAGCACGCGGGTTCCGTTGCGAAATGCGAAGAGTTCCCGGTGCAGCACTCGAACAGCTTCCACTCGAAGTTCTTCAATCTAACGATGTTCAACATCGGCTACCACATTGTGCATCACGACTACGAGCAGGTGCACTGGAGCGTGCTGCCGCGCTTCCACGATAAGATGAAGGAGCGATTGATCGCCAATGGCGCTCACGTCGTGCCCTATGGCTACTACCATGCGTCGCACTTGGTGGCCAAGATCGGCGACGACGAAGGCGGCTTCAATCGTTTTGCAGCCGACCAGGTTCCCGCCTATGAATCGTCGACGGGCTATGTGCCCACCTGGTCTCCTGCAGCCGACTTGCGGCGAGCAGAGGGGTCGCTCATTGAGGAGTCTGCCGTAGGTTCGGCCCAGGACGATGCGGCCGCGGCAGACCCCAGCGCAAAAATGAACGCAGTGGGCGAAGCAACGGCTAAGTAGTATGCTCCCAGCTACGTGGTCTGGCGGACGATGAGGCACCTCCTGCCACAACTTGGACCGCATCCACACGATTGTGATTCAGGACTTTCGGACCCTTTGGCCCTACGCGCGTTATGCGCTGCGGATGCCTGTTGCCCCAGAGCCGGAGGTCTGGGGGACCGAGCTTGAGGATCCGCACTGGGGCACCGTGCGCATCACAGGGCACCACCGGAAGCAACCGGGCTCCTCCGAGTGCGTGCTCCTCGCCCACGGACTGGGGGGCAGCAGCGGCAGTTACTACGCCCTTCGTGGGGCGGCGGCAGTTGCTAGCATGGGGATGGATTCCCTGGCCATTTCCCTGCGTGGTTCGGATCGCCTGGGGGAGGACTTCTACAACATCGCGCTCTTCGCCGATCTGGTGGCGGCCTGTGGGAGCCCCGAGCTGGCGCATTATGACCGCATCTATGCCCTGGGATACTCCATGGGCGGATACGTGACGATGCACTTTGCGCGCAACACGCAGGATCCGCGGGTGAAGGCGGCAGTAACCATGTGCACGCCCTTGGACTTGAAGTCTGCCCAGGTGTACATCGACTCAAAGCGCGCGTGGTTCTATCGACACCACTGCCTGAATGGTCTGAAATCGATCTACGAAGCGGTGGCGAAGACAAATCCGGAACGCGTCCCCAGCGATAATGCCCGTGTCCAAGCGGTCAAGACCGTGTGGGAATGGGACGATCTAACGATCGCTCCCCGTTATGGGTACGACTCGCCGGAGCATTACTACGAGGGCTTGACCCTTCGGCGGCACCTGGGCAGCTTCAAGGTCCCGACGATGTTGGTGGCATCCGACGACGACCCAATCATTCCGCCGCGTACCATTCGACCCTTCCTTGATTCCGCTAAAAATGCCAGGGATCACGGGCTCCAGGTTAAGTGGGTTAGCAAGGCCGGCCACTTGACCTTCCCAACGAATCTCGATCTTGGCTTTGGACCGGAGCTGGGTATCGAACCGCAAATCCTGCAGTGGTTCCGGCAACAATAGCTATGGCTGACGCGAGTAACGAAGCCAGTGAGGACGAGTGGGAGCCGCGCGACCCCGCGTGGCAAGAGAAGGTGCGCAGCAGTTTTCCGCGGCAAACTCTTCTGGGCACACTCGGTGCGCGTCTCCTGACAGTGCGTCCGGGCCTTGTGCAGATCGAGATGCCCTTTAGTGACAAGCTGATGCAGCAGCACGGATTTCTGCATTCGGGGGCGTATACGAGCATTGCTGATAGCGCGGGCGGTTATGCCTGCTACTCCCTGATGCCCCCGGATTCGGCAATCTTGACGATCGAATTCAAAG
>JBLHLB010000141.1:0-9601 GCA_047618505.1 Planctomycetota bacterium
CTCGGCATGCTCCACGTTCGTCTGCGGGAGTTCTCGGAAGGGGAAGCCTACTGGGAGCGTACCCTAGAAATCCGCAGGCAGCTCTTGGGTGAGGAAGACCCCTTGACCGGGGAGAGCCTC
Organism: Planctomycetota bacterium; assembly: GCA_047618505.1. GTDB lineage: Bacteria > Planctomycetota > UBA1135 > UBA1135 > JBLHLB01. Next base: position 121 of record JBLHLB010000141.1, read on the forward strand.
AATAATTTGGCCGTTCTGCTGGTCAGCCGCGGGCAGCACTTTAAAGCGTTGCCATTGATTCAAACCTCGGTGGGAGTCCTTGAACGGACTCGCGGGACGGATTCCAGCGGGTTTCGACTGGCCCTAGGCGTCTTGCACCTGTGCCTGTTCGCCTGTCAGGACATTGAGTCGGCCGAGGCTGTGGCCATACGTTGGCTGCAGCTAACGGTGGATCGTTTCGGTGTCGGTGACCGGCGCTGTGTCGAACCCATGGTGGCCGTTGCGAAAGCACAGCTCACCCTGGGTCGCTATGGGGAGGCGAATAGGCTGCTGATGGAGGCCCTTGGGATTCTGCGTAGCCGCCGTAGGCCGGATAGTGTCGAGTTGATTAGCTGTCTGGCTAACCTCTCCGTGCTGCGCGACAACCTGGGGGACGTCCCCGGTGCCCGTGAATTCCTGGACGAGGCCCTTGAACTTGCCGGCAAGGGAGCAAGGCGAAACACCGCGAACTACGCGGTTCTCTTGAACAACCTTTCCGCCTTGGAGATGCAGTTGGGGGATACAGACCGGGGAATATCGGCGCTCCGGGAGGTCTTGGAGATCACCCGACAGGACATCGGGCAAGACAGTCTGCTGTACTTCAATGCCCTCAACAATTTGGCGGTCATGTTGAGTAGCCGCGGCGAATGGGAAGAAGCCTTCGCCCTGGCCGAGGAAGCGCGCACAGCCTTTGCGAAGAACAACGATAGGGACAATCCGTCCTACGCCCTGGCCCTCGGCAATCAGTTGACGATGTATGCCGCCTCCGGCGATCTTGACCGAGCCTGGGCACTGGGCAAGGAAGCGCTAGAGATTGCCCGTGGGCACTACCCTGAGTTGAATCCGCGCTTCATTCGGTTGCTCGTGAGCCTCGGGGTAATCGTCAACCATCGCGGGGATGCCCCTGCCGGCCGGGCTTATCTTGAAGAGGCCTTGGTGCTCGCGGAGAAGTGGCTTGACCCTCGCCATCAGGATCGCGGTGTGATCCTCTCGCAGTTGGCTCGCCTAGCCCTTGCCCGGGGGGAACCTAAGCTCGCGGTCGAGCTGTACGAACGCGCCTTGGATGTGTATCGGCGCAACCTCGAGCTGCTCGCAAGCGCGCAGTCAGAGCGTCAACAGTTGACCGTCCTAGGCATGGCGCGGGAGCTCTTGGATGAGTACCTCACCATGGCCCCCGCGGCGGGAGTCTCGGATAGAGCCGCCTACGCACAAGTCATGGCTTGGAAAGGCTCGGTCTTTGCTCGCCAATCGCGTCTCCGTTTTCGTTTCGGTCAACCGCAGCTGGCGGAAACGTTTGCGGAGCTACAGCAGGTCACCGATCACTATGCATCCTTGGCCCTCGCAGCTCCCGCGGATCAGAATCCTGAAGCCCGCGAACAGCTCGCCCAGCTTGAGCAGCGCCGCGAGGTGTTGGAGCGCAAGATCGCCAAGTCGGTGTCCGAGGGTCCCTCGGATTCCGTGAAATCGCCCAAGGATCTCCAGGAGAGTCTGCCCCCGGGCGTGGCGCTCGTGGATTTCCTAGTCTTTGAAAGGGGGGCGCTCGTGCCCGCGCAGGGAGAATCCGCGGCGTCGGGCGAAGTGATCTATAGTCCGCACTTGACGGCGTTCATCTTGCGGAACGACAGCGAGATCAAGCAGGTCGACCTGGGGCCCTACCAACCCGTTGCGCAGGCGATCGCCGTCTGGCGCGGGGAACTGCTGGAACCGGAATACAATGCGGACGGCGCGGCCCAGCAACTGCGAACTATGCTCTGGAAACCCCTGGAGGCGTTTCTGGGCGAATCGGAAACCGTGCTCCTTTCACCTGATGGAGCCATCTCGCGCATGCCCTTTGCTGTCCTGCCGGGCTCAACGCCAGAGTCTTTCCTGGTGGAGGACGTTGCCCTAGGAGTCGTGGCGGCTCCGTACCTGATTCCGCAACTCTTGGCCCACAAACCGGAGGCAACGGCTCCTTCTTTGCTGACCCTTGGCGCCATTAACTTTGACGCACAGGCGCCCGGATTGACGGTTGCAGCGGAGGATCAGACGGGTGAAAACGGCTCGCGCATCGAGGCCGATGCCATGCAGGCCAACGTACCCCTTGGGGTCTGGCGTGGCCCCGGGGAATCCGCGGGCTCGTCCACCGAACTGGCTGGCATGTGGCCCTTTGGCTCACTGCCCGGGAGTCGCTCGGAGGTCGATGTTGTGGCCGGTACTTTCCAGGATGGTGCGGGCGCTGGCACCCTGCGGCAGTTAGATGGCGCTGCGGCGAGCGAAGCTGCCTTCCGTGAGCTTGTCCCGAATGCGCGCTATGTGCATCTTGCCACCCACGGTTTCTTTGCGGGATCGGGCACTGGTTCCGTGCGGGCTGAGCCCGTTAGAAGGTCGGCGTTTGGCATCGGAGTCGGCACCCGCCGGGGAGCATCCGCTTCCCACCCTGGGCTCCTGTCGGGGATTGTCCTTGCCGGGGCCAATGTGCGCCGTGGCGCGCGGGGGGATGATGGGCTGATCACAGCGATTGAAATGGCGACCCTGGACCTCAGCGGAGTCGAACTCATGACGCTGTCCGCCTGCGAAACCGGGCTCGGCGCCGCGGCATCCGGCGAGGGTTTGCTCGGCATCCAGCGTGCTGCCCAGATCTCCGGCGCCCATTCCGTTCTGGCGAGCCTGTGGAAGGTGCAGGACCAGGCCGCTTCCGACTGGATGGATCTCTTTTACACCAACCTCTGGCACCGGGGTCTATCGCGCCTGGATGCCCTGCGACAGGTGCAGCTGACGCGCATCAGGCAGCGTGAGCATCCTCGTCATTGGGGCGCCTGGGTGCTCTCGGGGGACTGGCGCTGAACCAGGCCCAGGCGGCCGTGAACCTCACTTGCTTTCCCCTGGGAATGGTCGTCGCTAGACTATGAAGTACTTGCCCGGGGATTGCCTGGGTCGAACCCCATGACGACTCAGCCTGATCCAGAACCTGAGGGCATAGACCCCGAAGAGACAGCTCCCCGTGCCGGCGAATCCTACGAGCAGCTTTGGAAGGACATCCTGTCCCAGGCTGAGGGAGTCTACGATCGCCTGGAAGCCTTGATTGACGAGGTTTGCCGTCCCACTCTGCTTCGCTATGGGGCGCCTAGGTCGGAGATCGACCGATTGCTGCAGGACACACTTGTCTCCGTTTGGACCTTTGCTGGCAAGTTGGACGCAGCCTGGGAGAATTTCCGCGGATTCCTGAAATGGAGGGCCCGCGGAGTGCTCACTACCTTCAGGCGAGAGCAGAGCGACACGGACCAGCATGATCCCATCGACTTTGCCCTCCAGCTCCCTGATGGGGGAGTGCAGCAGGTTGACGTAGCAGTCATGAAGGAAATCAGCGAGACATACAACACCTGTCGAGACCGGCTCGAACCCAAGCTCGGCGACGCTTGGCGGGCGCGCTACGACCGGAACCTAGAACCCTCAGCCATCGCTAAGCTACTCAACATCACCGCTAGCAATGTCGGGGTGCGCTTGTTTCGAGCGCGCGACCAGATCATGGACTGCCTGGTCGAGAAGGGGGTGTTCCGGTGAAGGTTTCGGATCCGGATAAGCTGCTGATACTCGACTACATCGACGGTCGGCTTTCCACCGAGCAGATGATGCAGTTCGAGGTTCGGCTCTCGCAGGAAGAGGATTTGGCGGCTTGTTTCGAGTCCTTTGAATCCATGGACCAACTCGAACGCCAACTCGCCCTGGTCCGGGCCCAACCGCCGCGGCTTCGATACCTGGTCGGGGGACGACGCCTGGTGGCCCTGGCCGCTGCGGGCTTGCTCGTGTTGACGGCGGGCTATCTCCTGAATCGAGACCCCGGCGTCTCGAAGCAGAGGCAAATCGCCATCCTGCCCAGTAGCGCGAGTTGGACCAGCCTCAACCGGCAAGTCGGCCTGGACCCAGAGTGGATCGACACGGATCCAAGCACTCTGCGCGGCGGCGGCGTTTCGGGTGAGAACTACCGCGAGTACTATGAGCAGCTCACAGCGGCCTTGGAAGATCGTTACCTGGGCGCGCTTACGGGCGGACCAAACACCGAAGCGACGGCGCACTTCAACCTTGTCCTGCAACTCGACAAAGCGGCGTCCGTAGTGGTGCTTCTGATTGATTCGGCGGGGCGCGTGCTGGACGTAGAAGGTGTGGACTTCCAGGTCGCCTTCCCCGGAATTGCGCCTTGGACCGCGGCTACGGGCCGAATCGGAGCCGGCGAGTTGGTCGTTCTGCCCGAGCGCAACGCGCGCTGGATCGAAGAGGGTCAAAATCGGCGCGCTACACTCGATAGTGGCTTCCTAGTGCCCCTACGTGCCGGCGAAATTGCGGTCCTGGTGGGGCTGCGAGAAGAAGCGCTTGATGACGAGCTGCGTGTCTCCCTTGAGGAGACTCTTGGGGAACTGCGCGCAGGTCAACTCGACCCCGAGCAATCCAACACCCGCCTCCGGGCATGGCTGGGCCAAGCGGGCTTCGAGGTCAGCGCCTTCGCCGTCAAAGAGCCCTAGGAGTAGTCGACCGACTCTTCAGCGCCGATTCGCCCCGGGGATACCCGACTTCCAGGCCTGTCGCGTTCGTGAGCTGCAGGCCCAGGTCCATCGAAGCTCCCTGGAAGGAGGCCGTGCGACCGAATTGCGCCGGGTCGGAGGGGCTGGCTATGTCGAAGGGAACGCTGACCGAATTTACGATCACGACATCGGGGGACAGTCCTCAGATGATGCAGCGTCGACCACCGATGGGCGCCCTGCCCCTGCCTCCGCACTCGTGCTTTCCTAGTGCCCGTAACCGAGGTCGCCCAAGCGTCGTTCTTCGTCAACGGACCGTTGGGACGTTCCCGCTTCGATCAAAGGTGTTGTGATTTCTGTCAGCCGCTTGCGGACTTCGTTTGCGAACTGCGCGGCCCAGTTCGGGGCCCCCGGGGAGAGGTTGTCCTGTTCCTTGGGGTCGCTGGTCCTGTCGTAGGCCTCGAAGGATTCGGGGTCTTCGAGGCGCGGAAAAACAAGCTTGTGGTTGGCACGCAGGGCAGCTAGTTGGCCACCGTCTTCCGTTCCCGCCGCATTGCCTGTGACCGCGTAGCGAGTGCGGGCAAGTGCGTCACGCGCGAGGCTGCTCCCGCGCCAATTGCGTGGAATCGGAAGCCCCGCGATGTCGAGGATCGTGCTTGGGATATCGACCAGGGAAGCGGGGCGCTCGTCCGTGCCAGGCATGAAGTTTGCGCCGAGGACGAGGAGCGGAACCGCTGTTTCCTCTTGGTAGACGCTCAGCCCGTGGCCCCAGAGTCCGTGCTCGCCAAAGGCCTCTCCATGGTCGCTGGTGAAGAGCAACGTGCCATGTCGTAGCCTTCCTGTCGCCTCGAGCATTCCCATGAACGACTCGATCCCACGGTCCAGGTCGTGCACTCCGCCAAGGTAAAGAGCGCGCGCCCGCGCAACAAAATCGTCGAAGCCAGGTTCTCCAGCCTTGATCGTGTTGACGGAGAATTCGCCCTGGAGCTCTTCCCAGGTCCCCTTGATGTTGAGGTCCTCGCCGAGGGCGGCACGTGTCTGGGCGCTAACGGCATAGGGGACATGTGCGCGGTAGCTTTGCACAAAGAGAAACAGCGGACGCCCATCGTCGACCGCGAGCTGTGCGCGTATATCTTCCAGCGTACTGAGGAATGACCCCTCGCCCTTGCGCCCGAGTTCATAGAACCACTCGAAGCCCTGTTCGAAGCCCTGGGATCGGCTGACAAAGCCTTGGTCTGTAATGGCGATGGTTCGATAGCCCGCGGCCCGTAGAAGCTCCGCCAAGGTGGAAGCAGCAGCACCCAAGGAATCCCCCGGGCCGACACAGCCGGTTTGGTGGGGGAGCAATCCGGTGAACAAGCTCGCGTGGGCCGGCACGGTCCAGGTCGCTGTGCTCTGCATGTCGGTGAAGACACGCGCACCCTGGGCGAGCTTGTTGAGCACGGGGGTGATGCGCGGATCCCCTCCGTAGGCTGCGAGGTTGTCGGCGCGGAAGGTGTCGCCCTGGAGCAGGACAATATCCTCGCGCTGTTCCCCCCAGGGACGCGCGCCCGGACGTCCCAGGTCAACGGGGTGAAGCGTGGGTACAAGCACCGCAGCCTGTGCGGGGTCGCCCTGGACGGAGAACACCACGGACATGTCCACGCCGCCGGCCGCCGGAAGCGTCACCTGTTGCGGTTCATTTCTGAAACCTTGATCGAGCGACTGCTCGTGTTCAAAGAGCAACTCGCCGTCGACTTCGACCCGGAAGGTGATCTGCTCACCCTTTCCGCGACTGCGAACGGAGTTGCGTGCGGTCGTCCAAAAAGAAAGGGCGCTATTCGGCGGCACGTTGAGCACGAGCGTCTCGGTGGCACCCGGAAGGAGCGCGATACCGTCTGCCTCAAGGGGTCCGATGGTGATTCGACTGTGCGTCCCATCGGAGTGACTCGTTTGCAGATACTCGCGCAGGACCTGGTCGCCGGGGGGGCCCATGCTTGGGTGCCGGACCACCAAGACCCAGGGACCCGAGGCGCAGAAAACGCCGGGGGCGGGTGGTGGCGAGGCGGGCATGCGCGAGACGTAGGGAAGGCTGCCGTCCGAACCTTCCATTGTTTGCAGGGGACCGGTCGGTGGTGATCCGGATCCGGGAAAGGGTCGCGGCGCGCGCCAGACGCCGGGCCGACCGGAGGGCTGGAACGAGGCCGCCGAAATCGAGCTCTCCAACCAATAGCTACCGGCTTCGGAACCAGCGCGAATCGTTGTCGCCGGCCGCAGTTCATCCGCCTTCGTCCACTGTCCCGCCTTCAGCTCCCCAGAGGGTTCAAACCCCTGGGCCAAGGACTGAATCTTCTCCACGGGAGCGTCTGATCCGCACCCTCCAACAAAACCAAGGGAGAGAGCGAAGACCAGGAGCCGGGGCAGTGCACAGGAATGAAGCATGTCGACCCTCTATCATACGGGTCATTCGGCACTACGGAACCAGGTTCCGCGCTGCCGATTATTCTCCGAAGATGTTGGATAGCACCTTGGCGAAGATGGTGGCTTGGCGGGTGAAGCCGAGGTCGTTCGGGTGGGAACCGTCGACGAGGCCTTCGCCGTCGGTGCCGACTAGGTTGTCGCCGGGAAGGTAATGGAGGCCTGAGACACCGTCGGCGCTCAAGGCGTCGAAGGCGGCCTTGAGGGCAACCCGGCTGCCTTCGTTGCGCAGGCGTAACCCCGCCTCAAGGAAGGCGGTTCCGTAGCTGCGGTCTTCCACCATCAGAATAGGCGTGCTGGGTCGAGCCTTACGCAGGCTCTTGGTGAAGGGCACCGCGCGTTCGGTCACTTGCCCAGCTCGCATGTTGGGGAGGCAGTCGAGGATGTAGACCGCTGCGTCAATTTCCGCCAGGAGATCTCCCATGGGGAGGTCGAGGGTGCCGTTGCCGGAGAAGCCTAGGTTGATCACTTCGCGATCGAGGCGGCGACCGAGAATGGCCAGGTGCGTCATGCCAGGACGTGAAGCGCAGGCTCCCTGTGTGATGGATGTGCCGTAGACGACAATCGGCTTGCTGTGGGCCTCGGGGCGTGCTGCGCCAGGCTTAATCTCGCTGCCCGAGGGGATGCCGACTTCGAGGGAACTTGTGCCGTTGTAGAGGGGCAGGTAAAGCATGTACTCGCGCCACTCCTCGGTGAGGCCCTTTGCCAGGCGAGCGGTGTTGTTGTCTTGAGCCGTGGGCTTGCCAAGGCCAAGCCAACGCCATTGATTGTCGTGGCGCACATAGAGGTCGAGACCGCTGACGCCCGTGGCCGACATGTGGGGCATGGCCAGGTCGCTCTGGGTAAGGGACCAGCGCGCGTGGATCTCGGGAGCATTGGTCGCGAAGCGCAGGGCGACCCCGGCGGAGTGACGGCTGAGGTTCCAGACGGGTGGGCGAACGAGCGTCTCTGCCTTGGCGGGGAGGCGATCGAAGGGGGCCTTGGTGTCAGTCCAGGCCTGTCCCTCGAGAGTTAGGCTGGCGGCGTCGTGCCAGGTCGGGCCCGCATCTTGGGCCCTTGGTGTCGGGGAGGGGAGGAGGCTTAGGAGGAGCAAAGGGATGAGGTGCATGGCGCGGGAGGCTGGGGGTTGGATCCAGGCCTTCAAGTTGTACTGGGCAGTGGCGGGGAACCGGGTCTCGTAGCGTCACTGTATGCTCCTTTGATGTTCATCAAACCTGTGCTCGCGGGGTGTTTGATCTTGTCGCCGGTCCAGGCGCAGGACGTGGCTGTTGATCTCGACCTCGGGGACTTGTTGGCCCAGGCAGTAGACCTGTCGACATCGGAGGAGCGACGGAATGCGGCGCGGGAGTTGGCGCAGATGGAGGATGTCTCGGTGGATCAATGGCTGCAGGCCGCGGCCTCTCTTCTACCGCTCGAAGGTGGCGCAGCAAACCCCGGGGACATCACGCTCAGCGTCGACCTCGATGTCCTAGGATCCTCTGAGTCCACCCAGCTCGCGATTGTCGTTCCCGAGTCCTACGACCCTGCGGCACCCGCTCCCCTTCTGGTGGCATTGCACGGTTCTGGCGGTGATGGTGCGTCGATGCTCTGGGCCTGGCGTGACGTTGCGGCGGAGCTTGGTGCCATCCTCTTGGCGCCAACAGAAGCGGGGCCCAACGACGGTTTTCTCGGCACGTCGCGGGAACGGGCTTCTGTCCTGGCCGCCATTCGCTGGTCGCGTCGCCGTTACAACATCGATGAGAACCGAATTTGGCTCACGGGCTACAGTCGCGGTGGCCATCTCTGCTGGGACCTGGCCCTGCGCTACCCTGATCTCTTCGCCGCCGCTGCCCCCTGCGCCGGTGGTCCTCGTTTCGCCCTGGAACGTGGCACCAACAACATCCGCTTCTTTGAGAACCTGCGCGGTCTGCCCCTGCGGGCGATGCTCGGGGCCTTGGATTCGCCGGGCATGATTTGGAATGCACAGGAGCTCATTCGCCGTACCAGGAAGGCGAAGGTCGAGAGCGCTGAGCTTCTGCTGATCGAGAACCTTGGTCATGAGCTCGAGCCCCAACGCCTTGATGACTGGGCCAGTTGGTTTCGCTCGTCCGTTCGTGATCCGCTCCCATCCACCGTCGTGCGCAGCAGTGTGCGCGGGGACGAAGTGCGGCGCATGTGGCTTGAGGTGGGCGATTTCTCATCCTCTGTTGAAGAGGTTTTTCAGCCGACCTTGCGTGTCAAACGCGGTGAATCTCCTGATCAGGAGGCACTGCGCACCAGCCTGATCAGCCAAGCCATCAAACGCACCGCCCGGGTGGAAGCGAAGCTGCTCGAGCCCGGTCGCCTGCGCTTTGATTCCGTCGGTGCCCGTAGTGTCCGACTCCTGATCCCACGGCAGTGGATCCCCGCAAAGGGCAAGCTGAAGGTTCGCGATGGCAACCGCCAGAAGACTTTCGAGGTGGAGGAGAGTGCCCAGGTCCTACTCGAGGAATTCGTCGAGCGCTTCGACCGCACTTTCCTGCCGGTGGCCGAGT
>JBLHLB010000142.1:0-9571 GCA_047618505.1 Planctomycetota bacterium
GACCCCTGGGGACACCCTTCGGTGGCATTCGAATCCCGATTTCACCCCTCAACCAGTCCACCACTCTTTCGCTTCGCCATCCTTTGGAGCACACATTCCCCCGCCACCCGCGCCGCCTCCTGCAGGGAAAAACCCAACCCCAAGCAAACCGCAAGGGTGCTGGCAAAGCGGCAGCCCGTCCCTCGCATCGAGCCCCGCTCCCGAGCCAGCCTCAGCCAAGTCACCTCCGCGCGCCTACCCAGCACCAAATTCAACAGCGGGTCCTCGCCCCCATGTCCTCCCTTCAGAACAACTGCCCGAGCACCGCGGGCCAGGAGGACTTCAGCGTACCGCAGGCGACAGGCCGACGAATCCGGGTCAGGGGCGAGCGCTCCGCCACTAAGGATCCGAGCTTCCGGAAGATTCGGCGTAAGGACGATCCCCTGGGGAAGCACCTCGGAAAGAAGCAGTGTCCAAGCCTCTGCCCCCAGGAACTCCTCCCCGGAAGACGAGGCCAGGATTGGATCAAGGACGATGGGAAGCTCGGGGGCATCGGAGCGCAACTCGCGGATGAACTCGGCCACGGCCAGCACATGCTCCTTCCCGGGGAGCAGCCCAATCTTCACGGCCGCTAGGCCGGTCGCCGCTGTGCGCGCCTCGGCCAACCATTCCGACGCCGGTCGAGCCCCTAGGGACCGAACCGCGCGGTCATCCTGATCTGTCCAAGCGGTGACTACCGTGCGCAGCTCAACATCCGCTACGCCCGCTGCCCGGGCTCCATCTTGGACTCCCTCCTCATCAGCTCGCACGCCGGCGTACCCGCGGGGCCCGCTGGAGGGGTCGTGCCCCGCGATCACCAGGAGCGCTGGCCGCGCACTCACGGCAGTCGCGTCAGACGGGTGCCGTAGCGCGGGTCCGTGTCCGACAGCTCATCGTTGTTGATCAGGGCCAGCATGCGTGTGCGCAGGCGGCGTTCGAGTCGACGCAGGACTTGATCATCAACGATCTCCAGGGTGATCTGTCCGCCGGCCACGGACCCACGTCCACCAAAGGAACCCTCCCCACCGAGAATGCGGCTCATCAACGGATAGGCCATGCCAAAGGCAAGATCCGTTCGCAGGGACACGTGGTAGAGGCCCTTGTATTCCCCGCCGACAAAAGCCCAGCGAGCGCCTTCCATGCGCAAAAAGAAGTCTGCCATCTCGGCCACCGACTCGGGATTCGAAACACGCCCCAGTAGGCCGAAGGCCAGGGGCCCGTGGCGTCGTGCACGCGTCAAGGATCGGTGCAGCTCGCGGTAGTAGGAAGACGGCAGCGGCGGGTGGGCGATTCGCGCCATCATCTGTCTGTCCGCCTGGCGGAAGGTCTCGAAAAAGGCCTCTTCATCCAGGGGCGTCACGCTCATGGAGAGATCGCCCGTATCGAAGCGAATGCCACAGGCCAGGGCCGTTGCCGTGGGTTCGTCCATGGCGATGCCGCCGTCGCGGAGGTACTCGTAGACGATCGTCGCGGTAGATCCAACTCCAAGGCGCACATCGTGGTGCAGCGCGCGCACTCCATCATCATTCTCCGGCGCCTGGTGGTGATCAAACACCGCCAGAATCGGAAGACCCGAGGGTAGGGCGGTGTGCCCAAAGCTCGGCTGGGTATCAACCAGCAGTACACCCTGGTACTCCGATGCGTCGAGCTTCTCGTAGTCCGAGAAGTGCAGGTCCAGCTCGCGCACCATGGTCAGGTTCTCAGCCCGGAAGATACGTCCCACCGTTGCGACCTCAGGGTCGATGCCAAAGGCGCGCCGAAGGAGAAAGGCCAGGCCGCTCAATGCACCCAACGCGTCCGGGTCGGGTGTGCGGTGAGTCAAGAGCAGCACCTTGCCCCCGTCGGGTCGCACGTGCTCTTTCAAGACCTTGCGCAGGTGCTCGATCGGCACAAGTCCGTCGAAGGGGGCGGGGGCAGGTTTCGTCTCGTCTTCCATGCAGCTCGTTGGTTCGCCCGCGCGGCAGGCGACGGCGCGTAATGGTAGGGCTGGGGTCGGGAGAGGCTCACATATTCCCCTCCGATCAGTCCTGGGCCCCCAGAGAGACGCTCAGTACCCACCCCATCGGCCCCCGGGGCCGCCCGAAGCTCAGAATCCCATGTCCACCAGGAAACGCACGCTCCCCAGTATTTCGGCGCGACCGTGGCTCGGCCCGATTTCGACAACACGTTCAGCCTGGGCCGGCACGTACTCCTGCAGGAGCTTGAAGTCGACTTCCCCCAGGCCGAGGGGCATCTCGGCCAAGTCCCCCGCCGCGTCCTGAAGGTGGATTCCAAGCATCCGCGCGGCATAGGCATCAACCCAGTCGCCCTGGCCCGGCAAGCCCTGGCAAGAGCGCACGTGGATGCGCCCAACATCGTGCCAATAGCCGACCTGAACACTCGACAAGTCCTCCAACACCCAGCCCATGGCTTCGAAGCCGAGGAGGTCGTCAATGTGATGACCGGGCTCCACGGCGAAGGTCACCTCGGGTTGTTCAATACGAAGGGTGTGAAGTGAGCGGCAGAGCTGCTCGAGCTGCTTCTGCCCCTCCCGCTGCACGCGCTTGACGAATCCCCGCAGCTCTTCCTGAAGATCGGCGGGGTCGACATCCGCCGGCTGGCTAGCGATGCGGTGTTCGAAGACCCGAGCTTCCTTCTGAAGCCTGTCGTTCTCCACGGTAGCCCCGCGGACGACGAGCACGGGGCAATTCCATGCCGCAGCGAGGCGGGCGTGGCGGCGGACTGAATTTAGCGCGCGCTCCCGAATCACCGGGTCCAAACTGCCCAGGCGCTGGAATGCCATGGAGCCGTTGAGCGCGTCGCGGCAACCAACCATCATCGAAGGAATCGTGACGCCCGTCTCGCGCTGGGAGTCCTCGAGTCCTTCCATTCCTGCGGGCGATTCCGTCAGCCCCAGCTCGATTCGGCGGAACCCCATACCAACAGCCGCAAAGATCTGATCCTGGATCGCGCGCAAGCGCGTTCCAAAGCAGGTCGTCGAAAGGGAGTAGTTGTTGGGGATGCCCGGTGTAGTCACGGCGATTTATTGGTGCGCGTGGCCCCCTTCCCTGGGTCCGTTCGCATTTGTTGTAGCGTCCAGGCCTTTCGGCAGGAGTACGCCTCCGACTTTGGAACTCCTCCCGAAAACCACAGCCCTGGGAAAGATATTCGCGGGAAGGGGAAGAGGCCACTCCGGAGGGAGCGGGAAGGCAGCCCAAAAGTACGCCTCTCGGCCTGTCCCGTTCAAGCAATCTCAGGTCCCTCTCGCCGGCCTCTGCAGCGGGGGTCTGTGGGTGGACCCTGGAACCCCTTTGGGGCCGGCTAGTTCTAGACGCGGATCTCTGTCTCGGCGGGAGCGATGTCCGCGTGCCGCTGAAGCAGAGGCTCGACTTCACCGTCTAGAAACTCGACAACCTGCTCCGGCGCCCGACCAACGAATCGCGCGGGGTCGAGCAACTCGTCCCAATGCGCGGCCACGGAACCAAAGAGAGAGTCTGTCGCTAGAAGGTCGCGCAGGGGATTCTCGAGGCCGTTGTGAATCGCCTCGGAAGCTTGGTGGGCCAGTACGCGAATGCGCTCGTGGGCGTCCTGACGATCGGCGCCGTTCTTGACCGCCTCCATCATCAGGATCTCCGTAGCCAGGAAGGGCAACTCCTCCCTCAGGTGGCGTTCGACGACCGCCGCGTGACAGACCAATCCCCCACTGACGTTCTGCATCAACTGCAGAATGGAGTCCACCGCCAGGAAACTCTCGGCCAGGGCCATGCGCCTGTTGGCGGAGTCGTCCAGGGTACGCTCGAACCACTGGTTAGCTGCGGTGTGTGCGGGATTGTCCAGAAGCGAGATCACGTGGCGTGACAGGGCACCGATGCGCTCGCAGCGCATGGGGTTACGCTTCCAGGGCATGGCGGACGAACCGATCTGCTTCTTCTCGAAGGGTTCCTCGAGCTCGCGCCGGCCGGCCGAGAGGCGGATGTCCACGGCAAATTTAGAAGCCGACTGAGCAATAGAGGAGAGCACCGAAAGCACGCGGAAGTCCAGCTGTCGCGGGTAGGTTTGCCCGGTGATCGCAAAGGTCCGCTTGAAGCCCATGCGCTCTGTGACCAAGCGGTCCAACTCGCGCACCTTTGCATGATCCCCGTTGAACAACTCCAGGAAAGACGCCTGGGTTCCAGTTGTCCCCTTCACTCCGCGGAAGCGAATCTGCTCTTCAATGTGATCAAGGTCGACCAGGTTGTTGCAAAGGTCCTGGAGCCAGAGGCACGCGCGTTTTCCAACCGTCGTCGCCTGGGCCGGCTGGTAGTGCGTCAACCCTAGGGCAGGCTGATCCTTCCAACGGCGTGCGAAGTCCACAAGGGCACGAATCGTACCGATGAGGTGGCGACGCACGAGCTGCACTCCCTCACGCAGGGCCATCAACTCGGAGTTGTCCGTGACAAAGCAGGAGGTCGCCCCCAAGTGCACGATGGCCCGGGCCTTGGGACAGATGTCGCCCCAGGCATGGACATGGGCCATGACGTCGTGACGCAGTTCGCGTTCGTACTTCGCGGCTAGTTCGTGATCGACAATGTCGACGTTCGCGCGCAGCTCGGCCACCTGCTCAGCGCTAACCGGGAGCCCGAGCTCATGCTCCGACTCCGCCAAGGCCAGCCAAAGCCGGCGCCAGTTCCTGAACTTCTGTTCGTTAGAAAAGACACGTCGCATCGCCGCGCTTGCATAACGCGTCGAAAGGGGGCTCTGCCAGTTCTGATTCTCGTCGGACAACACGTCCTCCTCTGCTCGACCGTTGAATCGGAGGTCCCACTGGACCCCTCGGAGCCAAAAGGATAACGAGCGTGGGCGCTGATTCGCGCACCCGCCCGGTCAATCCCACAGAGTCGCCAAAAGAGCAGAGAGGATGCACGCCAGGGAACCCAGCATCAGCCGCACGGCAAGCCCCCAGCTCGTGGCCCTGGGCCGGAGGAGGTAAGCCCCGACCCAGACGACCGAAATGGCTCCGCAGCTATCCGTAGTGAGATCTAGCAGGGTCGCCGTACGCCCATAGACAAAGGACTGGTGATACTCATCAAGGGCGCCGTAGGTGATGGTCACCGCCAAGACGCCTGCGGCGATCGCTGGCCGCAGCTGCGGGAGCGACTTGGAAGGCCCAAGGCGCCGCTCCTCGATCTGAAGCGCACTTGTCAGAAGCCCTAGGGCCACAAAGGCGAAGGCAGGTGCGTGGCCCAGGTTCGTGAACCAGCCCCAGGCGAAGTTCGGGTCCGGAGCAACTCCGCCGCGCAGGGAAGAGTGCCACCAAATCCAACCTGACCAGCCCAGAGTCAGGACCAGGACGAGGCCCCGATTCAACCCCAGGAATCGACGCCCCATCCAAAGGTAGAGGCCTAGAAGCCCGCCATCAGAGCCCACAGCCAGTCCTATCCGGTCGCACATGAGCACGCCGGGGGATTCAGTTAGAGGCTTCATCAGGGGTCTCGGAGCGGAGCTGCTTGCGGGCAAGGAAGGTCAGCCCTGTGCCCTCAGCGTTCTGCATCACGGTCAGTCCATCGACCATCTGGGCCAGCAAGAAGAGTCCACGCCCTCGATCATCCTCTAGATCAGGGATGCCCTCGGGCTTCAAGAGGGCGTTGACCTCCGCGACATCACCACCGCCTTCGTCGGTGACAGAGAGGCTCCAACCGTTGGGATCCACGGTCAAGCTCATTCGCATACGCACATCGCTGGTCATGTCCTCTTCGCTCATTGCCGCTCCCCCCCCGCCGTGGTCAATGACGTTTGCCAGCAGCTCCGAAACCACAAGGATCAGATAGTCAACTTCACTGTGTGGAATGCCCTGCATGCGTGCAAAGCGCCGCACGACGTTACGCGCCACACGCACACCACGATGTGCCGCAGGTAGATCCAGATTCAGTTCATGTCGCCCGCCGGGCCTTTCGTTCCCCGTCACTTGTGCACCTCGATCCCTAGGGAAAGGTCAAGAGCCGGGGCGGAGTGCGTCAGCGCACCAACGGAGATGCGATCCACTCCGGTGTGTGAAACGGCAACGACGGTCGTCAAGTCGATCCCACCGGAGGCTTCGATCTCGATGGTGCGGCCCTGCTTCGCCGCGGCGGCGCGCAGGCGCGGGCATAGGTCGCTCATGGTGGCGGGGCTCATATTGTCGAGCAACACGCAGTCTGCTCCCCCGGCCACGCCGTCAAAGGCTTCGGCCTCGTTCCGCGCTTCGGCGGTCATGCGCATGTCCTCCCCGTGGGAAGCACGCAAGGCAAAGAGTAGTTCCACGAGGGAACTGCCCGCGAGATCGATGTGATTGTTCTTCACCATGACTTCATCGAATAAACCGAAGCGATGGTTGATGGCTCCGCCGCATTCCACGGCGTACTTTTCGAACTGGCGTAGGCCCGGTGTGGTCTTGCGCGTGTCACAAATGCGCACCCGCCCTTCGACCGCATCCACAAAGCGAAAGGTCTCGGTCGCAATTCCGGACATGCGCTGCACGAAGTTCAATGCGGTACGCTCGCCGATCAGGAGGCTACGTGCGTTTCCTTTGATGCGTAGTAATTCGTCGCCAGGCCAGATGCGATCGCCATCTTGTACGAGGAACTCAATCTGAACACGGTCGTCGATGAGTTCGAAGACACGACCGAAGACATCCAGGCCAGAGACCACACCCTGGGCTTTTGAGATCAAGCGACCGAGACCTGGTCGTTCCAGGGGAATCAACGCGTCGGTCGTCACGTCACCGGGACCCAGGTCTTCCCCAATGGCGAATCCCAGGACGAAGTCGATCTCTGAATGGGGTAAGGGGTCCGGGGACCGGCGTCCCGCCGCTTCAGAAGCAGAAACTTGCCCAGGAAACCCCCCGGGGCTTCCCGACATGGATCCACCCGCGCGTGAAGCGGGCTCGTTGTCTGAGGCAGACTCGCTGTTTGAAGCAGGCATCGTGAAGTGAGTGTACGTCTTCCCCCCAGGGGCCGAAATCCCCCCAAGCCCTGGTACGCCAATTATGGACCTGGTGCGCCACTTGGGAGCACCGTTTGGGAGCACCCCCTAGGAGCCCTATTGGGAGCCCAGCTAAGAGCACTGCCCCACCCTGGGCAAACCCGAAGTCGATGCCTAGGGCGGAGTCCATGCCTCCAGAGATTGGGCCCCCCGAGCCCGGAGGAAGTCACGAACACCGTCCGCCGTGCGCTTTCCGATGCCGGGAATCTCCTCCCAGGCGAGCGTTCCAGGGGGGTCTGGGAACCGTGTCGCCTGCTCCAGATGGGAATGGCGTAGCTCGAGGACGCCCCGAGCCCGGCGCTCTCCGATTCCCGGCAGCACTCGAAGCTCGCGCCCGTTCCACGTCCCTGGATCCGGCCCAAGACAGTGTTCTTGCCGTGCCTTGGCTAGGGAGCGGCTCAGCTCAAGATCTCCTCGGTGAGAATTCTGCTCCCGAGACTCCATGTGCCAAGCGACAAGCAACCAACCGAGCACGAGGCCCGGAACTAGAGTTCCCGCACTGGCTCCGGTGAGAGCTCCGGCACTACGTTTCCCACTGGTCTTCTCCACCCCCCTAGGACCGATCCTGGCCGCGAAGGTGTCCGGCTTTCCCGCATGGAACTGCCTAGGAAAGTTCCGACGTCAGAGAGCGCCCCAATCCATTCGCCAGCTTGCGTGCCAACTCCACCTCAATCCTGTGGGCCAATTGAGCCAAGGAGAGCGATGCTGGGCAATCGGGCTCAAGGGCAGCTACTGCCCCGCGGCGGTTCACACAGGCCTGGACCATAGGATCATCCGGGATCCACCCGATCGGTCGCGGGGCTCGGCCAAGGAAGCGCTTCGAGACTCGCACGATGCGGGCCGCCACTTCCCGCGCCTCCGCATCGGAGCGTGCACGATTGACAACCAGCATCGGTTCACATCCCGGCGATCGGTCCGTGAGGACTTTCAAGAACGCATAGGCATCCGTCATCGCCGTCAGGTCCGGCGTCGTGACAAGCAAGACTTCGTCGCAACTGCGCGCAAAAGCCAAGGACTGGCGGGATAGACCGGCGGCGGAGTCAACGACAACGTAGCCGTAGTCACTCTCCAAGTCCTCAATACCAGCGGCGATCATGCGCAACTGACGAGTGGAGAGTTCGGCCATGCGGGGCACGCCGGAACCGCCAGCAACGAGGTCAATCTGAGGACTACAACGCACGATCACATCGCGAAGCGGAACTCCCCCCTCGACCACGTCGACGAAACTCTGCTTGGGAGTTACGTCCTGGAGTATGTGGGCATTCCCGACACCGAAGTCGGCGTCCACCACTAGGGCGCGGCCATGCTTGGAGAATAAATGCGCCAGGCATGCGGTCACGACGGACTTCCCGGTGCCGCCTTTTCCGCTCGCCACGCATACCGAACGCGCCGGATACTTGATACCAGGCTGGGGCGACAGTGAAGGTTCGCTCTGTCGCGGCCCGGAATCGGTGCTCTCACCAAAGACGGGATCAACGGGCACTGCCCCACGACTAGTCGAGGGTCGGCGTCCGGTTGTCAGCTCAAGGAACTTGCGGCGGGCGGTGATCCAGCTCATAGGCGGCGTCCAGCGCAGGAATACGCTCGGGCCCGGGGGCCCTGTCCGTCTATCACCGCAAGTGCTGGAGGGGGCCAAAGACGAACCTGATAGAGAGGCTGCACTTTGCTGGATCGCGTTCCAAGCAAGCGTCAAGCGCGCACAGGGAGCTGCACTCTCTGCATTCGCTTATACGGGCCTAAGTTCTTCGCTGGTTGAGGGATGCAGATTCCACCTTCCTACAAGATAAACACCCCAGCCGAACCGGACTCACCCGAATCGAGCCACCAAAGTCCGCTCCACCTGGCGTCTCCAGATCAACAACGATTCCAATCAGTCATGGAAGGCCCGCATCTCCTCGTCGGAGAGGAGGGGTTTGCCGCCGGAGGGCATGCTTTGAGACATCACATCCGGGCGCTTCTCTTCCCCGCATCCCAGGCCGTCATCCGCGCCGTCGTTCTGGCCGCCGAGGGCAACAGTTGAGAAGAGCGGAACCAGACGCGAAAGGGCTCCCTCCAGCAATTCCTCGACGTCTTCGGTGGAGCGCAGGGGCCAGAGCTTGTGCTCAGGCCCGAGGGTTGCGCGCAGGCGGTCGCCGGCTCGTTCGATTCGCACGAGGGACTCGCCCCGGAAGCGCCAGGCAATCGAATCATCTCCGGCCAGGGCAACCAGCTCATCATCCAGTCGCGTGATCCGGTCGACCGCGTGCCGACCCAACTCCCGCAGATCCTCCGGAAGGGCACCAATGAAGGCGTCTCCAATTTCCTCCGGCGCCAATGGACTACGTCCCGGAGCTCCTATTGAGGAAAGGTAGACCCTGTCGCCCGCCGAACTCTGAATCGTGCGCAGCCCAAAGAGTTCCACCCCCGAACCATCCAATGCCACCAGGCGACGACACAGGGAATCCACGGACTCCGTCACCACGACCAAAGTCCGCACGCTCTTATCGGCGCGCAAGGCGGGACAATCGAGGTGACGGATCAGTACAGAGCTGTGTTCGCGGACCCAGGCAACAAGATCCAAGACGGCCAGGGTGGC
>JBLHLB010000143.1:0-9569 GCA_047618505.1 Planctomycetota bacterium
GTGCCGGTCGTCGGCGTCGGCAAGATCTCCGACATTTTCGCCGGGCGTGGCGTCTCCCGTGATGTGCATACTGAGGGCAATCGCGATGGCATGGCGGCGACCCTGCGGGAAGCTCGTAGCCTCGAGCGCGGCCTCGTGTTCGTGAACCTGGTGGACTTCGACATGCTCTACGGACACCGCCGCGATCCGGTTGGTTACGCACGCGCCCTGGAGGAGTTCGATCGGGATTTGATCGAGCTGGAGAAAGAGCTGCGTGACGAAGACATCGTGATCCTGACTGCGGACCACGGCAACGATCCGACGCACGTGCAAAACACCGACCACACGCGCGAGTATGTGCCGGTGATAGCTTTCGGACCCGGCGCTGTCCGTACAGCGGAGTTGGGCACGCGCGCGTCCTTTGCGGACATTGGCGCGACAGTAGAGGAGTTGCTGGGCCTGGATGCGTCTCTGTGCAGCGCGGGGGCGTCCTTCGCAAAGGATCTCGGCGCGCGCGAACTGGATCACGAAGGCACCGCACGACCGTGAGTTCTGGACCCTTCGATCCGCGTGTCCTCGTGCGAGCAAAGCTCGGCGGCGGGGAGCTCGCACCGGAAGACCTGAAGGCCTTCGTAGCAGGCGTTGTCGATGAATCTGTTGACGATCCCCAGGCTGCGGCGCTGTTGGCGGCGATCTATGCGCGTGGTTTATCGAACGACGAACTCGTGGCTTTGACACTGGCCATGACGCATTCGGGCAGCACCTTGAGTTGGGATGCCGACGGTGGACCGGTGGTCGACAAGCACTCCACAGGTGGTGTTGGCGACAAGGCCTCATTGCCGCTGGCTCCGGCCCTCGCGGCCTGTGGCTTGCGCGTGCCGATGTTGTCGGGGCGTGGGCTTGGGCACACGGGCGGTACGTTGGACAAACTCGAATCCATCCCTGGTTTTCGCACGGACCTGGACGAAGACTCGATTCGCTCCGCAGTTGCCAGCGCGGGCTGCGTGATTACCGGGCAAACAAAGGGGGTTGCGCCGGCGGATCGTCGGCTCTACGCCCTGCGCGATGCCACTGGATTGGTGGAATCCCTGCCCCTGATCGCCAGTTCGATCCTCTCCAAGAAGCTCGCAGAGGGCATTGGTGCCCTGGTCTTGGATGTGAAGTATGGCAGCGGCGCATTCCTCCCCGATCCCGATGCTGGAGCCGAGTTGGCCCGCACGATGGTTGACCTCGCACGGGGCGCAGGTGTGGACTGCGTTGCCCTGCAAACCGCCATGGATCGACCCCTCGGGTTGACCTGCGGAAATGCCCTGGAGGTGGCAGAATCCGTCGATTGCCTGCGGGGTTCGGGTCCTCGCGACCTACGCGAACTCGTGTGCTTGCTGGGTGGCGAGTTGCTCGCGCTCACGGGCGTTTCCCCCGACGCTTTCGTCGGTGGGGTACGCATTGGCGCCTGCCTCGATGATGGCAGCGCCATGGAACAGTTCATCTTGATGGTGGAGGCCCAGGGCGGCGATGCAAGCGCGGCCCTGTCTCCCCACGGGCTTCCCCAGGCACCGGCTATCGAGGTCATTGAGGCAGAGGGCCACGGGCGCATGGCCTGGGCCGATGTGCGCGCCCTCGGGGAAGCCGTGGTGGCCCTCGGCGGTGGTCGACGCCGAGCCGGCGATGCGGTGGACTCCGCGGTCGGTTTGCGTATTCTGGCCCTTCCCGGTGACGCGCTGAAACCGGGCACGCCCCTGGTGGAACTGCACCACCGCGATGGGGCTGGGTTGGAACAGGCCCGCGCCCTGTGCCACAAATCTCTCAATCTGGGTGGCTTGGATTCTCCCCAAGGACCGCTACTCCTCGCTCGTTTCTAGCTTTCGCGCCAACCATCCCCTCCCCATGGCAATTCCCCGCGCAATCCTAGGCCTGGCCTTCTTCGTCTTCGTTTCCTGGTGCCTCTCCAGTCGGCGCGACAAGTTTCCCCTGCGGGTCGTGCTTTGCGGTATTGGATTGCAGATCGTCTTAGCCTTTATCTGCCTCAAGACCACGGCGGGGGCTTGGTTCTTTGGGAACGTGGCGGATTTTGTTGGGAAGCTAATCTCCATGACGGAGCCGGGTACAAACCTCGTCTTCGGTGGCCTTAATGGCTTCGGTGAGTGGGGCTATGCCTTCGCCTTTGCCTCGAGTGGATTGACGCTCATCATCTTCTTCAGTGCCCTGATGTCGATCCTCTACCACATCGGTGTGATGCAGGTCTTGATCCACGGACTGGCGCGGGTGATGTCGGTCTTGATGGGAGTGAGCGGCGCGGAGTCGATGGCCATGGCCGCCAACGTCTTCGTCGGTCAAACCGAGGCTCCCCTGGTGGTGAAGCCCTACGTGCCGAAGATGACCAAGTCCGAGTTGAACGCCATGATGACCGGTGGTTTCGCGACGATCGCCGGTTCTGTCTTGGCGGTCTACATGGGGATTCTCGGGGATGAGATTGGCCCGCACCTGTTGACGGCCTCGGTCATGAGCGCACCCGCAGCCTTCCTGATCGCGAAGATCATGTTGCCCGAGACCGAAGTGTCCCCTACGGGCGCGAAAGTGAAGCTAAAGGTCGAACGAACTGCGAGCAACGTGATCGAAGCCGCAGCCATCGGTACCAGCGATGGCGTAAAGCTATGGCTCAATGTGATCGCGATGTTGATCGCCTTCATGGGACTCGTGGCCCTCTGCGATTGGCCCCTGGAATCCATCGGAAACCAGATGGGACTCGAGGGTGGACTTAGCCTGCAACGTATCTTCGGTTGGGCCTTTGCGCCGGTGGCCTGGTTCATGGGCGTGGAGAGTTGGGCGGAATGCCAGGCCATGGGGTCACTGCTTGGGACCAAGATCGCCGTGAACGAATTTGTGGCCTTCGAGACCTTGAAGGACCTCCTGGCACCGGCCGATGGCGTATCCGCCCTCGGCCCGAAGTCCGCCGCCATGGCGGCCTATGCGCTGTGCGGATTCGCCAACTTCGCCTCCGTTGGAATTCAAATCGGTGGCATCTCGCCGCTGGCTCCGGAACGGCGCGGCGAGATCAGTGCCTTGGCTCTGCGTGCCATGCTAGGTGGAGCCTTCGCATCCTGGATGACCGCAACGGTCGCGGGCGCTTTCCTCTAGGCGCACACCCAAGTGGCGCAAGCTATGACAATCAAAACCAGCACAGACGCACGCTCCGTGCGCGATCGGGCAGCTCGTCTCGCGGATGACCTCGGTCGTCGCGGTGCGGGCGAAGCGCGCCTGGCCTTTGTCCTTGGCTCTGGATTGGGCTCCTTTGCCGATCATTTGGAGGATGCCGAAACGATTCCCTTTGAAGCGCTCGCGGAGATGCCGCGTAGTGCCGTACCTGGACATGCTGGGGCCTTCGTGCTTGGCAGGGTAAACGGCACTACGGTTCTGGTTCAGAAAGGTCGTGTGCATCTGTACGAGGGCTGGTCGCCCTTCGAAGTGACACGTGCAGTGCGCGCCTTTGGAGTGCTGGGTATCGGGCGCTTGCTGCTAACGAATGCTGCTGGCTGCCTGAAGCCAGAATGGAGTGTGCCCGGGCTCATGCGTATTGACGATCACCTGGCACGGCAGGGACCCGTGGGGTTGCTTGGCGATGAAGCGCTCCGTGGAAACCCCTATGACACTGGTCTCGGCGAAGCGTTGGACCGTGCGGCCCGAGCTGAGGGCATCACGCTCCAAAGGGGGACCTATGTCGGACTCCTGGGGCCGAACTACGAGACCCCCGCGGAAATCCGCATGTTTGCCCGTGCCGGGGCGAGCGCGGTGGGAATGAGCACGGTGGCGGAAGCTTCGGTTGCCCACGTTTGCGGAATTAGAGTGGCCGCGGTGAGTTGCCTATCAAACCTCGGCGCGGGGCTCAGTGCAGGACCCCTGTCCCACACCGAGGTTGTTGAGGCAGGAAAGGAGATTGCAGGTTCCTTCGTTCGGCTCCTGGCGAGGGCCGTTCCGGATATGCCCGAGAACAGCAACGACGAGAAATAAGGGGAAACCTATTCGTTGGACCCTTGCTTGCTGTGTTGCCTCATGTGGAGCAGGAGCCCGTCCCTCATGTAGGTGAATCACATTTTCCCCCTGCATAGATCGCCCAGGGAAAGCGACACTTGGGACGCAGATGAGTGATGTGTTAGGGGCCACCGGGGAGTCTCCATCAATGGAGGTATTTGCGGGTCTCGCTTTTCACCTCAGATGCGGGGAGGTCTGCTCCCAGCAATTGTCTTGGGCCGAGTCCGTGCAAAATCATTCGCCCCCCCGGTGTGTTCGATTCTGCTCGATCCTTCTTTCGAAAACCGTGCAACGCAAGTGGGCTATTGGGCCCGTTGGAGACCGCAATGCAACGAACAGCTCTATTCACCGCCGCCCTCTTGTTGTGTGGGTCGCACGCCGCGGCCCAGTCTTTTCGAACCATCGATGGTTCCTCTAACAACCTGAATTTCCCGACCATGGGCCAGGCGGGGATCGGCCTACTGCGCAGTTCTGCGCCGCAGTATGGTGACGGTCTGAGCACGCCATCGGGGGCCTCCCGTCCGAGTGCGCGCGCCGTGTCTAACGCCCTCTCTTCCCAGACAGGAGTCTTGCCCAATGGGAAGAACGCCTCCGACTACATTTGGCAGTGGGGGCAGTTTGTTGACCACGATATCGACCTGACACCTGGGGCTTCTCCCGGGGAATCTTTTGACATTGATGTGCCGGCGGGTGACCCCTTCTTCGATCCGGGGGGAACAGGCACAGTGACCATCCCCCTCGGACGATCTACATGGATTCAGGGAGGGAGCGGAGTGCGCCACCAGACCAATGAGATCACGGCCTGGATCGACGGATCAAACCTCTATGGTTCCGACCAGGCACGTTCCCTTGAGTTGCGCACCAATGATGGCACCGGCCGTTTGGCGACGAGCCCGCACGCCACAGGGGACCTGTTGCCCTTCAATTTGAATGGCTTCCCGAATGCGCCGGACGACAACGACACCTCGATGTTCCTTGCGGGTGACTTGCGCGCCAATGAGCAGTCGGCCTTGACGGCGATGCACACGCTTTGGATGCGGGAGCACAATTGGCTCTGCGATGCCCTTGCCAACATGTATGCCGGTCTTCCCGGTGAGTTGTACTACCAGGTGGCTCGCGCGATCGTGATTGGCGAGATGCAGCAAGTGACCTATGAGGAGTATCTGCCCGCTCTTCTCGGGCCCGGTGGCATCCCCGCCTATGTGGGCTACGACAATGCTGTTACGGGGTCGATTGGCAACGAGTTCTCCACCGCGGCCTACCGTTTTGGCCACAGCATGTTGTCTCCGACGCTCCTGCGCCTCGACTCGGCCGGAGATGTCGTATCGAACGGCAACCTGCCCCTGATGGACGCTTTCTTTAACCCGGACAACATCATCAGTGGCGGTGGTCTCGATCCGCTTTTGCGGGGGATGGCCAGCCAGGTTTGCAGCGACAGTGACCTTTATGTTGTGGACGACGTGCGCAACTTCCTATTTGGCATGCCGGGGTCAGGTGGCTTTGACTTGATTTCTCTCAACATCCAGCGTGGGCGTGACCACGGGCTTCCGGACTACAACACGGTGCGCGTGTCCTACGGATTGGCGCCCAAGGCGACCTTTGCGGAGATCAGCTCGGACCCGGCCATCGTCGCTGGCCTTACTAGCACCTACGCTACGGTCAATGATATCGATCCCTGGGTTGGCGCCCAGGCTGAGGACCATGTGCCCGGCGCCCTCGTTGGTGAGCTTGTCCAAGCTTCCCTCAGTGACCAGTTCACCCGTCTGCGCGACGGCGATCGCTACTACTGGGAGGGCTATCTACCGCAGTTCTTCAAGAGCTGGATCAATATCCAAAACCTTGCCACCGTTATTCGCCGTAACACCGGTATTGGCGCCGAACTACAGGACGATGTCTTCCACGTCCCCATCGGTGGCTAAACGGAATGGCTAGCCGGGATGGCTAGTCGGGGTGGTAAACCGCGGTACGGAACCTGATTCCGTACCGTGGTTACCCGCGGGCGATGGCGATGGAGGCCGAAGCTCCGATGCGGGTGGCGCCGGCGGCCATCATCGCGCGGGCGTCGTCGGCGGTGCGGACGCCGCCGGAGGCTTTGACGCCAAGCTCGGGGCCGACGGTGCGGCGCATGAGGGCGATGTCTTCGACTGTGGCGCCGCCCTTGGAGAAGCCCGTAGAGGTCTTGACGTAGTCGGCACCCGCTAGCTTTGCCAGGCGCGAGGCACGCACCTTTTCCTCATCGGTCAAGAGGCAGGTCTCGAGAATGACTTTGAGGGTTGCACCGAAGCGGTGAACGGTTTCAGCCACTGCCGCGATATCGCGCCGTACGAACTCGTCGTCTCCGGATTTCAGAGCGCCGATGTTTTGGACCATGTCGATCTCGGTGGCGCCGTCCTCCAGGGCACGGCGTGCCTCGTAAGCTTTGACCTCGGGGGCCATAGCCCCCAAGGGGAAACCGACCACGGTACAGACGGCTACGTCGGAGCCGGACAGGATCTCAGCGCAGCGCCGCACCTGCACGCCGTTGACGCAGACCGAGGCAAAGTGGTGTTCCAGGGCCTCGGCGCAGAGGGTATCGACCTCAGCCAATGTCGCGTCGGGCTTCAGGAGCGTGTGGTCGATTGCACGGGCCAACCCACTG
This sequence comes from Planctomycetota bacterium, assembly GCA_047618505.1. Classification (GTDB taxonomy): domain Bacteria; phylum Planctomycetota; class UBA1135; order UBA1135; genus JBLHLB01. The sequence continues at coordinate 6,647 of JBLHLB010000143.1, forward strand.
TTTCCAGCGCTCAGACGGGGCGCTTCACCGGAGGCGATGCCCACGCGGACAGCACCGGCGGAGAGGACGTTCTGAACGCTCTCGGGGCAGATCTCGATACAAATCGTCCGGCAGGCCCAGGGGTCCGAACCAAGCCCCTGGATGCTGCCGTGCTCAAGCAGCTGGCGGGCGACTTTCACCAATGCTTCTTCGAGCTCGCTGTCCGACATAGAACCCCTACCCGAGGGGTCGCTGTTTGTGGTCCATGTTCCCATTAGATGTCCTCCAAAAGGATAATCCCACGGCGCCAGGCTTCATCGCGCGCCAGGGGAGTCACCCGCGTACCGGCGGGGATGGCGAGGCGAGAACCATCGGCTACCGTGGCCAGGTCCTCAACCGAAAGGAGCCCGCCCATGGCCTGTGAGCTCCCGGGCTTTGCCCCCGAAGAGACGCCTGTGGCTCCCAATTCAACGCGCGCTCGGCTGATGGCTCGGCGAGCAAGGTCTCTAAGGCGTGTGTCGTCCATGGGGGAGTCGAGCCCCTTATAGGGGGGGCGAGCAGGGTACGCGAGCGGGGCAACGGGCGCCACGGGGCGGAGGCCAATAGGGGCTGGTGCGGTGCTGCTGAACACGATCTAGCAGCTGCGCTTCCCAGGCTAATCGGCGTCGGCGTAGTGGGTGCGGAGGCGCTGGAGTTCGGCTTCCAATGTGACCCGAACTTCGGCGTAGGCCGGATCCGCGTAGAGGTTGTTCATCTCGTCGGCGTCGAGCTCGATGTCGAAAAGCTCCCATTGATTGAGCCCGTGGTAGTAAATCAGCTTGTGGCGATCTGTGCGCACGCCGTAGTGCTGGGGAACCGAATGGACGCCGATCTCGAAGTAGCGGTAGTAGATCGAGTCGCGCCATTCCCCGGGGGCAAGATCGTCACCGGCCAAGAGCGGCATCAAGCTCGTGCCCTGCATCTCCTCTGGCGACGCCAGGCCTGCGGCCTCCAGGAAGGTCGGCGCAAAGTCCAAGTTCTGCACTAGGTGCCTGTCCACGCTCCCCGCTTTGACCTTACCGGGCCAACTCACGATGAGGGGCAACTGGAAGCTCGGCTCATACATCCAGCGCTTGTCGTACCAACCGTGTTCGCCGAGGTAGAAGCCCTGGTCGGAGGAGTAGACAACGATCGTGTTCTCATCCAGATCGTTGGCCGCGAGCCAGTCGGTCAACTCACCAACGGACTTGTCCACCGCCGCGATGCAGCTGAGGTAATCCTTGAGATAGCGCTGGTACTTCCAACGGACCAGCTCGTCGCCCTCCAGCTCACCCGCTTCAATGGCGGCGGCGAAGGCTGCGTTCTCCGAACCATAGGCGGCTTCCCAGGCAGCGCGTTGGTCGTCGGACATGCGCTCGCCGCGACCCTTCGTCCAACGGTCCGGTCCCGTCAACTCAACTTCACCGTCGCCCTGTCCCCATTCCGTCGGCGGAACTTTGAGGTCGTACCAAAGCCACATGTGCTCGGCGATCGTCATTTCCTGGGTCTGCGCGCCATCCGCGCGGCCGGCGTAATCGTCGAAAAGCGTCGTCGGCTCCGGCAGCGTTTCCCCCGCATAGAGTCCATGCTCGTCAACTCCCGGCATCCATGGCCTGTGCGGTGCCTTGTGTTGCACCATCAACAGGAAGGGTTTGTCCGGGTCGCGCTCCTGCTCCAACCAATCGATGGCTAGGCCCGTCGTTACCTCGGTGACGTAGCCCTCCACCCGGCGCTTCTCCACCGACCCCTCGACGTCCTCCGCACCCTCAACGTAGTTGGGCCCGGGCCGCAGGAAGTCCGGAGCGTAGTACTGCCCCTGCCCCGGCAAGATGTCCCAATAGTCAAAGCCGGTGGGCGTGGTCTTGAGGTGCCACTTCCCGACTAGCGCGGTTTGGTAACCGCTGGCGCGCAGGAGCTTCGGGAACGTCACCTGGGAACCATCGAATCGCGCCCCGTTGTCCGGCACACCATTGATGTGACTGTGCTTGCCAGTCAGCACAACAGCGCGCGCCGGAGCGCAGATCCCGTTTGTGCAGTAGGCGCGATCGAAGCGCATTCCACCTGCGGCTAGGGCATCGATGTTCGGCGTGCGTGCATAGCTCGACACGACGGAATTCGCATAGGTCCCGATGGCTGCGGTCGCGTGATCATCTGAGTAGATGAAGACGATGTTCGGCGGACCCTTTGCGGGCTCCGGCTGGCTCGATTCCAGAGGCTTCGAATGGCAGGCCGCGAGGAGCAGCAGAGTCGTGGCGTAGGCTAGGGGTCGCTTCATCCGGCTACAGTATCGCTGCGGCGGGTACGGCCCTTCCCAAAATGCGCGATTCAGGCTTCCCTGGACTGTCTATCCGCCAATGCGAAGCCGCAGTCCACGGGTTAGAGCCACACCGCCGGGGGCGTCAGGGTCAACCACTCCAGCTTGCATGTAGGGGATCGAGCAGGACAGTTCCGGTGGTATAGGGCTCAAGATCACCCGTGCGATACCGCCGAAGCCAAGGGGCCGCATCGCAAGCATGACTTGGCTCAGGAGCGGGGCTTGGAAGAATCGCGTGCCAGCGAAGATCGGCTGGGTATCTGCTGCGGTCCCAATCACCAGGGCTTCTGCGGACAGAGGTCGAGCGCGCCGCAGTTGAATCCCAAGGGCCCGTCCGCTGGATGCCTCCCCGAGGATCTCCCTAGCGCTCATTCCGGGCGGATGGAAAATTCCGCTCAGCCACGTGCAGAACGAAGTCGTTCGCGTCTCCGTCAGCATTCCAATCCGTGGATCCGTCTGCCGGTTCGGATAGGGGAATGCGCTGTTGCCACTCTCCACTTCATGTTCATGGGGATTGAATCCCCTCACTGCCCGATCGATGGAATGCACCCGATCCTCGGAGGGTTCGTAGATCCGTAGAACGCAATCGATCGTGTCTCCATCACCCTTGAG
>JBLHLB010000144.1:0-9535 GCA_047618505.1 Planctomycetota bacterium
CTGGACGTGGCACTCGCTTCCAACGTGGCCACCCAACTGATGCAGCACGATGCACTCGGTGCACATGCGCGTGATGAATTGGGTATCTTCGATTCCTTGGCGGCTCGGCCCGTTCAGGCCGCCCTTGCCTCCGCCGGGATGTTTGCGGTAGGCGCCGCTCTTCCGCTCCTGGTCGTTCTCTTGGTTTCGGCCTCCGCGCTCATGTGGGCGGTCTCAGGCAGTTCCCTGTTGTTTCTTGCGCTGCTGGGTTCCGCCTCCGCGCGAGCGGGCGGCGCCCCCGTGATGCTTGCCGCCTCACGCATCACCTTTTGGGGCGCCTCGGCAATGGCATTGACCGCTGGTGTGGGAGCACTGTTTGGGGTTGCCGCTTGATCACCCACGCCACGCGAGTTCGACGCTTAGCAATTCGTTGCAGCGGACACGCTTCGGGCGCCGCTAGACGTGAACGTTAGATGCGTATGGGCAATAGACAACAGATACGCCTTCTTTCTTCACCGAGCTGGCTCGGTTTGTGGTGTGCATTCGTTGCTCCCTTTTTCTTCGGCGGGCTGCTAGCTCTTGCTGCAAGCATCGCCCTACTTCTTCCCCTGTCGCTTCGCCCCGTCCCCTTCCTCCTCGTACCGGCCTCTTTTGGCCTGTTGCTTGGCTATCGACCGGGATCGTGGCCCATAGTCCTCTGCCTCGTAGGGTTCATCTGGTGGGCAATATTCGCGGTGCTTAGCTTCGCTCTCTCGTTTGATCAAACCTTCACCGCGAACGAAAAGTGGGTCTTGTTCATGCTCCCTGTCGCGATTGCCGGCCTCTTTCTCCTTGGTGTCGGGATTCGCCGTAGAGTGGACGCGTGGCGTACGATCAAGATATGAGGGGGCCGTCTAGCGGATGGATCCAGCGCAGGGTGGGTTTCACTCGCTTCGCTCACTCCCGTAACAGTTGGTGACCTGGGCCCCGTCGTCTGGGACCTTTGGCAGGCCTTCACGCAGGAGGCCGGCTAGAACTTTGTGATGTCACACATCTCAGTCAGCCAGTCGTCGCAATGGCATTGGGCCGTCTCTCTGAAAGTAGTCTTCCTGCTTCTCATGGGCCTCGCATCCTGTGGACGCGTTCGAGCGGACGAATTCGAGCGGCGTAGCGAACAAGCGACTACGCCTCCTGAGTCGCGCCATCCGATGGGGCGCGCATTTAGAGAAGCCGAGGTGCTCTTCCATCGGGACCCACGCTGGCTTGGTGCCGATGCCTCGCTTTCGATTCCACTCGGAAGCGACCGCACGGTATGGCTTTTTGGCGACACGTTCATTGCCAAGTCGGACGCCCACGTGCGCTCAGAGTCCAAGATGGTAAGGAACACGATCGCGATTCAGACGGGGAAGGATTTGCGCAGCGCGTCAGTTGCCTTCCACTGGCGAGAAGATGGTGACGGTTTGCCCGCCGCGTTCTTTCCGGAACATGGGGAGCGCGGTTATTGGCCCGGACACGGGATTCGGCTTGACGAAGGGCCGTTGGTCATCTTCCTGTATGCGATCGTTGCGACACCGGGTGAGGGTCTCGGCTTTAGGAGCGCCGGTTATGCGATCGCTGTGATCGATGATCCGGATGCCCCACCGGGGTCATGGATCCCGCGCATTGTCGACATCGCCCCCAGTGCTTTCGATGCCGTTCCTGCGACGGCAGTCATCCGAGACGGTGCGTACATCGTTGCGGTTGCCATCCGCCAAGAAGGAGCGCATGCCGGGGCGCTCGTACGCTATCCGGCGACCCAGTTCGCACACGGCGATCTCGACGGCGCCGAATGGTGGGCCGGTGGCGAGCAAGGATGGGTCCCGGAATCCTCGCTCGGGCCCGATGGTCCGGTGTTCGTTCTGGACGACGCTGGAGCAGAGTGCTCGCTGCACTGGGATCATCGCATCGGGTCGTTTGTCCACATCGCGAGCTATGGGTTCGGGGCTTCAACGATTGGGCTGCGCACCGCGAAGAGCCTTACTGGCCCGTGGAGTCCCCCCGTCACTGTCTACCATCCACCTGAGTCGAAGGAGCCGCGACCATTCGTGTACGCAGCGAAGGCACACCCTGAGCTCGTTGGTGAAGAGGCCACCGACCTTGTGGTCACCTACGCCACGAACAGTTTCCGCTTTGGCGATCTGTTCACAGAGGAAGGGGCACGCTCGCTGTACTGGCCGCGGGTCGTGCTCGTGCGGATAGAAAAGTGAGGCGCCCAGTGGACGAAGGCAGCTAGCAGACGCATGCGCGAGAGATCCGCTCCTTGCGCAATTCTCCTGAGGAAACGGACTTCCCAGGCCTTCCTGTTCTCTCCGGATTCGCGCCCACAGGACATGCTGTCCTGGCCAGGACGCGAGCGAACCCAGGGAGACAGCCCGTTCGGGGTTTCATTGCTGCCGCTCCGCGGCTGAATCGATAGGCTGGAAGCTATGCGCCGAACAGTTGCTTCACTCCTAAGTACCGGGCTGGTGTTCTGGTGCATGTTCGGAGTACTTGCATGGACTCTGCGCGACGGACTTGGACCGGACTCAGTCGATAGCAGCGGCTGGCAGGCCATCGTGAGGCTCTTCTGGACCTTCTACTGGGGTCCTATCCTGATCCTGCTGTCACTTGCGGCAGTGCTTTGCTCCAAGTACGCGCGGGAGCCCGTGAATCAAGGCGAAGATTCGCCGTAAGCGCTCTGGCGAAGCGATGGAAGTCCAAAGACAACACTGCCACCCATCCTTCGATCGCCAGGAAGAAATGATGGCAACCGCCAACTCGCCCCAGGGCAGCAGTTTAGAGAAGCGAGCCCTCCTTGGTCTTTTGATTGGCGCTGGAGTCGGTGCGGCAATCGGAATTCCGCTTGAGAGCGTAGGTCTCGGTGTCGGCATCGGTGCTGGTCTCGGCATTCTGTTCGCATCTGCGGGTGGTATGCGTGGCGACTCCGGCGATGGCGGTGGCAATCGAAAACTGACCCACTTGGCAGCTAAAAACTGACCCACCCGAGCGGTTTATTGGGATCCAGGGCCGAGCCCTGGGGGGACTGGGTCGGAGTCGCGAAGCGACGACGACCACCTTCTTGTTCCTGGGGGAGCCGCGCGAAGCCTGCCCAAAGTAGGCTGAGGCGTAGCGCGGCGCTCCGGGGGCAATCACTCCCAGGCGGGATCGCTAGACCACGCGCTGAACACAACAAGGGGCAACCTCCATGGCATCGACAATTCCCTCAGCGTTCGGTTTGAAGAGCTTGCCCCCGGCACTGACCGAGTTCGTGATCTTGCCCGAAGTCATGCTCGTGATGGCCTACGCCCTTGTCACGCGCATCTGGAGCATCTGGGCATTTCTCACGTCTAGGTTCCTAAGACTCGATGAGAGTAATCCCGATCCCTACAGGATGGTGCCGGGACTACTGCTGTGCACCGTGACCGCAGTTCACATCGCCTTCCTAGTCCTGCTCGTCTTTGCCTGGCGTCGTGTTCGACGGAGCTCCCCAAGCCTGAGGCAAGGACACTACGCCAGCCTCGTGCTCGGAGTCGCGATCATCGTGCTCTTGCAAGTTGCTGCCTTCTCCGGCCACCTGGTGCATGTCAGCGCCATGGGTAGTCGCTAGCCGACATGCATCCTGGGGGGCATCCGCTGCGAGCCTCTCGGGGACCTACTGCAGCGTGAAACTATTCAGCTGCGAAAGCGTTCCACCCGCTCCGCTGACCGGGTGAATCCAAGCCTGCGTATGCAGCGTCAATCCGATCAGCGCCGTGTTGTTCGGAACCGGAATCGGCAGGGTTAAACGACCGGAGGCATCCAAGGGAAAGGCGGGCAGGATCAGGTAGGGAGCGGCCAGTAACAACGGCCCGTTGATTCCGGGGATGTCTGTGAATCCGGTGCCAAGTGACAGGGCCAACTCTGCAAGATCGCCCGCTGTTCCGGCCACTTCAAAGACCAGCGGCTGCCCGACCGCTGCCGGCCCCGTTCGGATCATGCCGGTTTCGACAACGTCAGTGTAGACGCCCATTTGCAGCTCACTCACCTGTTGAGTGATCCCGCTGGGCCAGCGCAGCTCGACGTTCTCAACGGCCGTATCCGTACCGATCCCAAAGTGCAGTGCGTGGTCCGGCGTGTTGGTGAACCCTCGCCCGACCTGCAAGGTGCGGAAGATGTCACGGCCTTCCGCCGTCGTCGCCCTTGCCACAACACCTACTCCCGTACGGTTCGACAGCACACCCTGCAACTCCATCGCTAGCCAGGGGTAGTTGTTGCCCTGGTTGCGCCAGAAGAAGTTCGATTGCGCCGTATTCTGCTTCCAGCTTGGGCCGCCGTTGTTGCAGTAGATGTCAACGTCCCCATCGCGGTCGAAGTCTCCTACCGCCTGACCATGCTGGCGCGAGGGGACCTTTGAGTTGAATCCTGAGACTGTCGAAATGTCCGTGATCAACAATCCACCGCTGCCGTTGGGCAGCACGTGGTAGAGGAAGTCGAAGTCGGAGAAGCTCGGATTCCCCGTGCCCATCATGATCTCGGGATAACCGTCGCCATCGATATCGGCGGACTCGTGCCCCATATCCGTGTGCGCGCCCATGCCCGTTCCCGGGCTCACATTCACGAACGTCCCGTCGCCATTGTTCAGGTAGACCGGACTCGGACTGGTCGGGGTCAGCTGGTACTTGGGAATGTAGATGTCCTGGAGGCCATCGTTATCGTAGTCCTGGAAGACCATGCCGAAGTTGTCGAAGGGGTTTTCGACGCCGGCCGCCACTGCGCTTTCCAGGAAGGTCCCGTCCTGCTCATTGTGATAGAGGGCGTTCGGCCCCTTGCCGTTCCCCACTCCAACGTCCGGCCAGCCGTCGTTGTCATAGTCAGCCGCTCCCGCATGCCGCCAGTCTTCCACTTCGACAATGTTCGCAGCTGACGAAACATCCGCAAACACGAGCGAGCCCGTGTTCCTCAGAAGAGTGCAGGAGCGCTTTCGATCCGCACAGAAGATATCGAGCATCCCATCGCGGTCGAAGTCCAAGGCTGTCGCCCCGAAGGTCGGGTTGGTGTTCATGCCCGCGCCGATTGAATTCGAGACGTCCTGCAATAGGCCCGTGCTCTGAATATCGTTGCGCAACATCTGATTCGGGAAGGGTCGACCGGGGTAGTCGTTATCCGAAAAGCCACCATTGGCAAAGTAGATGTCCTCATCTCCATCGTTGTCGAAGTCCGCCACCAGTACGCCCCAGTCGTGCTCCGCCACAATTCCCACGCCCCAAAGGCTAGCCGCATCCTCGAAGGTCCCATCGATCTTCTGACGATAGAACTGGTTGGGTTCCTCGGCATCGGCGCACACGATATCCATCAAACCATCCCCATCGATGTCTGCCATTGCCGCCCCGCGCCCGAAGCTCAGGTTCAAGGTATTGGAGGGCAGTGAGATCTCGTCAAAGACCAGGGCTTGGGCTGCAACCCCTTGGGCGCAAAGTACAAGCAGAACAGGACTTAGGAGAATGGGGCGCATGGTGGGCGTCAAGGTGCAGGTTGAGACGGAATCCGACTTCTAAGAATCCCCCAATCAGGTGCAATCGGCCCACCTGGACCTCACATTTATTTGCACCCCCATGCCTGGGGAGTCAGAAACCCACGGTCAATGTGTTCCGGGTGTCAGGAAAATTGGTCCACCATCCCAAGCACGGGCCCCAACCACAGTGCTCGTAGTCAAGACCGTAGGCGCCTGAACACTCGCTTTTAGGACTCAGCCCCGCAACGCCCGAATGCGGGCGATCAGCGGCGGGTGCGTGTGTTGCAGAGCAACTTGCAACGGGTGCGGCGTTAGGTTCGCGAGGTTCTCCGCACCCAGGCGAGCCAGGGCGCTGGAAAGAGCGGACCCGCTGCCGACCGTTTCACGAGCAAAGGCATCGGCTTCGAACTCGTTGCGGCGGGAGCGCCAAAGCATCAAGGCCGAAAGCACCAACTCCACCGGTGACCAAAGCATGGCGAAGAGCACGATGCCCACATAGCTCGACTTCTGTTCCAAGCCAAAGGCCTCGAACAATCCAGTGCTTCCCATGACCTGCCCCATCACGAAGAAGAAGACGCCGGCCTGCAGGATCCCCGCGATCAAGCTGCCCGTTACATGGCCCTTCTTCTGGTGTCCAATCTCATGGGCGACGATCGAAACGACTTCCTCCGGCGTGTGTTGATCCACGAGGGTGTCGAAGAGGGCGACGCGCTTGTTCTTGCCGATGCCCGTGAAGAAGGCGTTGCTCTTGGAGGAGCGACGGGAACCGTCCACCAGGAACAGGTCCTGCAGGGGGAAGCCGACCTTCTCCGCATAGGTCCCGATGCGATCCCGCAGGTCTCCGTCCGGCAGACGTTCAAACTTTAGGAATAGCGGCATGATCCAGGTTGGTGCAACCCACTGCGCCACGAGCACAAAGGCCGTCGTAAATCCCCAACACCAAAGCCAGGCCAGGGACCCCGTGCTCTCGAAGAACCACAGGATCGCTGCCAGCAGCCCACCGCCGAGAATCACCGCCAGCAACCCCCCCTTGAGGAAGTCCATCCAGAAGGTCTTCTGCGTCGTGCGGTTGAAGCCAAAGCGCTCTTCGATCCTGAAGGTACCGATCCATTTGAAGGGCAGCCCGATCACGCTCTGCACGCAGGCCAATAGACCGATGTAGGCAACACCGGTCGCAATCGGGCCCCAGCCCTGGCCGCGCAGGAGATCATCCAACCAGCGGAAGCCGTCGGCCCACCAGAAGGTCAGCACTAGTACCAGACTCACGCCTGCCGGTAAGAGGCCGAAGCGCGTGCGGGCCCGCAGATATTCCTGGGAGCGGATGTAGCGCTCCTGGTCCCAGGCCGTGCGCACTTCCTCGGGAACGTCCGCCGGAAACTCCGGGGACAGGGCGCGCAGGCTGAGGAGATCTGCCAGGCAGTGGAGCAGGAATTCGCCCAGGAGGGCGACGAGGACGATCAGTGCAAACTCGTTCATGGGTCGAACTGCGGGTTGGCTCGCAGGTTGGATAGAGTATCGCGCCGGGGGGGCGGCCGGATACTCGCCCCACGGATCAGAGCAACAGACCGCGGGGCGCGAGAGACCATGACAGAGAACACGGACGAGAATCAGGAGCCCGCGGGCCCCCACCTGGGACCCCTGGCCAAGCTGGCGGTGGAAGCCGGCCCCCTGGTCGTTTTCTTCATGACGAACTCCATCGCAAAGAAGCGCTTGGAGGACCCCGGAGATTCGCTCTTCTGGGCCACGGGGACGTTCATGGCGGCCATCGTCATCTCGCTCCTGGTGTCCTGGAAAGTCGAACGCCGCATCCCGCCCATGGCCGCCTTCACTGCGGTCTTCGTTCTCATTTTTGGTGGGCTGACGCTCTACCTGCAGGACGACTTCTTCATCAAGGTCAAGTCGACGATCATCAACGTGCTCTTCGCCGGCATCCTCGGCGTCGGGCTCATGACGGGACGCACGTTACTAAAGGTCGTCCTGGGTGAAGCGATTCAGATGCGCGACGCGGGTTGGCGTACCCTGACCATCCGCTGGGTCTTCTACTTCCTCTTCCTCGCTCTGGCCAACGAGGTTGTCTGGCGCAACTTCTCCGATGACACCTGGGTCTCCTTTAAGTCCTTTGGCGTGATGCCGCTGACGATCATCTTCTCGCTCCTGCAACTGCCGCTGATGCAGAAGCACCAGATCGAGGAGAGCGGCGATGGTGCAAACGCTGCGTAAGGCAACGTCCTAGCCAGCGGTTCCTGTCACAATCCGAGCTCAGACACCGCAACAGTGCCCGCTCCCCTGGGAATCCTAGGACGGTGCGGCAAAGGGGATTTCGAGCTGAGCCATCCCATCCGGTCATCATCTGTTTACCCTAGGCGCCTTCCGTATTTCTCGATTCTGACTCCATGCGCATCCGATTGCCCGCCGCCCTCGCCATCCTCCTTCTGTCTCTCCTCAGCTCCTGTGCTGGGGACACGGCGGCGGCTGGGAAAGTCAGCGGCAACCTGACCGTCACGGGATCGAGCACGGTCGCGCCCCTGATTGCAGAGATCGCCCTGCGCTTCGAAGCGCAACACCCCGGTGCTCGCATCGACGTCCAAGCAGGCGGGTCCTCCAGGGGCTTACATGATGTGCAAGCGGGTTTGGCGGATGTGGGCATGATGTCGCGGGAACTGAAGGACAGCGAAACGGGTGAAGTCCAAGCGCACACTATCGCCCGGGATGGGGTGGCATTGATCCTCCACGCGAGCAACCCGGTAAGCGCCCTGGACGCCGACCAGGTGCGCGCAATTTACCGCGGTGAAGTGACAGACTGGAGCGAGCTCGGCGGCGCAGCCGGAGAGATCACGGTCATCAACAAGGCCTCGGGTCGCGCCACGCTGGAGGTCTTCCTGGATCACTACGGATTGTCCGAAGGGGAAATCAAGGCAGACCTGATCATCGGTGACAACCAACAGGGTCTGAAGGCCGTGGCGGGCAGCCCACTTGCCATCGGCTACGTTTCCATCGGCGCGGCCGAGTACGAGATTGAAGCGGGTGCGGCATTGCAGCTCTTGCCCTCGGATGGGATCGCCGCATCCGTCGCCAGCGTTGCCACGGGGCGCTTCCCCATCAGCCGCCCCCTGAATTTGATCACCGTCGGCGAACCCGAGGGCCTCGCCCGCGCTTTCATCGACTTCTGCCGCTCGACCGCGGTGCACGATCTGGTGGCCGACCTGCGCTTCTCCCCCGCCCAATCTATGGCCGGGTCAGCCAGCCAAGCGGTCGTCGACTCTTCGAACGCAGGCACGCGCTAGGTCCGCCTGGGGAATCACGCCCCCGCCATGCCGACCCACCAAGCCCAGGACCGCTTGCTGCTTTGGAGCCTGCGCGCCGCCGCATTCCTAACGGCGTCGATCGTTGTGTTGATCGTGGTATTCCTGCTCTTGGAATCGGGGCCCGGATTGCGCGAGATCGGGCTCGGTCGCTTCTTCAGCGATGACGGATGGTTTCCCGGGGATGGCGACGGCAGCGGGCGTTTCGAACTGTTGCCCATGTTGCTCGCCTCGGCGGCGACAACCTTTGGCGCGCTGCTCTTGGCCGCCCCCCTAGGCATCCTCTCGGCTGTGTTCGTTGTGCACTACGCACCGCCGCGATTGGGCCGGGTCTACCGGCGACTTGTGGAAGTGCTGGCCGGCATGCCGTCGGTGGTCTATGGCTTCTGGGGTCTAGTGACCCTCGTCCCCATCGTCCGCCGTATTGATGGGCCGGGACCGAGCTTGGTGGCGGGAATTCTGATCCTAGCGATGATGATCCTGCCGACGGTTGCTCTCCTTTCCCAGTCAGCCCTGAGCGCCACGCCGAGGGCACACCTGGAAGGAGCGGCGGCGCTCGGACTCTCACGCTGGACCACGCTTTCCCGTGTCGTCTTCCCTTCCGCGCGCGCCGGACTCGGAGCCGCAGTGCTCCTTGGCGCCATGCGCGCCGTCGGCGAGACCATGGCCTTGCTGATGGTCTGTGGGAATGTCCCGAACCTGCCGAGCGATCTCTTCCGGCCGGTACGCACCTTGACCGGAAACATCGCACTGGAGCTGGGTTACG
>JBLHLB010000145.1:0-9442 GCA_047618505.1 Planctomycetota bacterium
TGATGGAGAGCCTAGAGGGCAAGCGCGGTCATCCGCGACCCAAGCCCCCCTTCCCCGCCGGCTTCGGCCTCTGGGGTCAGCCGACCACGGTCAACAACGTCGAGACGTTGTTCAATGCGCCCTTCATCATCGATCGCGGCGCGGATTGGTACAAAACCATGGGGACGGAAAAGAGCCCGGGGAACATTCTCCTCGGCATCTCCGGCCACGTGGAAAAGCCCGGCATCTACGAAGTGCCCTTGGGCATCTCGGCTAAGACCGTCGTCGAAGAACTCGCGGGCGGAGTATGGAAGGGTCGCAAGCTCGGCTTCTGGATTCCCGGTGGTTCCTCCACGGGACAGATGCCCGCCTCAACGCTTGATACCCCCATGGACCATGACTCGATCAAGGCCATCGGTTCCATGCTTGGCACCGCGGCCATGATGATCTTCGATGATCAGACTTGCCCCGTGGATGTGATGCGCGTCATGGCGCGCTTCTACGACCACGAGAGTTGCGGTCAATGCAGCCAGTGCCGTGAAGGCACCGAATGGCTGCACCAGATTTTCCAGCGCATCGAGACGGGGCAGGGGCAACTCGAAGATATCGACCTGCTCTCCTCGCTCGCCGGTGGAATGGCTCCGGGCAAGACTATCTGCGCCCTGGCCGACGCCGCCGCGATACCGACCCACTCGATCGTGCGCCACTTCCGAGCCGAGCTCGAAGCGCACGTTCACGCCAAGGGTTGCCCCTTTAAGTTGGGTGGCAAGTCAGACAGTTCCTCCGCTTCGCTCGAAGCCGCGATCGTTTAATAGCCCCAACCACATCATCTGATCCCTTTCGATTCCGACGTGGTCAAGATCATTCTCAACGGCAAAGAGGTCGAAGTCGACCCCAAGAAGCCGCTCATCAACGCCTGCCACCACAACGAGGCAGACGTACCTATGTACTGCTACCACCCGGGCCTGACGCCGGTTGGTTCCTGCCGTATATGCCAGGTCGAAGTGCAGGTCGGCAAGATGCCGGCGCGCGTCGTCGTCGCCTGTCGTACACCGGTTAGCGAGGGCATGGTGGTCAACACTGGGGCCCCCGGCGCCCACGAGGCGCGCAAGCAGTGCCTCGAGTTCCTACTGAAGAACCACCCCCTGGATTGTCCGATCTGCGACAAGGCCGGAGAGTGCGATCTACAGGACTACGCCTTCAACGAAGGACAGGGCGAAGGACGTTCGGTCGAACCGCGCCGCAAGCTGGAAAAGCGCAAGAGCCTTGGGGACGTCATCGTGCTCGACGAAGAGCGCTGCATCCTTTGCAGTCGCTGCGTGCGCTTCTTCGAGGACATCACGCACAAGCCCCAGCTTACGACTTCCGGTATTGGTGCGCGCTCCGTCATTTCGACCTTCATGGACCGCGCACTCGAGGGCAACTACCAGGGCAACCTGGCGGACATTTGCCCCGTTGGCGCCTTGACCCTGAAGCAGTTCCGCTTCCAGGCGCGCGTCTGGAACCTGAGCAAGCACTTCTCGACCTGCGGCGAGTGCAGCCGCGGTTGCTCGGTCAACATCGAGACCCTGCGCGGCCAGGCAGTCAAGCGCATACGCCCGCGCTACAACGCCAAAGTCAACGAATGGTGGATGTGCGACACCGGTCGCTTCTCCTTCGAACGCTTCAATACGGAGGGCCGCATCGAAGGTGCTTTCCTACGGGGCGAACGCGGCTTCGAGCCCGTACCCACCTCGGCTGCCCTCGGACAGCTGCGCGACATCTTCAGCGTGCGCCCTAAGCCCGTGCTGGTTGTGTCGCCCTGGTTGACAATTGAAGAGGGAGCCCTGGTGGTGGAATTGGCCGGGAAGCTCGACACGGCTGCACGCTTCATCTCGCCGCCCGCCAGCGGGCTCAAGGACGAACTGCTGAACACCGGCGACCCATGCCCCAACCGCCGCGGCCTCGAAGAGCTAGGGATCAAGGGCGCGGAAGCGTCCGAGCTGCTGGCTGAAATGAAGGACGCCCAGAGCGCCATGCTCCTGGGCGAGCGCGTGGCCGAGCTCCTTGGACTGGATGGCCTCGCAGAAACCCCGCCGACATGCCGCACTGTCCTGGTGGATACCCACGCTGTTGATGCTCCCACCATCAACGTGGCCTTGGGTGCACCCAACTCCGCAGAGCGCTCCGGAACCTGGGTAAACATCGATGGGATCCACGGACGCATAACGACGGCTAAACCCGCCCCGCGCGGTGTCCCGCCCCTGACCGAAACACTTGAGATGATGCTTAAGGTCCTTGAGGCCAGCTCCACGACCCATCCCATGAAGAGTGAGGTACAGGCGTGACTCTTCCCCTGTGGGCCCTCTGGATTCTCAAGGCCAGCCTGATCTACGGCGGGCTGCTCGGTTGCGCAGCACTGATGACTCTGGCGGAGCGCAAGATCTCCGCCTGGATGCAGTGGCGCATCGGTCCCAATCGCGTGGGCCCCTTTGGTTTGCTGCAACCCCTGGCGGACGGCGTGAAGTTCTTCTTCAAGGAAGAGATTATCCCCGACGGCGCCAACCCGATCCTCTTCCGACTGGCGCCGGCCATCGCAGCTGTCCCGGCGATGCTGACCGTCGCCGTGATCCCCTTCGCCGGTGAGGTTTCCTTCGCGGGCCACGACACGACGGTCTCGATCGCCGATATCGACATTTCGGCGCTCTACGTCCTGGCCATCGGTGGCCTAAGCATCTACGGAGTAATCCTCGGAGGTTGGAGCTCGAACTCCAAGTACTCGTTGCTTGGCGGGCTACGCGCCTCGGCCCAGATGATCAGCTATGAGCTTTCCCTGATCCTCTGCATCCTGGCCATCGTGGTCATGTCCGGCAGCCTCGACCTGCGCCAGATCGTTACGGAGCAAGCGGGTCCTATCTGGGGTTGGAACTTGTGGACGCAGCCCTTGGCCTTCGTGCTCTTCGTTGTCGCAACATTCGCGGAGACGAACCGGCACCCCTTCGACTTCGCCGAGTGCGAACCGGAACTCGTTGGCGGCTTCCACACCGAGTACTCCTCGATGAAGTTCGCCCTCTTCTTCCTGGGTGAGTACTGCGCCATGATCGTCATGGCCTGTCTGACCACGACCTTCTTCCTGGGGGGTTATGAAATCCCCTTTTGGACGGAAGCTCCCTGGCTCCTGCAGCTCGGTGCCTTCTGTGCCAAGACGCTGATCTTCCTGTTCCTGTTCATCTGGGTTCGTTGGACGCTTCCACGCTTCCGCTTCGACCTATTGATGTCCATGGGTTGGAAGGTCATGTTGCCCCTGGCCCTGGTCAACCTGTTCCTCACCGGCGCCTTCGCCTCCCTCGGCTTCTACAACTCCTGAGCGGGGCTGCACCACCATGGTCATCGTCAAGCGCAAGGAACTGTCCCTCAGGGAACGGCTCTATCTACCGGAGATAGCGCGTGCCCTGTCGCACACATTCCGAGCGCTCTTTCAGCCCGCGATCACGCGCCAGTACCCGGAAGAACCCTTGCCCACGGACGCGGTCACCCGCGGCCAACCGCGACTGGTGCTGCTTGAGGACAAGCAGACTCTCGCCTGCGTCTCCTGTGGTCTTTGCGAAGCGGCCTGTCCGGCCTACGCAATCACCATTGATGGCCAGGAAACAGAGCGCTTCATCGAACGCGAGCCTGAACGGTTCGAGATCGACATGCTGCGCTGCATCCTCTGCGGCTTCTGCGAAGAAGCCTGTCCGAAGGATGCGATTTTTATGAGTAATGAACTCGAGCTCGCGGATTTCTCCCGCGACGCGTTCAAATACGGTATCGACAAGCTCAAGCGACCCAAGGAAGCACTCCAGGCTCGCATCGACTACGTGTACGAGGTTAATGATCGGTGGCGGAACTCCTCTTCTACCTCCTAGCGGCAGGCACAGTCGGCTTCGGTTGCGGCGTCATCATGGCGAAGCTTCCGATGTTCAGCGTGCTGAATCTGTTGGGCGCATTCTTTTGCCTGGCGGGCATATACCTGTTGAGCGGATTCCAGTTCCTGGCCGCTACGCAGTTGCTCGTCTATGCCGGTGCCATCATGGTGCTGTTCCTCTTCGTAATCATGCTGCTCAACTTGAGCGATGAGGACGAACTGCGGCGGCAAGGTGGCATGTCAATGACCGGCAAACGCCTTGGGATCGCGGCAGCAGCCGCAGGTTCTCTGGCCCTGATCGGCGTCTTTGCCCCCGGTGTGGGTGAGACCTATGTCGCCCCTGCCCGCGTGGCGGAACTGGGCATCGATCACATCCCGGACATCGCCACGGTGCTCTTCGGTCGCTACGTCCTGGCCTTCGAGGCGTCGTCGCTGCTCTTGCTGGCAACGATGATCGGCGTGATGGCTCTAGCCAAGCGAAACCGTCCCGGCGAGGAAGCCTCGGAGACAGCCCAATGAACGTGCCCAGCGAACACCTTCTGATTCTGGCGGCAATCCTATTCGGACTCGGCGTCTTTGGATTCCTCGTGCGCCGCAACGTGATCATTGTGCTGGCGTCAATCGAGCTGATGCTCAATGCCGCCAACCTGTCCTTCGTGGCCGGCAGTCGCATGCACACGACGGAGGCCGGCAGCAATCTCGATGGTCCAATCTTCGCCATTTTCGTGATCCTGGTGGCCGCCTGCGAAGCCGCCGTGGGATTGGCGCTGATCATCGCGCTCTATCGACTCAAACAGACCGTTTCCCTCGACGCGGCCTGTGAATTGAAGGGCTGAGTCGGCGACTCCAGCCGACACAGCCCCCACATATTTCTTTCATCGGTTGACCGCTTGGTTGACCGACCCTCAGATCCCTCCCTCAAGCAGAGCACATGGAAAGCCTCCTCTGGCTCTGGCTGCTGCCGCTATTCCCTCTCCTGGGTAGCGCAGTCGCCGGGACGCTCCATCTTCTGACCCTGCGTGCGCGCAAGACCAACCCCGAGGCTGCCGGCTACGGCAAGCTCGCAGGTTTGGTCGCCTGTGGCGCCATGGGTGCGGCCTTCGTTGTCGCCCTCTCCAGCTTCCTGCAGTTGCGCGCCGGTGGCCACGACCTCGTAGCCCTGGAAAGCACGGCCTGGAACTGGATTGACACCGGCAGCTTCGACATTCAGATGAGCCTGGTGGTCGACCACCTCTCCGCCGTGATGATCCTGATCATCACCGGGGTCGGCCTGCTGATTCACGTGTACTCGACCGGCTACATGAAGGGCGATCCGGGCTACGGGAAGTTCTTCTCGTACCTGAACCTGTTTGTGTTCGCGATGTTGATGCTGGTGCTTTCCTCCAGCCTGGCGGGACTCTTCGTCGGCTGGGAAGGTGTCGGGCTTTGCTCTTACCTGTTGATCGGCTTCTGGTACCAGAAAGGCTGGCCGGCGGAAGCGGGCCAGAAGGCCTTTGTGGTCAACCGCATCGGGGACGCCTGCTTCCTCCTGGGCGCTTTCCTGTTGATCCAGGTTTTCGGGACTCTGGACCTTTCAAACATTGCTGGCGGTGTTGCCGCCGCGCTACCGGGGAACGAGACAACCCTGATGTGGGCAGCGCTGCTGCTCTTCGGAGGATGCTGTGGTAAGTCTGCGCAGTTCCCTCTCTTCACCTGGTTGCCGGACGCCATGGCGGGACCCACGCCGGTTTCGGCTCTGATCCACGCGGCCACAATGGTGACAGCCGGTGTGTATCTGATCGTGCGCTTGAACCCGCTCTTCGCCGCGAGCGAAACGGTACTCCTGGTGATCGGGATCGTCGGTGCACTGACGGCCTTCATCGGCGCATCCAGCGCGCTACAACAAAACGACATCAAGAAGGTCTTGGCCTACTCGACTGTCAGTCAGTTGGGCTACATGTTCCTGGCCCTCTCCTGCGGCGCCTGGGGCACGGCAATCTTCCACCTGATGACCCACGCCTTCTTCAAGGGACTGCTATTCCTTGGGGCTGGCTCGGTCATTCACGGAATGCACGACGAGCAGGACATGCGCAAGATGGGCGGTCTGCGTTCGCACATGCCGCGCACCTATTGGACCTTCCTCGCCGGTGCCGCAGCCCTATCGGGCTTGCCCTTGATGTCAGGCTTCTTCTCAAAGGATGAGATCCTGGCGCACACCTTTGGTCACGGGGGTGTCTATGACATCCTTTGGATCATTGGCATCGCGTCGGCGGCCATGACAGCCTTCTACACCTGGCGCATGGTGGCCCTGACCTTCTTCGGTGAGGAGCGTTTCGATCCGGCCAAAGTTCACCCCCACGAGTCGCCGAGATCCATGACGATTCCCCTGGTGGTGCTAGCGGTGCTGGCCCTGGCCGGCGGGCTTATTGGACTTCCCCATGTAGTGCCGTTACTGCCCACGCAGGTGCTGCAGCATTGGCTCGAGCCGGTGACAAGGGCGGGAACTCTTCTGTTGCACCACGGCGAAGCGACGGAACTGCCGGCCTTAACGGAATGGATGCTGCTTGGATTCGGAAGCGTGGTGGCACTCTTCTTTGCCCACAAGGGCTTCCACACCTACGAGCGTGGCTTCGAAGACGACATCGCCTTTGGCCAACGCAATCCGAAGCTCACTCGCTTTATTGGTGATGCCTGGCGCATCGACCGTCTCTACCTGGAACGGATCGTTCAGCCACTCAAGCTTGTGACCTTCGTCACGGCGACCTTCGTCGATCAACTCGGCATCGACGGCATCGTCAATGGCGTCGCCTTACTGGCCCGAAAGGTCGGCGGCAAGTTGCGCCGCCAGACCGACGGCAACCTCAAGAACTACGCCCTTTGGATGGGAACCGGCGCCACGGCGCTGGTCCTGCTCTGGATCGCGGCCTAATCGCATGTTGCTCACCCTTCTGATTTTCACACCGCTCCTGGGTGTGCTGCTGATCGCTCTCCTGCCAAAGGAGAACATCAAGGCCCTGCGACTAGCGACCCTGGCGGTAACGTCAGTCGTGACGCTCCTGGGCCTGGTGCTCTGGAGCAGCTTCGATGGATCGATCGCCGGCTTTCAGCCAGATCTCGACGTGGCCAAGACGTGGTTCTACTTGCCCCTTTCCACGGTCCAAGTTCCGATCCAATTCCGCCTGGGGATAGACGGCCTCTCGATCCTAATGGTCGCGTTGACCGCGGTACTAATGCCCCTGGTCGTGCTGTCCTCCTACGGGCACGTGAATACGCGTGTGAAGGAGTTCCTGATCTGGCTGCTGGTGATGGAAGCAGGAATGATGGGTGTATTCCTGTCCCTTGATCTGGTGCTCTTCTATGTCTTCTGGGAGATCAGCCTGGTTCCCCTGTACTTCATCCTCGGCATCTGGGGCGGCGAAGATCGCATCTATGCCACGGTCAAGTTCTTCCTCTTCACGGTGGCCGGAAGCCTGGTGATGCTGGTCGCGATTCTTGCGCTGATCCTGCAAACCAGCACCGCCAGCCTGCCGGAGTTACTCGAAGCGGGCACCTACGCCGCCAACGGCACACCACCTACCTGGATCTTCCTGGCCTTCGCCTTGGCCTTCTCGATCAAGGTGCCGCTCTTGCCCTTCCACACTTGGTTGGCGGACGCGCACACCCAGGCGCCCACCTCCGGCTCGGTATTGCTCGCCGGTGTTCTACTGAAGATGGGCACTTACGGGTTGCTACGCTTTGGGATCCAACTGTTCCCCGAAGCGGTCATCACCTGGTCACCGCTTTTCATGGGTCTGGGCGCAGTGGGCATTGTCTACGGAGCGTTCCTCGCCATGGCGCAGAATGACCTGAAGCGCCTTGTGGCCTGTTCTTCGATCAGTCACCTAGGCTTTGTTGTCCTGGGTATGTTCGCCCTGACACAGGCTGGCCTACGCGGCAGCGTCCTGCAGATGGTCAGCCATGGCATCTCGACAGGACTGCTATTCCTCCTGGTCGGAATGATCTACGAGCGACGTCACACGCGCGCCCTTGATCAATTCGGTGGCTTGGCCTCGACCATGCCGGTCTTCGCGCTGTTCTTCGTCTTTGCGGTGCTTTCCAGTGTCGGACTCCCGGGCCTAAATGGCTTCGTCGGTGAGTTCCTGATTCTCATGGGTAGCTTCGAAGCCTCGAAGCTCTGGGGCACTGTCGGCGTCACCGGCATCGTCTTCGGCGCGATCTACCTTTTGACGATGACGCGACGCGTGCTCTTTGGCCCCGTGATTCACGAAGCCAATCGCAAGCTCGCCGACCTAACGCCGCGCGAAATCCTGACGATGACGCCCCTGTGCGTGCTGGTTGTCTGGATTGGCGTGCAGCCGAACTATTTCCTGGGCAAGAGCGACGCCAGCATTGATCTCCTTCACCAACGCCTCGAGATGGCCCGCGGCTCGATGGAGAGCGCACGTCTTGAGCGCAACGGGGATGAGCCCCTTGAACTCGTCTTTGCCACCCAAGCTTCTCCCCTTCCGCTGGGAGGCCTCGACCGATGAGCGCGCCCGTGACTCTTTCGACCGCCAACGACCTGGCTGACATTTTTGGCCCTTCCCTGTGGGAAGGTGCCGGCACCGCAACTGCTCCGATCTTCGTGATTGGGGTTGGGGTGCTTCTGCTGCTCGTGTTCGGCATCATCGACCGACTCAAGCCCTTTGCTGGGATCGTGATCGTTGCAACTCTGCTGCTTGCTCTTGGCTGCAACATTAGCCAACTGATGGGCGATGAAGTGCCGGGGATCGTGCTTGATGGCACCTTCGTTGCGAACCGGGTTACGGCACTCTGGGGTGTGATGTTCTGCATTGGAACGCTCCTGGCCTACGGTTACTCGGTCGGGTACTACGAGCGCGAACACAGACCCTTCAAGCTGGAGCATGACGCTCTCATGCTCTGCGCACCTGCCGGCATGATGCTGATGGTCGGCGCGGGGAACCTCGTTGTGTTCTTTGTCGGGCTCGAGTTGCTTTCAATTCCGCTCTACGCACTGGCCGCCTTCCAACGTTCCAAGGCGACCTCGGTGGAAGCAGGCCTCAAGTATTTCCTCCTGGGCTCCTTCTCGAGCGCGATCTTCCTCTACGGCGCATCGCTGCTCTACGCGGCAACCGGCACGATTGCCGTCGTCGGTGAAGGCAACTTGATCGACCACGCCAGGGCCGGAGACCTCTCAAACCTGATGGGTCTAGCGGGCTCTGCACTCTTGGCCTCAAGCCTGTTCTTCAAGATCTCCGCCTTCCCCTTCCACCTCTGGACGCCAGACGTCTACGAAGGCAGTCCGACTCCCGTTACGGCCCTCATGGCCACCGGCACGAAGGCGGCAGCCATCGGCGTACTTGTGAACCTGACGCACCTGTTCCCCGCTTCGGCCGCAACGTACATCGGTGTGATCGCCCTGATCACCATGGCCATCGGCAACCTAGGCGCCCTGGTACAGACAAACCTCAAGCGCATGTTGGCCTACTCGGGTATCGCCCACGCGGGCACGCTGCTGTTGATCATCGCCGCTGGCCTGGCAGGTGGGCTGGAGGAGAACGCGCTGCGCGCGGCACTGTTCTACATGGGCGCCTACAT
>JBLHLB010000146.1:0-9425 GCA_047618505.1 Planctomycetota bacterium
AGAACATTGAGACTCTCCTCCATGGCGGACGCAACGAGCGCGACCAGGCGGCCTTCGGGTTGATGCGCCAGGTCCTCGACCAGGTGGGGGCGAACCCGGAAAGCGGAGTCATATCCTGGGAGATCGATCCGGCCCTCGAGGGCGCGATCCTAAAGGCCTGGGAGGACCTCTCGGCGGCTGAGATGGAGTCCTACGAGGACGTTCCTATCACCCTGGCCCTCACGGTTCTGGTGGCCAAGCTTGGGAATCCCGCCGGCGTGGGTCGCCTGGCTGAACTTACACGTCTCCCCCAGAGCGTGGATCCCGACGGTGAAGGCCGATTCCTGGCCGCAGCCAGCCTCGGTGGTCTCAACGTGGACGGCACCCTCGAGGAAGGGCAGGCCGTCGTTGCTCGCGGGGCACTCCTGGCTCTTCTCGATGCCCCCGACGCGGGCCTGCGCCAGGCCGCCGCAATCGGCCTCCAGAGCCTCCCAGGGGAGGGTGTCCTGCCTGCACTGCGTGGGCTTCTGGCCGATCGAGCGGTCGAATTGCGCCTCCAGGCGGCCCTTTCCCTCGCTCAGCTCGGCGACAACTCGGGGGAAGCTGTTCTCCTGGAGATGATCGCGCGGGCTCCCTACGAAGAGGAGCGCACCCGAGATCGCAAGAAATGGTCAAAGGAGGTCCTGATTTCCGAAAGCCGTTTGCAGGCCTTGGGCGGTCTCGCGAAACTCGGCCAACTGCCTTCCCGGGAGGTCCTACAGAGTCTCGTGGACGACGATTCCGACGGTGAGCTGCGGGCCCTGGCCATGGAGCTCCTGGGGGACTGATGCTCTGGTCTGCGCCTGCCAAGAGGATGAATCTTGTTCCCCTGCGGTGGTCTTGAGAAAGGCGTCACGGCGGTCAGACAATGCTTGCGCTCCTCCTGAAGTCACCCCATCCTACTGGCCCAGAAGCCTACTGGTGAGCCTCCTAAGCAGCGCGAGCCCTCTGGGCGACTGTCTACGTGGCTCCCTCAAAAAGTGCTGCGTTCGGCAGCGTCACCGCAGCAATCAGCTCGGCTCCTGCTCCTCTCCGCCCACGCTCCACGCGCACCCGACACCGATCAGACACAGACGTGAGTGACGACAAGTCCAAAAAGGCAGCCGACAGCAAGGCTGAAGCCGAAAAGTCCACCCTTGAACCCGCCCCCCTGCGCGGCGAGGTGAACCGTCGCGGGTTCTTCTCGGTGCTCGCAATCGGCTGGCTTGCCTTCGCGGGTGCTGCTGCAGGTCTTGGCGGCGCCATGGGGCGCTTCATGTTCCCGAACGTGAGCTTCGACCCGCCCCAGGAGTTCAAGGCCGGCTTCCCTGAGGAGTTCGCCCAGGGCAAGGTGGACGAGCGTTTCAAGGCCGCCTACGGCGTCTGGATCGTCCGTGAACAGAAGGGTTTCTTCGCCCTCTCCACGGTCTGCACGCACCTCGGTTGCACGCCGAACTGGCTCTCCTCGGATGAGAAGTTCAAGTGCCCCTGCCATGGTTCGGGCTTCATCCGCACCGGTATCAATGTCGAGGGGCCCGCACCGCGACCTCTCGAGCGCTACAAGATCACGATGGCCGAAGACGGCCAAATCCTGATCGACAAGAACACCAAGTTTCAGCAAGAGAAGGGCCAGTGGGAACTCGACGGCGCCTATCTGACCTACGCCTGAGGCGTAGGTCAGATAGATGTCTATTGTGGGCTTCGCCCAGGAAGGATCGGACCGGCCATCGGTTGGTTTTTCGCTCTTCACTCCCTCTGATCATCTCCCCTGAGCATTTCTCTGTGAGGGGATTCTTCTGGGCCGCCTCGGCGAGCCTTGTTTGTCTCCTCCCTCTCTCCTTCGGACCTGGTCTTGGGTCTGATTTGAAATAGCCTGCCCCCGTCGGCGCCACCCCTCTTCCGCCGAGCCTCAATCGATGCAGAAGCTCTTCACGGCCATCCGGAACTCCCAGATCTGGCGTTCCGTTTTTCGCCACGGCTATCCCGATACGCCGCGCAACAGAACCCTCGCGGTTCTGTCGAACACGTTCCTGCACCTGCACCCGGTCAAGGTGCGTCGGAGTGGTATTCGCCTCTCTTACACCTGGTGCATGGGCGGCCTGACGTTCTTCCTGTTCCTTGTGGAAGCGATCACGGGCCTGCTCTTGATGTTCTACTACCGGCCCACCGCTGAGCTGGCCTACCAGGATATCTGGGGTTTCAGGGAGCACGTCGCCATCGGCGTCATGCGCGAGATGCACCGCTGGGCAGCCCACATGATGGTGATCACCGTCTGGCTGCACATGTACCGCGTCTTCCTGACCGGCTCCTACAAGCCGCCGCGGGAGTTCAACTGGAACGTGGGCGTGATCCTGCTCGTGCTAACCCTGCTCTTGTCCTTCACTGGCTACCTGCTCCCCTGGGACCAGCTCGCGGTTTGGGCCATCACGGTCGGGTCGAATATGGCACGGGCGACGCCCTTCCTCGGCAATGAAGGTCCGGGTGCATCGCTGCTGGCCTTCGGTGGCCTGAACTTTGTCCACGCCGGTGACGACGCCCGCTTCGGCCTCCTGGCCGGGCGCTTCGTGGGGGAGGCGGCGCTCCTGCGCTTCTACGTTCTCCACTGCGTTGGTCTACCCCTGGTGGCTGCCACATTGATGGCGGTTCACTTCTGGCGCGTCCGCAAGGATGGCGGGATCTCCGGACCCCTCTAGCGCCCTGGGGAAGCAGCGGTTCGGAGGGCGCTTGCCGCTCCCGCCCCGTGCTCCCCGCCCCAAACAAACACATCCCCGCTACCTCGCAGCCGTCGCCCTTCCCTGGGCGACACCGTCTCAGGACAAGATCCCCCGATGGGTGACTCCCTCAAGAACGCAATCAACTGGCTCTTTGAGCCCACACGCTACTTCCTCGGTAGCGCGGCGTTGATTTGGGCGATCCTCTACTTCCGCAAGTTCTTCGCGCAGACGAAGGTCATCGTGGTCACCTTCGTGGTGGCTACGGCCTTCTTCGTGTGGGCCTTCGGCGATCCGAACTTCAGTCGGATCATCACGAAGCCTGACAACCTGCCGATTCTGATCCTGCTGGCCACCGTCGTTTTCTTCACCTGGCTGGCCCTGTCCCAGGCGGTGACGAACGACGAGCGCACCAAGCGCGGTGAGCCCACGATCGAAGCCGAACTCGGGAAGAAGAAGGTCTTCACCTGGCCGGACTTGGTCTATTCCGAGTTCATCTGCATCATCCTCTTCCTGGCGCTCCTGACCGTTTGGTCGATCCTGATCGAAGCGCCGATCGAAGAGCCCGCCGCCTCGGCGCGGACACCAAACCCCTCCAAGGCTCCCTGGTACTTCCTGGGACTGCAGGAGCTCCTGGTGTACTTCGACCCCTGGTTGGCCGGTGTGTTGCTGCCGAGTTTCATCGTTGTGGGCCTCTGCGCGATCCCGTTTCTGGACGTGAACCCCAAGGGGAACGGCTACTACACGTTCGAGGAGCGTCCCTTCGCGATCTCCTTCTTCTGGGTTGGCTTCCTGCTCTTCTGGGTCGCCTTCGTGATCCTTGGGACATTCCTCAGGGGGCCAAACTGGTCCTTCTTTGGACCCTTCGAATACTGGGACCTGCACAAGTTGGAGCCACTGGTGAACGTCGACGTGTCGACCTACTTCTGGGTCAACTTGCTCGGTTCACCGCACCCAGAGAACCCCCTTGTGCGTGAGGCGCCCGGCATCCTCATGTTGCTTGGCTACTTCGTGGTCCTGCCGCCGCTGCTGGCCAAGACCGTGCTGCGCAAGCTCGTCGGCGAGATGGGTTTCGTTCGCTTCAACATCTTCATGCACCTGCTGCTGTGGTTCGGGTTGATCCCCGTGAAGATGCTCCTGCGCTGGACAGTGAACCTGAAGTACATCGTCGGTATGCCCGAGTACTTCTTCAACATCTGAGCCTTGACCGGGATCGGGTGCCCGACCTGGGGCATCCAATCCCGGACAAGCAAGCGTTCAAGATCTCACAGGCTCCCCGCGGGCCACACCCTTGACGGCGACTCACACTCGGAGTCGCAACGAATGCCATGGCCGATAGAGGCGATACTCACTACAAGACCGCGACCCTTAACAAGTGGTTCGCGGGCGCCAGTGTTTTCCTGCTGCTTGCATCCTTCTGGATGGTGCTGGATGACGCCATGCGTCCCTGGAAGCAGTACCAGCGGGAGTTCCGGTCGATCGAGATCGAGCGCAGCAACGAGGCCCTGGCCACAAGCAGCGCCCAGGCGGCCCTCGAGGATGAGGCGCGCTTGACGGAAGTCTTGGCCACTCGCCAGGCGGAGCTCGCTGCCCGCAGCGAGGAGCTTTCGACCGCCAGGGAGGAACTGTTCCTGCTCGAAGGCGAGCAGTTCACCACTTCCGAAGCGGAGAAGGTCGCCAAGCAGGTCTTCAACTTCGCCAAGTTCAAGGTGGAAGAGCACCGCGTTCACACCGGCGACGATACTTACCACGCCGAGGAAATCACCGAGCTGGAGAGCACCTGGGCCGCGGCTAACAACCTGAAACTGGACATTGACCAGCGGGTTGTCACACAGCGGGACCTGATCGCCAGCCTGAATGCCGACGTCAAGGGAGCCGAGGGCGACATCAAGGCCGCCACCCGTGGAATTGATCTGGTGCGCACCAAGCTGGCATCCCTCGATCCCCAGGATGCGCCCACGATCATCGCCAACATCCTGCGCGACTTCCCCGGACTGGACTTCATCGGGCCGAACCTGAAGGTCAACAAGGTGGTGCTGCCAAACCTTCCTTTCAACCTGAATTTCACGACCAAGCCCCGCATTGACATGTGTCACACATGTCACGTGGCTATTGATAGCAACGGTTACGAGGACCTCGGGCAGCCGTTCACGAACCACCCGAATCTGGACCTCTACCTGACCGCCACTTCGCCCCATCCCATGACCGAGATGGGCTGCACCATCTGTCACCGCGGCGCTGGAGAGGCCCTGGACTTCATCCGGGCGGACCACCGCCCTACGGATGAGACCGAAGGCGATGAGTGGAACGACGAGCAGCACTGGCACAAGCAGCACCACTGGGACTACCCGATGCTCTCCTCCGAGATGGTGGAGGCAAGCTGCGTGCAGTGTCACCAGGACACCATGGAGCTGATCGCCGAGGATGCTCCCGAGGTCACCGAGGGCTACCGCCTCTTTGAGCGCTACGGATGCTACTCCTGCCACAAGGTGGATTGGTATCCGACCAAGCGCCGCCCGGGTCCGTCCCTGACGGGTATCCGCCAGAAGGCCGAACGCGAATTCATCGACGCTTGGGTCGCCAAGCCCAAGGCCTTCCGTCCGACCACCTGGATGCCCCAGGTTTTCCACCTGAGCAACTACTCCCCGGAGACGGTGATCGCCACCTCGGAGTATGGACAAGGTCGCCAGATCATGGGTGATGAGTGGAGTGACTCGGCCATTGCCGCAGTCTCTGAGTTCATCTGGAACCGCGCGGATGACCTGGCTTCCCCCGCGATCCCCGTGGAGGGCGATGCCCTGCGCGGGCAAGAGGTCTTCCAGCTCGTGGGCTGCCTGGCCTGCCACAACATGGCGCCCTTTGGCGAAGAGGAGCGCGCGGACATCCAAGCCTCCGTCGAGGCCCTCAGCTACAGCGACTACGACCTGGGCGAGATCGCCAATGAGAGCAATGAGCACGGCCCCAACCTGCGTGGCGTTGCCACCAAGGTCAGCCGCGAATGGCTCTTTGCCTGGATCAAGGATCCGAGCGGCTACTGGTCCGAGACGCGCATGCCCAATCTGCGCCTGAGCGATCAGGAAGCGGCGGACATCGTGGCCTACATCTTCGCCGATCCAAAGGGCGTCTTCACGGAGACGCCGGAGGGCTGGGTAACGGGCAAGACGCCCTACAAGCGTGACGTTCTCGAGGAGCAGGCGCGCTGGTTCTTCAACCGCGAATTGCCCGCTGAGCTGGATCGACGCTTCGCCGAAGAGTGGGCCGACGACACAGTTCTCCTGGAGGCCCTAGGCGAGAAGTTTGTCCTGGCCCAGGGATGCCATTCTTGCCACGAGATTAATGGCCTCGAGAATGAGCAGCCGATCGGTACCGAACTCTCCACATGGGGTTCCAAGACCGTCGACAAGCTCGATTGGGGCTTGATGCATGAGTTCATCGCTGAAGAGCGCGGCCTGGAAGGCAACCATGCCTGGCACTTCAAGCAGCAGCTACGCAGCTACCGCGAGCCCTGGCTAGACCTGAAGCTCGAGAATCCCCGCGTCTTCGACCGCGAGAAGTTCAAGAACCCGACCGAGCGCCTGCGCATGCCGTACTTCGGCTTTGACGAGGCGCAGCGTTTGGCCCTGGCCACCTTCGTTGTGGGCCTAGTCGAGGATGAAGTCAGCCGCGCCCGCATGGTGCCCAGCGCTGCTCAGCAATCCATGGATACCGGCCTGCGCGCTATCCGCCAGAACAACTGTGCGGCTTGCCACGTGATCGAGCCCGGCACCATCGACTTCACCGACAGTGATGGCGCCCACCGTTCCGTGCAGGGCCAATACCTGGCCTTCGAGGGTGAGGCTATGCCGCCTTCGAACGTTGATATTCACGGCGCGATCGCGAACTACGAAGCCTTCATCCAAGAGGTCGATGAAGACCCGGAGTTCAAGGTTGAGGACATTGCCATTCAGCTTCTGCGACCGGAGCCCGGTGTCGGTGAAGCCGGATCACTAATCGTCCTTGAGGACATTGAATCCCTCAGTTCGACCCCCGCCTGGGGTGGCGACTTCGTCAACCTGGTTGCGAAGCATTACCTCTACGCCTTCGGCTACGACGAGAACGACGAGGAGATCTCCCTGACCGGCGACCCTGATCGCGAAGGCCGTGTTCAGGACGCCGATGGCGAGTGGCGTTACTACGGTGAAGAGCCCTTCGATAAAATCCGTTGGACCTTTGCCCCGCCGGTCTTGGTCGATGAGGGCGTCAAGCTTCAGCGGGACTGGTTCTTCGATTTCCTCGTAAGCCCCTATCCCCTGCGCCAACAACTGCGCGTGCGCATGCCAACGTTCACTTGGAACGAAGGCGAGGCCGGTGCTGTTGCTGACTATTTTGCCCAAACGGCGAGTCAGGATTGGCCCGCGCGTTATGCCCGCAAGCTGCTCCTCGAGCAGGGCATTGACCCCGCTGTGGAGAACGACTCCGCCGACAAGGGCCTGGTCGCCTTCCTCAACACTGTTGCCAGCGGCGGCCACGGCTCGATCTCACCCTCCCAGCTGCGGGGCATTCTGATGGGGGACAAGGTCTCCACGGCGGCGCAGTTCGCCAAACTGAAGTCCTACGGCGATGCGATCGGTTTTTCGACCTACGGCGCCAACGACCCGGCCTACGAATCGATCGCAGTGAATCAGCCGGCGACGATCGACGCGATCCTTGCGGCCATGCCCGATTACCTGAACCGGGTCCACAGGCTCAGCGCCGATGGCCCGAACTGTTTCCAGTGCCATTTCCTCCAGGGAACGCCTCCGGTTGCCGAGGGACCCATTGCCTGGGCGCCCGACTTGGACAACACACGCTCACGCCTGCGCCCGGATTGGGTCCGCGAGTGGTTGACCGACCCCTTGAAGATCTACCCCGGAACGGCCATGCCGGCGAACTTCCCCCTGGATGCTGCCCAGTGGCAGGACATTTGGGAAGCGCCCAGCGAAGAGCAGATCGAGGCCGTCACGACCTGGCTCTTCAATCTGGATCGTTGGGCGATTCGGAACTGAAAACCGGCCGAAAAACGACCATAGACCAACCTCGGGCCGTCGAGAACCCCCGCATAGATAGCGGATATGACGGACCCGTTACCGAAGGAGTGTCTCCTTCCAACGTAGATCTACTTCCATGAAGACTCTCATTATCCTTGGCCTAGCGGCCACCTCTGCTCTCGCCCTGCCCAAGAACGAGGCCCCCGCTGGCCCCCAAACCGCTGATGCCGGTGCCGCCACCCCCGCGGCGGTGACCGGTTCAATCACCGGCACCGTCGTTTGGGACGGTGACATGCCCAAGCCCCTCGCTCCCTTTGCCATCAAAGAGACCGAGATCAATGGCTGCCATCACAACGAAGAAGGTGGCATCGACACTGCTGACCGCTCCCTTCTGATCGACAAGGACTCCAAGGGCGTCTCCAACGTCGTCTTCTTCCTGGAGCTTGATGGCGTCGAGCCCGTCGTCCCGGAGGAGGCCTTCGTCTTTGACCAGGACGGTTGCCGCTTCGAGCCCCATGTCGTGGTCGTACCCGTGGGCGCCTCCGTCAGCTATAAGAACTCTGACGAGACGAACCACAACATCCACACCTACAGCCGTAAGACCACCCCGGTCAACCGGAACGTTGCCGCCGGCGACACCCTTCCCCAGCTCCTGGAGAAGGCCGAGACCTTCGAGGTCAAGTGCGACATCCACCCCTGGATGAAGGGCTACATCGTCGTTACGGACGCCTCCATGTCGCAGATCTCCTCCGGCACCGGAACCTTCACCTTCAGCGACGTTCCCGCCGGCAAGTACAAGCTTTCCTGGTGGCACGAGAAGCTCGG
This sequence comes from Planctomycetota bacterium, assembly GCA_047618505.1. GTDB lineage: Bacteria > Planctomycetota > UBA1135 > UBA1135 > JBLHLB01. Next base: position 8,540 of record JBLHLB010000146.1, read on the forward strand.
CAAGGGCAAGACCGAAGAGATCGAGGTCAAGGCCGGTGCGGCCACGCCCCTCGAGGTCAAGGTCAAGGAAGGCAAGGCCGGTGGTGGACGCCGCCGTCGCTAGACAGCTGACACATCCCTAACGGGACCAGACCCCAAGAAGGGCCCCTCTCCACTGCGGAGAGGGGCCCTTCTTGTCGATTCGGGAGGGTCGGGCACAAAAGGTCTGGGGAAACCCAACGCCCCTGTCGTCAAGGCGTAGCCTGGGGATTGCGAACGAGCCCCACGATCGCCGCCACGGACCCCGCTTTTTGCCAAGCGGTCCGCCACCGAAAGCACCGAAGCATCGCTATGTACTCCATGAACCGATTCAACCGTTTGCCTCTCCTTGGTCGGGGTCCCTCTTCGGCTCCCGTCCTGGGGCTCGTTCTGGGCCTCGTCCTGGGCCTCGTCTTGACCCCCGCACTTCTCACCGCCCAAACCGGGGCGCAGGAGGCGGTGATCAGCGCTTCGATCGCCAGGCCCCAGGAGGCCCCGACGGAAGCGGGTTACCTGGGCATCAACTACACCACGGTGGACGGAGGAGTGCAGGTGACCGGGGTAACCGCCGGGACTCCCGCGGATCGCTATGGCCTGCTTGTGGGCGACGTGATCATCCGCGCTGGGGATCAGGCGGTGAAGAGCGATGCGGCCTTGATAGAGCTATTCACCAAGCTCGGTTCCGGAGCATCGGTCACCCTTGGCGTGCGGCGCACGGTCGAAGGGCAGGACACTCCGGGGGAGGTGGACGTGACTGTTGTGCTTGCCAGCCGCGCCAACCCCGCCGGCACCAACGACACACCCGCAGAAGAGGCAGCAGAAGAGACAGTCGAGAGTGTTGACGACGTGGCAGAACTCATCGAAGTCA
>JBLHLB010000147.1:0-9404 GCA_047618505.1 Planctomycetota bacterium
GTCGCGGTGTCGACGACGATCGCGATGGTGTGCAGGGGGAAGATCCCCTGCAGGACCTGAACGCCGACGGCCTGATCACCTGGATGCGCTACAAGGATCCCGAAGGCACTTGGTTGCCGGATCCCACTGATGGTCGTGCCATGGTGGAGGCGGATACCTCGGAGGGAGAACGCGGAGAATGGAAGCTCGTGCGCGAGGCGCGCGATCTGGACGGCGACGATGAGGTCGGCGAGGACGGTGCGCTGAACGCAGTCGTCAACCATAACTTCTCCGCCGGATGGGAAGAGCACCAAGACGAGGTTGGACTGTGGCCCGGCGATGAGCCGGAAGTACGCGGTCTAATGGAGTTTGTCTTGGCCCACAAGAACCTTGTGCAGGCCGTCGTTTACGGCGAGCAGGGCAACCTGGTGAAGGCGCCCGATTCAGTCGCGGACGACGCGCCGGCCAAGATGCGCGTGCCGGTTTGGGGCATTCGCAAGTCCGATGCCACGGCTCTGGAGCGCATCGCGGAACGCTACCGAGACCTGACCGAGAACGAGACAGAGGGCGCGGTCATGCAGCCCGGCTCTTTCCAACGCTGGGCCTATGAGCACCGTGGCCTCCTGGTCGCCTGCGCCCAACCCTGGGGCCTGCCCCTTGAGGTTGAGCAAGACGAGGGGGCGGATGAAGACTCCGACTCGGATACGAGCGAGGAAGCGGAAGAGCCTGAAGAAGCTGAAGAGGTCGAAGAGGTCGAAGAGGTCGAAGAAGCTGACCCCTCCGACGACGCGAAGAACTTGGCCTGGATCGACGCAAACCCGGCGGAAGCCTGGCGCTTCGATGCCTGGGAATCCTTTGAGCACCCGGAGCTGGGCACCGTCGAGATCGGCGGCTTCGCTCCCTTCGCTCGCACGGAACCCACCGCGGACGAGCGTGCCGACCTGGCCGCGAAGCACTTCGAGTGGTTCCTGACCCTGGCCGACGATCTTCCCATGTTGGAGATCGCGCGCTTCGAGAAGGAGCAGCTGGGGGAGGGTGTTTGGCGCGTGGAACTCGTGTTGGAGAACACGGGCCGTAGTGCCCTGCAGACCCGCAGCATGGAAATGACGCGCACAGTGCGTCCCGCCAAGGTGGCTCTTGTGCTGCCCGAGGGCGCGAGCATTCTTGCGGGGCAGGTTCAGAGCACTGTGCAGAACCTTGATCCCGTAGACGGCCGCTTCGAGCAAACCTGGCTCGTACTCGCCTCTGCATCTACTGACATCCGAATCGAAATCGACACTGACCACGCCGGTGACCTGGCGGCCATCGCGGAGGTGAAATAGTGAACTCTATTCTCAAGACAATTCTGGGGGCTGGGCTGCTAGCCACGGCTCTAGGCACACCATCGATCACGGCACAAAGCGATGCTCAAGGGACCCCCGCGGGTTTCCCCGGCCTGGCTGCTAACCGTGCTCCCGAGGTGGAGATTCCCTGGAACCGACTGCGGCCCTACGCCGAGATCCTGTCGGACTTGGATAAGCTCGCTGCGCAGTGGCCTGACTTCCTTACCAGTGAAGTCATCGGTCACTCGGTTGAAGGGCGCGAGATGCGCGTCTATACACTGAATAATCCCAGCACAGGCTCCGCGGAATCGAAGCCGGCCATGTGGGTCGATGGCAACGTCCACGGAAACGAAGTTCAGGGCTCAGAGGTCGTGGTCTACTTGGCCTGGTACCTGATGGAGAACTACGGCAGCAACGAGCGCGTGACCGAGCTGGTTGATAGGTCTGTCATGTACCTGTTGCCCTCGCAGAACCCCGACGGTCGAGACCGTTGGTTCCGTGAGGCAAATACGGCGAGCTCTTCGCGTACGGGCAACCAACCCACGGACAATGACCGTGATGGTAGCTTTGACGAGGACATGCCCAACGATCTGGATGGCGATGGCAACATCGTGCAGATGCGCAAGTACGTTCCGGGCAAGGGCACGCACCGCATCAGCGAAGATGATGATCGCGTCATGGAAAGAGTGCCCAACGACGGCAAGACGCCGCCGGGTGACTACCTGATCTTCCGCAGCGAAGGCTTTGACGATGACGGCGATGGTCGCATCAACGAAGACGACCAGGGCGGCTACGACATGAACCGTGCCTGGCCCTCCTCGTGGCAGCCGGAGCACGTGCAATTCGGTGCAGGCCCCTATCCGCTTTATTGGCCCGAGACCAGTAGCATCGCGCGCTTCATCTCCACCCACGCCAATATCGCCGGTGCCCAGAGCTTCCACAATAGCGGCGGCATGATCCTGCGCGGTCCGGGGGCCGAGGTCTACGGGGCCTACCCGCGCCGTGACTTGACGGTCTATGACGAGTTGGGGCAGGACGGCGAAAAGATGCTGCCCTTCTACAACTACATGATCATCTGGCGTGACCTCTACTCGGTCTTTGGTGGTTTCGTGAACTGGACCTACGAAGGCCTGGGGATCATCAGCTTCACCAATGAGCTGTGGGTTGGCTCGCGTAACAGCCCCGACAATCGCATCCCCGGTGGCAACGAAGGGCGGCATTGGTTCGACGACCATCTTCTGATGTCAGCGGGCTTCGTCCCCTGGCACGAGGTCGAGCACCCGGACCTGGGCACAGTTGAAGTTGGTGGCTTCGCCAAGGACGTCGGCCGCGTGCCGCCGACCTTCCTGATAGAGGAGATGTTGCACCGCAACGCCCTCTTCTGCATTCGCCACGCGGAAGAGATGGCGCAGGTCGTGATTCACGAGCCCGAGATAAGCGATCTGGGCAACGGGCTGACGGCGATCGACGTCGTCTTCCAAAACACCAAACTGATCCCGACGCGTACCGCCCTGGCCGCCAGCAAAGGTATGGGCGTCCCTGACACCCTCTCGATCCAGGGCGAGGGTATTGAGGTCGTTGTCGGTGGTATCCGCAGCGACGTGATGCGCCCCGAACGCATGAGCTTCGAGGAATTTACCCCCGCAAGCATCGTGCGCGAAGACGGAGTCGGATCACGCGAGAGGCTGATGGTCCGTTGGATCATCCGCGGCAGGGGCGAAGTGACCCTTGCCTTCACGGGCGAGAAGGCCGTCGACGTGAGTCGCACCTTCAGCATCGACTGATCGCTATTCGGCTCATCAATTGAGCACCAGCGGGGGCGATGGCTTAGCGGCCGTCGTCCCCGTTTTCCGTTCCGCCGTCCTCGTCGCCACCATCTCCTTCCTCGCCTTCAGCACCACCTTCGCCCGCCGGAGTGGGGGCATTGAGCAGGGCACGAACCTCAGCGGGAAGGGCGAAGGCCGCCGGCAGCAACGGCTCCAGGCTCACGGACGTGACCGTCGTCGTGATCTCACTGTTGTTGACTTTTGTCACGAGCTTCGTGGCGACCCGCAGGCCCGGCAGCAATTCTTTGTACTCGCTGTAGATCGTCGTCGAACGAATCTCACCTTGGGGTGAAGCTTGTAGGACTTCAGCACCGGCGAGCAGGCCACTCTCCACTTCGTAGAACTCTGTGAAGACGCGGTAGCGCAGGGTGGCTTCGACGTTCAGTACTTGGCCCTGGTCGATGAAGGGCACCAGTTCGCAACGGATTTCATAGCAATCGCGTCCGTCGAATTCCCGACGAGCAACCGTCTCCATGCTGCGCATGTGCTTGCGCGTGTGCAGCGGGAAATCGAAGGCGTTGCGCACGCGCTCCTGGCCCGCAACGATTCCATCAAGGATCAGAGCGCCACCGGTCGGGTGCATCATCCACGTGGTCTTGCCATCGAATCCGATCTGCACCTGTCCCACCTCCGGTACCCTTGAGGTCTGCAGGAATAGGTTCGGTCGCGCCTGGAGAATGCTGATCGTGCCAGGCTTCTCCGCCCCCGGAAGCATGATTGTGCCGGTCAAAGTGCGTGCCGAGGACTTGTTGATGGCGTCCAGTTCTCCCGTCGCGCGCAGGGCTTTGCGAACCAAGGCTCCAGCGTTGGGGAGACTAACGGGGGCCTCCACTTCTTCCTGGGAGGTGCTCCCCTGTGCGAAGCCGATGGGAAACGCGAGGAGTCCTGTGATGAGGAGCGCGGCGGTGGCGAAGGATGAAAGGCGAAGAGACTTGGCCATGGCGGATGCGGGACGCCCAGGGGCGCCGGAGCTGTGGAGGGCTGCGAAAGAGATAGGGGGTTGGGCAGGATAGCGAACAAAGTCCGGGGGGTCCCCGGCCATGTCGGCCCAGGCCCGCTCTTAGGACCCAGAGCGTTGCCAGCCACTTGCTGCGACCCCACAATAGGGGTCCATGCGGCGTAACCTGACCTTGACCTGGGCGAAGACGCTCGTGGGGACCTATTACCAGTTTGTCTCGATCGGAGCAGCCGGTGCCGGTGCAGGACCCCTGGTCGCCGTTTCGAATCACACCAATGGGATGGTGGATGGTTTGATTCTGATCCGCGCAGCAAACCGCCCCCTGCGATTCCTGGTGAAGCGGGAGCTACTGCGCATGCCCGTTCTTGGTTGGGTCGTGCGCGGAACTGGAGCTGTGCCTGTCTATCGCAGGAAAGACAATGTGCCGACTTCCTGGAACGACGGCGTCTTCGAGGAGATCTATCGATCCCTAGGGAAGGGTGACGCCATCGGGATCTTCCCAGAGGGAACGAGTCACTTGGATGCGGGCATTCGTCCCCTACGGACTGGAGCTGCGCGCATCGCGCTGGGTGCGGAGGAGGCCCGCGACTGGAGCCTCAACATCCGCATCGTGCCCGTCGGGATTCACTATGAGGAACGCTGCACCATGGGCTCGCGTGTGCTCACGGTTGTGGGGGAGGCAGTCGAGATTGCGGCCCACCGAGCCCAGCACCACGCCGCTCCCTGGGATACTGCCCTGGAGGTGACGGCGGAGATTCACCGGGCCCTGGAGGCTGTGCGAGTGGAATCGCTTGAGGCGGACGCGGCGCCATTAATCGGCCTGGTGTTGGATGAACTCGAAGCGGGAAGCTTGAGTCACGGGGACGCCCCGGAGGCATTGAACCGCTTGGTCGCGGGTTGGCGTGGACTCCTTGGGGAGGATGAGGTCGCCGCCCGTGCACTCCTGCAGCGACTGCGCGAGACGAGCGCTGCGCGCATGCCTCGGGGGGCAGCGATGATCGGCTCCGTGTTCGTGCGCTGGCTTGCCATAATCCTTTGGTTTGGCCCCGTGGCATTGGTTGCCCTGCTGCATCGAGTCTTGCCTCTACCTGTGGATAAGCGTGCCTCGATCCTGCTCTTGACCGGTTCCGTGCTGTTTCCTCTTTGGCTGCTGCTGATCTGTTGGTGGGTTGGAGGGAGTTACGGGAGCTCCCTTGGGCTGCTCAGCGCGTCCGTACTCCTGGGGAGCGCGGGCTTGGCTTGGCACGACTCCCGGGCCAAACAGAAACGCGCGCTCCCCAGCCAAGCAGCCGAGGAACGCGCGCGCATCGCGGAGGAACTCCGCGGTCGATCGATCTAAGTCCTAGAGGAAGAAGCTCAGGCCAACGTAGGCCAGGAATCCATCCGGCTTCACCTCAGCATCGACCGGGAACATCAAGCCGCCAGCGTTAGGCGGAGTCAAGACGACCGTGTCGTCACTGGAGTCCAGGGGGAATTCATAGGTCGCGCCGAAGCCGAAGGCCCAGGGGCACCACCGGATCGGCATCAAAGTTTCGGTACTCAAACAGCAGTCCGAGGGACCATGAGTGGGTGACGGAGTGCGAAGAGCGCAGCCGCCACCGTAGTTGGGTTCAAAATTGGTGGATGCGCTTCCGTCGCCGGGGGTGGGGTCATTGAGGCGGACCGCAGCCTCGTAGGCAGCCCAGTCGGTGGAAACAGTGATCTTGTTCGTGCCTTTTCTGACCTGCGATTATGCGTCGTGCTTGAGAGGGGCTGGCAGGAGGCGAGCGCGAGTGTGAGGCAGCCCGGGAGGGCATAGACGGGCTTCAAGATGAGAGTGCTCCCGTAGAATAGCCCCCCAGAGAGGGCGCGCACGTGGTTGGCGACAAGTGGGGAGGGGAGCGGGGAAGCCAAGGCAAGCTTCTCCGAGTGGTGCGCCGATTTAGCGGCCAGACATGTCCAGGATCAAGGACAGGGGGCTCTCCCGCACCCCTAGCTGCCCTATGGGGGATTGAAACGACTTGGAGTTCGTTTCATTCCTTGATCACCGTCTGGTGTCGAATCGATTGCCGGACCAGGAGGTCGTCAATAACTGGCGCTCCTGATGCGGTTTTCCCGTCACAATCGGAGCCGCCGTGGATCCCCTCCTCGGAACGATGACTCCTTCGGAATCAAAATTGTCGGCAGAGACCCTGCTCTTGGAAATGACCTGGTTGCGTGGCCTGGCCCGCAGTCTGGTGATGGATTCAAGTGCAGCTGAGGATGTCCTCCAGGACACTTGGCTGATCGCGCTGCAGAGGAAGCCCCCGGGGTTGGGTGGTGGGCGTTTGCGTGCTTGGTTGACAACGGTGGCACGCAATGTTGCGCGCCGCCGTTTCCGCGACGAAGCAACTCGTCGGGGGCATGAAGAGGACAGCGTCGACACGGCGCAGGTTTCAGTGTCCGACGAGGTCGAGCGCCTGCGGCTCCAACGACTTGTGGCCGAGCACGTCCTTCGACTGCGTGAGCCCTACCGAACCGCAGTCTTGCTGCGTTTCCAGGAAGGACTCTCCTACGGAGATATGGCGACGCGCCTGAAGGTGCGTGAGGAGACCGTTCGACAGCGCGTGTCCCGTGGCCTCGCACTTCTGCGAGAGCTGCTAGACGCTCACTTCAAGGGGGACCGCCCGGCCTGGTGCTTGGCACTCGCCCCCCTCACGAAAACCGGTGGCCCCGGGCCGCTGGGAACGACTCTTACTCTCGGAGGGATTGCGATGGGAACGAAACTTGCGCTTGCTGCGGCAGCACTTGTGTTGGTCGTGGTGGGGCTACAGATCTGGAAAGGGACAAGCGAGGGGGTGACGGCGACAGCCTCCGCGGAAGCGCCGGCCGTCTTGACGCTTGAGGAGCCCATTGAGGAAGCGCCAGTGAACGAAGTTCATGGGTCGACATCGGAGCGACTCGCTGTCCCACTGGATCCCCCAACGGAAGTCGTCGGAGCCCTTGCAACGGCCGACGCGGAGCGCGACCTGCAGGGGCGCGTGATCGATCCCCAGGGGAACCCCGTCGCCGGTGCGCGGATCACCCTGCGCCGAGACGACGTGGGGGAATACTCGGTCTTGGATCTGACCCGGGACTCCAGCGGTGAACTCATTGCCGAACTTGAGAGCGACAGCCTGGGCGAGTTCGCGATTCCTCTCGATGCGGGTCGACCTTCGACGCTGCGTGTCGAAAAGCAGGGCTTCGCGCCCGCCGTTCGACTTGACCGCTACGCCGGTGAGTACCTTGAGGTGCGCCTCGGTCTCGGGGCGACGCTCAGTGGACGCGTCGTGCGGGCAGAGGATGGCGAGGGTCTCCAGGCCCGAATTCGCGGCCGCCAGACCCGGATTGGGTCCCTCGAGATTTTCGATGAACTAACGGATGCAGAGGGGTTCTTCACGATTGGAGGGCTCGACGCTTCGACGGTCAGAATCGACGTCATGCCTGAAGATGCCTCACGCCCCAAATTGATGGATGTCCAGTTAGTGGCGGGTGAAGTCGTGGAGCAAGTTATCGAATGTGAGGCGGGCTTCGCCCTGCGCGGCCGTGTTTCCGATGCGCGCAATGGGGCGCCGGTCGTCGGCGCCGAGGTCAGCGAAGGCTGGACCTTCCAGCACACGATTCGGACCGATGAACGTGGGGAATTCCTGATGGAGAATATCAGGCGTGAGGGCGTCTACGATGTCGCCGTGCGGGCGGCAGGCTTTGGTCGCCAGAAGCTCAAATTGACGCCCATTGTGGATGGATTTGTGACCTTGAACTTCGAGTTGGTTCCCGGCCGCAGAGTCCTCGGGCGCATCGTCGATGCCAGGGGAAGTCCGGTGGCTGATGCCTATGTGGCGGCGGTTGCCTCGAGCTTCGAGAATCGCATGCAGAAGCTCGATTGGCTTTCGACGCGCAGTCGCGCGGATGGCGAATTCGAGATTGTGGACCTACGGCCTGATGCGCGCCACGTGCTCTATGTCTTGCGCGAGGGCCTTGGGGCCGTGATCTACGATTTCCCCGACAACGAGCATGACCTGACGACGATCGAACTCGGAGCGGTCGCCCTTCAGGACCCCCTCGGATTACGGGGTGTTGTGATTGGGCCCTCCGGTGAGCCGGCGGTGGATTGCCGGGTCGAACTGAAGGGCGTGAACGACAACCGAGGACTCCTGGGCGGGACTCCAGTGGAGGGAATTGAAGCCTACTGTGGTCGTCGCGATGCACGCACGGATCACCGGGGTCGCTTCTCCTTCTCGGACTTGGCCGTTGGCGAGTACAGACTCGCTGCGCGGCAAGTTGACTCGCGCTGGCACACCAAAGAGGTGGTCATCGACGGAGCGGATGGGATTCAGGAGGTTGAGATTAAGCTACCTGAGGGCATGGTGGTCGGGGGCCAGGTGTTCGGCACGGAGGGCGAGCTAGTCGGTGATATCTTCGTCCAGGTCGAGCCGATGGAGGGGACCCCGGGGCCTGGCGGACATGATTTTGTCGATGCCGATGGGCAGTTCCGAATGGCCGGGTTGCGTAAGGGATTTTTCCGTCTCGAGGCTATTCCCATGGACGCCGCGCAGCAGGGACGCGGGACTATGTTGTCCACTGTGATGGAGGTTGCCTCGGGCTCTGAGTCCCTTGAGATTCATATGCCCGCGGCGCTCCGAATAAGCGGGCACGTGTTCGACGCCGATGGCCGCCCGGTGATGAGCGCAACGGTTCGCGCGATAGACAGAGCCGGCGAGATGGCAGCCCTCTCGCGCACCACCGAGGACGGGAGCTTCGTCCTCGCCCTGGAGGGTGGCCTCGGGGAGCTCGATCTAGTCGCGACTCCGCCACCGACTGAGGGGCCGTTCTATGACTACGCCAGCGTCGACCCCGCTGCTGCGGCCCACCTCAAGGGAGTTGCTGCTGAGACAGAAGGTCTATTGATTCTCCTGCCCGCGCGCTAAATCGTGGTGTGGAGTCCGGGTTATGCATGCTCATTTGGATTCCTTGGAATGAATAGAGTCGAGGAGGCGATTAGCGCTGGGCCGGGGGGGACGAGAATCTAGAATGAGCGGCGTATCGCCCCGATTCGCAAGTCGCGCCCCGCCGGTCTATGTTCAAAGCAACCACGCTTGGCAGTTCACTTCTTCTGTTCGTCGTCGCCTTCGCCTGTCGTGGGAGTGGGGATTGGGATATTGGACCGAAGGTGGCAGGGGGAGACCCCGGGGCGGATCGGTTGCTGGCCTTGGCGCAGTGCAGCGCCTGTCATGCCTTGCCCGATGACGCGAATGGACTCGCCGGGCATTCGATGGCGCCGGACTTGGCGAACCTGGGTGGGCGCATGGGCGCCAAGGAGTT
>JBLHLB010000148.1:0-9393 GCA_047618505.1 Planctomycetota bacterium
GGGAATCCAAAGCTTCATAGGATCAATTGTCGCCGTCGGCGAGCCAAGTTCTGTGGGTGTGGTCGGTGCGGAGTTGTTCGAGTTCTGCCGCAGAGAATAGCAACGGTGCTAGGGCGTGAAAGTTAGGAACGTCGCAGTGCACAAGCGCGCGGGAGGAAACGGCCTCCCGTCGTTCCACACCGCCGTAGGCGATGAAGCGTTGGGCTAGGTGCGCGGCCTCTAAATCCGTCGCGCCGTCGCCGACGAAGGCCATCTGCCCCAGGGCGGATTCGCGCAGCATTCGACCGAGGACTTCGATCTTGCCACCGCCGCGAGCCAAGGGCGAACTGCGATCATAGTCCAGGTAATGGCCTGCACTGTCAAAGGACAGGTCGACCGCTTCGATGTCCTTTGCATCGATGCCAAGCCATGCGCCGAACTGAAGCACGGGGGGAAGCAGGCCACCGGAAACGATGACAACCCGTTTGCCAAGGAGCTGCAGCGCTTGAACCAGGGAGCGTGCATTCGGGAGGGCACACTCGATATAGAGGTCACCCACACGCCCCATATCGGCGGATGTCGGCTGGGCGATATCTAGTCGGCGACCATAGACCTCCTCCAGGGGAACCGTTCCCGCCATGGCTGCGGCGGTCAGTTCAGCCAGCTCCTCATTCTCACCGACCAGTGCTTCGATTCCCTCCATCGCGGAGAGAGTCGAATCACAGTCAAAAATGACTGTGTCAAAGGGCGGCTCGCTATCCGTCAGATCCTGGTGCGGCATATGTCCGGTCCGACGAATCAGAAGTTGACGACGCTGAGGGATGCCACGGCATCGTTCTTGCGCAGTAGTTCCAACACTGCCTCACTCGGCATTAGATCCAGGGTGAGGAGGCCCATGGAGCGCCCGCTTCCGTCCTCTAGGGGAGCAAGCTCCAAGCGTTGGATGTTGATGCCCTCGTTCCCAAGGGTGCCGCAGATCTCAGCCAAAACTCCGGGGCGGTCGATGTGCTTCAAGATCAGGACTACGCCGCGCAAGGGCAGGTCGAGATCGACACCGTCCACGTGAACAATTCGCGGTTCGTGCGCGAATACCGTTCCTACCAGATCAGTGCTTGGACCGCCGGCTTCCTCAACGGCGCTGATAGCGATTTCACCATGGGTGTATTTGGCACCGCTCTTCGTTGTTTCCAGGACCAAAACGCCGCGTTCCTCGGCCAAGGTCGGAGCGTTGACCGAATTGACACCGCCGACTCCTAGGGCCTTCTCCAGGACTCCGGTCAAGAGGGCCAGTCGAAAGTGCTCCAGCCCGTGGCGCCCGACGTCTCCGCGCACAGTCAGTTCAAGCTTGCGTGGTAAGCCGCCCATGCGCTGGGTAATCATGCTGCCCATCTTCTGCGCCAGCAGCAGGAAAGGGGCCAGCTCCGCCATGGCATCGGAAGGGATGGTGGGGGCGTTGATTGCGTTTTGTGCCACGCCCTCTAGGAGGAAGGTCGAGATTTGCTCGGCCACATCCAGGGCTACGCGTAGCTGCGCTTCGGTCGAGGATGCGCCCAGGTGCGGGGTCACGATCACGTCCTCGCGCTGCAAGAGCGGGTGGTCCGCGGGCGGCGGTTCCTCGTTGAAGACGTCGAAGGCTGCGCCCGCAAGACGACCATCGGTAAGGGCATCTAGGACGGCCTCCTCATTCACGACGCCGCCGCGGGCGGCGTTGATCAGGCGGGCACCCGGCTTGACCAGCTTGAGCTGCTCCCAGGAGATCATGTTGCGGGTAGAGTCGGTCAACGGCACGTGCAAGGTGATGAAGTCCGCGCGCCCCATCAATTCCGGTAGGTCAACCAGTTCCACCCCGGGTACGGGCGATCCTTTGCTGGGGTCGAGGTAGGGGTCGAAGGCCACGACCTTGAGCCCGACGCCCTTACCGCGTTCCGCGACCAAGCGACCGATGCGCCCAAATCCGATCACGCCAAGCGTTTTGCCAGTGACCTCGGTACCCATCAGGCCCTTCTTCTTCCAGTTGCCCGCATGGGCCCGCTGGTTGGCCTGGGGTACGTGGCGCGCCATGGAGAAGAGCAGGGCGATGGCCAGCTCGGCAGTTGTCGTGGCATTTCCAAGGGGCGTGTTCATCACGATCACGCCCCGCTTGGTCGCCTCCGCCAAGTCGATGTTGTCGATACCGATTCCGGCGCGACCAACAACCTTCAGGTGGGGAGCGGCGGCAAGAACTTCCGCGGTGACCTTGGTGGCCGAACGCACCACCAGGGCGTCTATCTCGGCCACGGCCTCGAGGAGCTTTTCGCCCTTCAGTCCCGTTCGTACTACCGGTTCTAGTCCACGGCGTCGGAAGACCTCTAGGGCGGCCGGATCCAACTCGTCAGCGATCAAGATGCGAGGTGAGCTTTCCATCTTCGGGATCTTGCCGGGCTCACGTAGGAAAGCTCGCGCGATCGGGGAAACAATTTTGACATCCGGTGGAATCGCCGAATAAGGCTGCCAACGGCTACTTCCCGCGAGGCCCTCGTCCCAGGTTCGTCTGGGCCCAAATCTCAGGACCGTCTTACTGACGAAGCGCCGTGCGCAAGAGTGCTTCCAGGTCTTCATTGCCGACAGTCTTGGTCGCGCGCTCCACACTCTTGCGGGCTTCCTTGTCCGAGTAGCCGATCGAAATCAGGGCCTGGACGGCGTCCTCGACAGCTCCGTCGACGGGGGGCGGCGTGGGGCTGATGACGCCCTCCGCTCCGATACTCAGGGCCAGTCGCGGCGCCCGATCTCGCAGGTCCAGGAGGATCTGTTCAGCGGTTTTCTTGCCGACGCCCTTTACCCGCTGGAGGGGCTTCGGATCCTGGGCGCCGATGGCCTGCAGGAGTTCTTCTGCCGTTAGGCCCGAGAGCACTCCGAGGGCCATGGACGGCCCGACACCACGGACCTTTAGGAGCAGACGAAACAGCTCCCGCACCGCCGGCGTTGGAAAGGCGTAGAGCAGCTGCGCATCTTCGCGCACCACCAGGTGCGTCCACACCTTGAGTCGCTCCGCACCGGCCGCAATCTCAAAGCGTGCGTTCAGCGGCACGGCCAGGTCGAACCCGACACCACCGACGTCGAGGACGAGCTGGGTCGGCCCACGTTGAGCCACGGTGCCTTCGAGGTATTCGTACATGAAGAAAAATCGGCGTGCCCACCGTTGTGAAAACGGTGCGCACGCCGAGTCAGCGAGACCTATTCGCCGTTCAGCTTGAGGGTCAGTTCACCCAGCTTGTTGCGTAGCTCCTGCAGGGACGTCTGTCCGAAGTTCGGCATACCCAGCAGCTCCTCGGCGGAGTGCTTGGTCACGTCGCCAACGGTAAGGCAACCCAAAGACTCGACCGTTCGTCGAGCGCGGATAGAAAGTTGCAGCTCGAGAATCGGCTTGTTCATCACGTCGCCGCGATCACCGGAGCTCATTCGACGGGCGTGGGCTTCGATGGAAGCCACAGCCTCGTCACGGGGCATTCCAAGGCGCAGTCCCTTGGAGTGCAAGATCTCCTTTATTTCGTGTAGGGAGGTCTCGCCAAAATTCTTGTAGGACAACAATTCTTGCTCGGTGCGCTGGACCAGATCTCCAAGGGCAAGTATCTGCATCTTGTTGAGGCAGTTGCGGGCACGCACGGAAAGCTCGAAGTCGGTGATGGGGATGCGCAGGATCTGATTGAGTCGATCCTCCTTCTTCTCCATGTCCTCGTCGTAGTACATCTCCATGGCAGCGCGTGCGTCGGAGAGATACAGGCGAGCCTGCGTGTCCGTCCCATCGTTCTGATGAACGATGTCGTAGCAGGCAGCGGCATTGGAGTCGCGACCATGATCCTCGTAGAGCACACCCAAGTTCATCAGGGTGGAACGCTCGACGGGGGGCATGTCCATCAGTTCCTCGTAGAGGGCGATGGCGCGATCGTCAACTCCGGTCCGTTCGGCCAAGTGGGCAAAGCGCGAAATCAGCACGCGATCGGCGGGACCGGCTTCATACCCCTTTTCAAAGGAGTTCAGGGCCGCTTCCCAGTCACGACGAACTTCGGCGGCGCGGCCAGCGATGTAATAGCCTTCACTGGTCTCGGCGAAGTTGCCAGGCGCCTGTGCCACTGCACCGGCGATCTCGTCGGCAAGAGCCTCGATGTCCTCGGGATCTTTTGAAAGGGCGCCCTCGAGGCGTGCCTCAAGCATGGCCGCGCGCGGGCGAGGCTCGTCCGGGTAGGACTTGGAAAGACGCTCAAAGATCGCGACGGCGGCGTTCCATTGGCCCAGGGAGCCAAGTGCCTTGCCGCGGGTGAAGGCGGCGGTGTCGTCTTGCTCGTGGGATTGCAGCTCCTTAGCGGCCTGCTCGTACTCCGCGAGAACCCACCAACCAAGGGCGCGGCGGCGACCTTCCTCTCCGGCACTGTCCAGTTCGCCGAGGGAGGTTTCGAAACGATCGCGGGTGCGCTTGGATGCGAACACTAGGGTGCGTGCTTCCTCAAGGCCGGTGAAGCCTAGGGGCTCCAACTCCATGATGTTGAAGTGAACCTCCGGCGGGGGCGGCGGCAACTCCTCTTCCTCCAAGTCGTCGTCATCGTCCGACCCACCGTAGGAGACGAAGTCAGAGTCGCCCATGTCGTCCTCTGATGCGAACGATCCAGTCGGGGCGACGTCAGCTAGAACGGCGTCACCGGTGTAGGGGGCAGTGGGGGCAGTGGGTGCGGACTCAGGTGCAGACTCGATGGGCGGGGTCGGCATCATCTGGTCTGACGAACCTGTCGACAGCTCTCCGTCGTGGACGTCAGCTGACAGTCCAGGGCTAGCCTGCTCTTCACCTGTCAGTGAAGATTCCTTGGGAGTGATCACGGGACCAGCTTCGGAGTTACTGCCATCGGTGGCAGTGGTCGTCAAGGAGGGGTCCGCGGGATCGGCGGCTTCGGCGGTCATCGGTTTGATAAAGAGAAGGGAGTGTCGAGCGAGTTCGGATCCACGCGCATACCCGAGTGTTCGGGAACGGCGGAAACCGTGAAAGTTGCGGTCGGGGAAGTCTGGGCTAGGAAAAACTGCTGGGCCTGGAGAATCTGTGCCCCGACGCTTGGGCTGCCCGCGGAGTCCAGCTCCGCAGGTTCAACCGGAAAATAATAGTGGACGGGCGTGGCGGGGTCAAACCGTGGGCGAGGGCACGCCTCGGGCCTGGGCCGTTGGCGCGAGATCCCCTGGGCCTAAAGGGGCCCGGGACTTTGGATCCAGACCCCAGGGCCCTATTCTTTTGGGGGAAGCGGATAACGCTGCGACCGGCCCCTGAACCCTCAGAATTCCACGTGCACGACCCCAGCTGCCTTTTTTGCAAGATCGTCGCCGGCGAGATCCCGGCCACCGTCGTCCGCGAGGACGAGGTAACCCTGGCCTTCCGGGACATTTCCCCACAGGCTCCGACTCATGTCCTGGTCATTCCTAAAATTCACGTTGCCAGCCTCTGGACACTAGAAGATCCGGAGGTCGCGGGTGCCTGCCTGCATGCGGCTGCGGACGTGGCTCGCCAGGAGGGACTCGGCTCCGGTTGGCGTCTGATCGCCAACACTGGCGTGCACGGCGGACAGGAGGTGGCGCATCTGCACCTGCACGTACTCGGCGGCCGACCCCTCGGCCCCATGTTGACTTCCTCTGTCTGAACTCGCGGAGTTGACGGTCCCCGTGCCCGAAACTCGACAGCACCAGCATCTGATCTATTGCCTCTCCAGGCTTCCCCACACCCGGATTACTCACCTTGGACGTTTTTGAGATCGACGGAGGCCAACGCCTCGAAGGTAGCGTGCGCTGTGTAGGCGCAAAGAACTCGGTTCTGCCGATCCTCGCTGCTTCGCTTCTGACGGACGAACCCCTGCGACTGGGCAATGTTCCGGACCTGGCCGACGTGCGCACGATGGTCAAGATCCTGGAGCACCTTGGCACCACGGTCGATCGGTCGGAGGGTGGCAAGCTGAGCGCGCGCTCCGCCACGGAAATCGATCCCAACGCACCCTGGGAGTTGGTGCGCCGCATGCGTGCTTCGTTCGAAGTCCTGGGCCCGCTCCTCGGTCGATGTGGACGAGCCAGAGTCAGTTTCCCCGGCGGCTGTGTCTTTGGCGTGCGCCCCGTGGATGTGCACCTCAAGGGCTTCGCAGCCCTGGGTGCCACGGTTAGTCAGGAAGCTGGCTATGTCGAAGTAAAGGCGCCCCCCGGTGGGCTTCAGGGAGGAGAGGTCTTCCTGGGCACACCCTTTGGAAGCTCCGTCGGGGCCACGCGAAACGTGATGATGGCAGCCGTCCTTGCCAGGGGCACAACCGTCCTCCACAGCGCAGCCTGCGAGCCTGAGGTGATTGACCTGGCCCAATGTCTGGTTTCCATGGGCGCCCAGATCGAGGGGATCGGTTCACCGACGGTGACGATCCACGGCGTAGACAAATTGCACGGTGCCGAACACGAAGTCATACCCGATCGCATCGAGGCGGGGACCTACCTGATTGCCGGTGCCATGACCGGGGGGCGCGTGCGTGTGGAAGGTTGCCGACCCGGCGAGCTTTCGGCCCTCCTGGACGCCTTCTGGAAAGCGGGTGTTGCCATCGAACGCGGTGAGGATTGGATCGAAACTCAACCTCGCGACCAGGCCCAACGGCTGCGGCCCACGGACGTCACGACCCAGCCCTTTCCGGGATTTCCCACGGACCTCCAGGCCCAATGGATGTCCGCCATGGTCATGGCGGACGGTGTTAGCGTGATCACCGAACGCATCTACTACGATCGTTACATGCACTTGGCGGAGTTGCTGCGCCTGGGGGCCCAGATTAGGCGTGAAGGGTCAACCGCCATCGTCCAGGGCGTGCCGAGGCTTTCGGGCGCCAGCATCATGGCTTCCGACCTGCGGGCCTCAGCGGCCCTGGTCTTGGCTGGGCTCGTGGCCGAGGGCACCACGCGCGTCTTCCGCGTTTACCACATCGACCGAGGCTACGAGGCCATCGAAGAGCGCCTCTCGGCCCTCGGCGCCAATATTCGACGTGTGAATCAGGACGAGATCCCCGCCGAACTATAGGTCCGGCCAGGACATCCGAGTTCCCTGTCTGGTCAAGTTTGAGCCCCCCTGGCTTGTGTTCCCGTTCGATCGGGACAGGCTGTGGGGCCAAGCCAGTGGGCCAAGCCAGTAGGGGTTAGTTCCCAAGCGAACCCCCCAAGCAATCCCAGCTCCTAAACGAATCAAACGGTCCTTCGTCAGAGGCGCAGGACCGCACCCTTGAGTTGCTATCCATGTTCGAGTCCCTGACCCAGAAACTGTCGGGCGCCTTCCAGTCCCTTCGCGGCCAGCGCGAGCTCAACGAGAAGAACATCGATGAGGGCCTGCGCTCAGTGCGCACGGCCTTGCTCGAGGCAGATGTTCACTTTCAGCTCGCGCGAGACTTTGTGGACGCGGTGCGGAAGCGTGTCGTGGGAGCCGAGGTCATCAAGGGTGTTGATCCCTCTCAGCAATTCGTGGGGGCGGTTCACGACCAACTCGTTGAGTTGATGGGGCCGGAGGACGCGCGCTTGGATTTTGCCAAGAACGGTCCCACCGTCATCTTAATGGCCGGTTTGCAGGGCGCGGGCAAGACTACGACCTGCGCGAAGCTGGCGAAGCTTCTACGTGAGAAGCACCAAAAACGTCCCTTGCTCGTGGCCGCCGATATCAAGCGCCCGGCTGCCGTAGAGCAGCTGCGCGTCCTTGGTCGCCAACTGGACATCCCCGTCTTCCATTCCGAAGGCGTGGCGGCTCCGGAGGTCTGCGCGCGTGGGGTGGAGCAAGCGCGTGTCCTGGATTGCGATGTGGTCATCCTCGACACGGCCGGTCGTCTGCACATCGACGATGAATTGATGGCCGAAGTCGCGGAGATTGCCAAGCGCACAAATCCGCACAATCAGGTGCTGGTCGTCGATGCCATGACCGGCCAGGATGCAGTGCGCTCCGCAGAGTCCTTCCATCAACGACTCAATCTGACGGGCGTCATCCTGACCAAGCTCGACGGCGACGCCCGTGGTGGTGCAGCTCTGACCCTCAAGAAGGTCACGGGTTGTCCGATACTGTTCCTCGGAACGGGTGAGAAAGTCGACGATCTGGATGCCTTTGCGCCCTCGCGCATGGCGGATCGCATCCTCGGCATGGGCGATGTTGTCAGTCTCGTGGAGCGCGCCCAGGAAACCATCTCCGAAGACGAGGCCAAGGCCTCCATGGAGAAGATGGTGATGGGCAGCTTCACCCTCGAGGACATGTTCGCCCAGATTCGCATGATCAGGAAAATGGGGCCCATGAAGAAGGTCATGGGGATGATGCCAGGCATGAGCGGCTTGATGGATCAGGTCGATGTGGACGACCGCAAGATGAATCGCCTGGAGGCGCTCTTCACCTCGATGACTCCGCGGGAGCGACTGCAACCGGAACTCCTGGAGATGAATCGGCGCCGCCGAATCGCCCGTGGAGCTGGTCAAGAGGTCGGGGCGGTCAATGAATTGCTCAAGAGCTTCAAGGGCATGAAGCAGATGATGAAGCAGATGAATAAGCTCGGTCTGGGCGCCATGATGGGCAAGAAAGGCAAGCGCGCAGCCCTGGAGGGAATGTCTCCTGACGGACAGCTCTCATCCGGCGTTGGGGGCGGCGGAGGCCTCCTGGGGGGCCTGGGAAGCATGTTTTCGAAGGGAGGCGGTGATGGCGGGATGTCTGGACTTCCGGGTCTTGGCGGGGGAGCCGGGGGCATCGATCCCAGCATGCTGGGAGGTCCCGCCGGGGGCCCCAAACCCATGGGAAGCTCGGCTACCCGAAAGAGCGGATCCAAGCGGAAGCAGAAACAGAAGCGGAAGAAGGGGGGAAAAGGGCGGGGTAAGCGCTAAGCTCTTCGCCCTTCAATCCGCTGGAAGCCCTCCGGCAGAGTCTGGGTCCTGAGTTTCCGCTCGGGCCCCAGTGTCCCGCATGCCCGCGGGCAACGGATCATTGGCGCGCCTGCTTGGCGCGCGACTATCCGGTTCGTCACCCTTTTCACTGAATACACCATCCGATGGCCGTTGTCATCCGCATGAAGCGCACCGGGCGCCGCAACTCCCCGTGCTATCGCATCTCGGTCGCTGACCGTGCCCTTTCGCCCAGTGGGCGCACCTTGGAGAACCTGGGCGTTTACGACCCGGCCTCTACCAAGCCCGAACTGCGCTTGAGCCTTAAGGTTGATCGCGCAAAGTTCTGGCTCTCCCAGGGCGCATTGCCCAGTGAGACCGTGCGTTCGATCTTTAAGCGCGAAGGTGTTTACGAGGGAGTCGAACGCTCGATGCCCCGCAAGCGCCCCGGTCGCAAAGTCGTGACCAAAGCCCGCACCAATCGAGTTACTCGCAAGGCCGCCTTCGCAGAAGCGAAGTCCGCCCGTCGCCTTGAGCGCGTTA
>JBLHLB010000149.1:0-9384 GCA_047618505.1 Planctomycetota bacterium
GGGTATCTCATCCACCAAGAATGCTCCCCCCCCCGCACCCCTCATCAACATGCTGACTTCGACTCTCTCGCTCATCGCCGCTGGCCTCTTGGCCTCCGGGGCCACCGTCGGACCCCAAACGGGCGTCTCGCAGGCGACGGGCCAGTCGTCCACCGACACCTACCGCGATTTCATCCGCGAAAACAGCTTGCGTTGCGGTACGCCGCCCCTCGACCAGGCCCTAGCCGACATTCTCCTGAGCCCGTCGGATTGCGCCTATGGTTCGACCAACCCGACCAGCGAGTACGAGGCCTCCTACACCTTTGAGATTCCGGTTGTCGTCCACGTCATCCAGAACTCCGGAGGCACGGGTTTTCTAAGCGCAGCCCAGGTGCAGAGCCAAATCGACATCCTCAATGAGGACTTCGGCGCCATTCCTTCATCGAATGGCTCGAACGGCTTCAACACGATGATCTCCTTCAAGTTGGCGGACACGGATCCCTCCGGCAACGCCACCACCGGAATCACCTACTCGACCAACACGACCTGGTTCAACGACGGTGGTTCCTATTGGACGACCTTGGCCTGGGACACCAACAACTACCTGAACATCTACACGAACAGCGCCTCTGGTTACCTGGGGTATGTGCCCGACCTGCCCCAGGGTGGCATCGTTGGAAGTAGCTCTGACCGCGTCGTTTGCCTGTGGTCCGCCTTCGGTCGCAATTCCGCCGGCGGTGCTCCCTACAACCAGGGCCGCACTGCAACCCATGAACTCGGACATTACCTGGGCCTCTGGCACACCTTCGACGGTGGCTGCGCGGCGGTCTCGAATTGCTACACAAACGGCGACCGGATCTGTGACACGAACGCCGAGAGCGGCCCGATCTTCGGTTGCCCCGGGAACCCCACGAGCTGCAGCACACCGGATCCGAAGACCAACTACATGGACTACTCGGACGACCTATGCATGGAGGAGTTCACCTCTGAGCAATCCCGTCGCATGCGTTGCACCCTGGAGTTCTGGCGCCCGAGTCTCGCTGACGTCGGGGGGCAGGACCCCGTGGCCGATTTCTCTGCCACGCCCCTGACCGGCGATGCCCCCCTTGCGGTCAACTTCTCAGATCTGTCCGCCGGTACGGCGGTCAGTGGTTGGAGCTGGAGCTTCGGTGACGGGAACTCTTCCACGTCCCAGAATCCGAGCCACGTGTATTCCGTCCCGGGCACCTACGACGTCAGCTTGACCGTCACAGGATCGGCCGGGAATGACTCGGAAGTGAAGAGCGACCTCATCATCGTGACAGTGGATTCGAACGCCAGTGCGACCAAACGCCTGGGATCGAATACGAACCCCGACATCTTCGACTCAGTGACCCTTCCGGTCCTCGGAACGAACTGGGTTTCAACGGTGAACGGAGGATCTGTCGGGGCCTCAGGCCTCACCTTCGTCTTCGGCTTCGCAGGACCCGTGCAGCTTCCCACCGCCTTCGGCGAACTGCTCGTCGATCCGACCAGCAGCAACCTCCTCTTGAACACGAGCTTTATCACGGGTGGCACAGCCACTCACACGGAGCCGGTTCCCGCGGACAACGCCCTGCTTGGCCTGGCCGTATTCACCCAGGTCTTCATGAACCAGAGTTCGCAGCTAACGAACGCCATCGACCTGGTGCTCGGCAACTAATCGAGAGGCGAATCGGGGTGTGCGCTCGGGCACACCCCCAAGAAATCGACCACCCCCGCGCCATCACTGTCTCCCTAGGCTTTGCCTGAAGGACAATGAACTAGGCGCGGAGGTGGTCGATTTCTATTGGAGAGGCGGCGCAGCTCTTCAACCGCTGCGTCGCCTCTCCACGTGATACGCCCCGCTGACTGAGGCGCCCGTCGATCTAATCAATCGTAAAGGGCATGCGCTGGGTTTCACCGTCCACGACGAGGACCAGGGTGAAGGATCCCGTAGATGCACCGCGGGTGCGGCCGCGACGTCGACCGCCATTTTCTCCGCCGGATCGGCGCAGGTTCCACTGCGTGCGGTGCAATCCCTTATTAAGGAGTTCGTCTCCAAAGGATGCGGAGAGATCAGCGAATCGGGCACCCGCTGAGTCCTCAACGAAGATTTCGACATCTCGTGCCTTACGGCCAAGGGAGTAGGTCACCGCCATGCCGCGGGGTCGGGCCTCCCCTTCGAATCTACGCAGGGTGGAGCCGCGTTCTTGGGTGCGCTCAGGGGTAGACACCCGACCCGGGGTAAAGAGGTGGGCATCGGCCCGCAGGACATCCTTGCCCATCTCACGCAACACGCTCATGTCGAGGACCCAGAGGCTACGCCCGTGGGTACCTGCAACGATCTCACCGCTGGCAACGTTGATGCTGTAGTCGTGGATCGAGACGGTAGGGAGGTTGTTGTTCAGGCGCGTCCAAGACTCGCCACGGTCAACGGAAACAAAGGCGCCAAACTCTGATCCCAGGAACAGAAGGTCCTGCTCCAAGGTGTCCTCCACGATGACGCGCACGGAACCTACGGCATCCGGCAAATTGCTGCGCAGTGATTCCCAACTCTTGCCAGCATCCTCGGACACGTAGACGTGGGGCAAGTCATTGTCGGAACGGTGGCCATCAAAGGTGACATACACGCGGTCCTTGCGGTGACGCGAGGCGACCAAGGAGCTGACGTGGAAGCGGCCGGGTAGAAGCTGGTCAATCGTGTCCTTAATGAACTTGGGCTTCTTCGCCTTGGGTGACTCCTGCTCGGTCTCCGCGACTGTTTCTGTCGCCTCATCTTCCGAGGTCGTGACGCTTGCGACGGCTTCGGTCTCGACTGCAGGCTCTGCATCGGCAACAACGACTGCGGTGCCCTCTGCATCCGTCTTGCGTTGGGCCACAAAGGCCAGGTCCAGCAGGCCGGCACCCCCGGTCATGCGCGCCTCAAGGCGTCCATCCGTTAGGGTCCCAAGGACGGTGTAGCCGATGCCGCCGACAATGCCGCGCAGGCGCAGCTCACCGCTCTGGAGTTCGAAGCTGCCCTCGCGGATATCCCCGTTCCCGAGAACAGAGTCCACCATTCCTGTGACCTTGCCGTCGGCGCCAAGAACCAGGCGCAGGCGAAGATCCGGGGCGCTGACGTCGGGAGAAGGCGATACGGCGACCCAAAGGCCACCGACCGGATCATCCGAATTTACAAAGGAGGCGCCTTGGCCGGGAGTGGGCTGCAGCTCAGCTGCGCCCAACAGCTCCGCGGCCAGCATGTGCCCCGAGATGGCTCCAATCGCAGGGGCATCCCCTTCTCCCTCCAACTCGGCGTCTTCGTGGACGTTCAGTTGGAAGAGGTCGGTCCAAGTTACGCCGCCGTCCTCAGTGCTCCAAAGGGCACCGTCGTCGGTACCGACAAAGAGCATATCAGGCTCGCGCGGTGACTCCGCCAGGGCCGTAGCCGCACCGCGATCGGTGAAGGAGATCTCCGGTGAAATACGACGTAGGTTGTCCCCCTTGCTGAGGGAGCGAAAAACGTGGTTGCCCGCTGCGTAGTAGATTCCTGAGTTGTGATCGGAAAGCAGGAAGGGTGTGCGCCAATTGAAGCGGTAGCTCACGCCCCGCTCACCGCGCGGGCGGAAGTAACCCCCCGCCCCAGTTTCCAAGTCCAAACGACCCAGGCCACCGTTTTGACTCTCGTAGTAGACGAGGTCGGGGTTCGTCGGATCGACGCGAACGACGAAGCCATCGCCACCGCCAACGCGGAACCAATCACTATTGATCGGACCACGGCCACCCACTCCGACGGGAGCACCCCAGGTTCCATTATCCTGGAGGCCTCCGTAGACGCGGTAGTCCTCACGCACATCGGTTTCTACTGCGTAGAACTGGCCCATGGCCATGTGGTTATGATGATCCCAGGTTTCCATTCGGTCCCAGGTCACATAGAGACCACCGTCGTTCCCAAGAATGATGTGCTTGCCGTT
This sequence comes from Planctomycetota bacterium, assembly GCA_047618505.1. Taxonomy (GTDB): domain Bacteria; phylum Planctomycetota; class UBA1135; order UBA1135; genus JBLHLB01. Next base: position 3,933 of record JBLHLB010000149.1, read on the forward strand.
GCTCGGATCGATCCACAGGGAATGGTGGTCTACGTGGACTTCGCGTCCGGCTCCATCTGACGTGAAGGTCTTGCCACCGTCGGACGAGCGATAAAGCAAAGTGCCCAGCACATAGATGTTCATCTCGTCGGAGGGATCGACACGAATCTGGCTGTAGTACATCGGACGGGGATTAAGGGAGTTGATGCGCTCCCAGGTGTCGCCCGCATCATCAGAGCGATAGACGCCACCGAATTCGTGGCCCTCGTCGCCCTGGAGGTCCTGCACGTTCTGTACCTGCCCACCGAGTCCGGAACTGAAGGGACCGGCGGGCGGGTAGGTCGGCGGAATTTCATCCTCGTCTTCGCTCTCCGAAGGATAGGCGCCAAAGGTGACTACAACGCTGATGGGCTGCTTGTCACGCAGGACCCCAAAAGTCGCCGTTTGCCCTGCCTTACGCATGCGAAGGGAGCGTTGCAATCCACTCCATGTGGTCAACAGCTCACCGTCGTAGGTCACCAGGAGATCGCCCTCTTCGAGTTCGGCGTCCGTGGCGGGACTGTCCTCTTCGAGGCTCCGAACACGCACACCGACCTCATCGCCGTCGGTACCGGAGATGCCGAAGAACGCTGCGTTCTCTGCAAGCTGCGTGATGCGCTCGGTTTCGATAACCGCATAGACCACGTTCGCGTCGCCCTGGTACCAATCCAGTCCGACGCGGCCCCAGCGCACACTCGGCAAACCACTGCTCAGCTTCTCCCAAGTGGCCCCGCCATCCGTGGACTTCCAGAGACCACTTCCAGCACCCCATTTCTGCGCGGGGTCGTTGGTGTCATAGCCATCGCGGCTGCGCTCGTAGGTTGCTGCGATCAACGTGTTCGGATCATCTGGCTTTAGGATCACATCGATCGAGCCGGTGTTCTCATCCACGAAGAGAACCTTCTCCCAGGTCTTGCCGCCGTCGCTGGTCTTGAAGAGACCGCGCTCATCATTCGGACCCCATAGCCTTCCGAGGGCGGACACATAGGCGATGTCGCGATCGGTGGGGTGCGCCACAACGGCACCAATTTGAAAGGTCTCCGAGAGCCCCATGTGCTGCCACGTTTGCCCCCCGTCCTCCGAGCGATAGACCCCATCGCCCCAGGAGACACTGTTGCGCGGGTTGGGCTCGCCGGTTCCGATCCACAGAAGATCCGGATCAACGGGACTGACGGCGATAGCGCCGACGGAGGCTACAGCCTGGTCCTGGAATAGGTGCTCGAAGCTCACCCCCATGTTCGTCGTCTTCAGCAAACCACCACCGGCCGAGGCCACCCAGTAGGTGGCGGGATCTTCGGGGTGCACCGCCAGGTCGATCATGCGGCCGCCCATGTTGGCGGGACCGATCGAGCGCCATTCCAGGGCCTGGACCCATTCGAGGGGAAGGCTACCTTCGGTTTCCTGCAGCTCCTTCTGGCGATCGTTGTCCTGGGCGTGGCCGGTCGATGCCCCGAGGGGCAGCCAGCAACCTAGGACAAGCAGGGACAGGACACGGATACGACTCGAGGGGGTAGCACGGAGCATGGGCGAATCACGATGCAGGGGGTGGGGTAAATCCAGGGCGCACACCGCCCTGGAATCGACTCCACTCTACCCCTGCATGCAAAATACCGGCGGAAACCGGTCCCAAAGCACGTGTTCAAATTGCGTCCAAGCCCCCGCCCCGGCAAGTGTTACCGGGGCGGGGACCTATTCGGAAACCCTTGCCTCAGCGAACCTTGGGGGGGACGTAGCCGGGACGCTCGACCGGCCCACGGGCCTTGAGGGCCTCAAGGGCGATTTCCACGGCGCGATCCAACTGCGGATCCTTGCCCGCCAAGATATCTCTGGGCCATTGGATGACCTCCACATCGGGCGCCACCCCGACATTCTCGATGGCCCAAGCTCCCTTGGAGTCCATGACTCCAAAACTCGCGGCAGTCACAGTGCCTCCGTCCATCAGCGGCGGATAGCCAGAGATGCCAACAAGTCCGCCCCAGGTCCGTGTGCCCACGAGCGTGCCCAGTTTTGCTTGCCCAAAGGCCCAGGGCATCCAGTCGCCTCCTGATCCAGCGCGCTCATTGATCACCATGACCTTGGGACCGTTGAGAAGACCAAATGGGCTAGTGCTCAACCAACCTTCGCGGTTGAGCCAGTAGGAACGCACATCGCGGGAGAGGACATCGATGACGTAGTCGGCAACCTGCCCACCGCCGTTGAAGCGCTCATCCAGGACCAGACCTTCCTTGTCCAGTTGACTGTAGAAGTCGCGGTCAAAGGCTTCGCGTCCTGGCCCACCGGTGTTGGGCATGTAGATGTAGGCCAAGCGACCACCGGAAAGCTGCGCTACCCGGCGACGGTTATCCTCCACCCAAGCTTGCCGTCGCAGGGGGCCTTCAGACCCTAGGGGCAAGACCGCGACCTCACGCGAGTCGCTGCCATCAGCGGAAGCGCTCAAGGTCAAAGTCGTCAGGCGTCCAGCAGTGTTCTCAAAGACAGCGTAGAGGTTGTCAGTCACGCTCACGTTACGGCCGTCTACGGCAATCAGGTAGTCGCCTGCCGCCGCGTTGACACCGGGCTCCGTCATAGGCGAACGCAAACTCGGGTTCCAGTTTTGGCCCAAGAGGATGCGTCCAATGCGATAGCGATCCGAATCCACTTCCCAGTTCACACCAAGGAGACCAACGGAAGGTCCCGAGGGGGTTTCGGGGAATTCTCCGCCGTAGGCGTACTGGTGCCCGCAGGCCAATTCGCCGATCAACTCTGCGATCAGAAGCGTCAAGTCACTGCGGTGCCGCACGTGGGGCAGGAAGCGAGCGTAGCGAGGCCACATGGCATCCCAATCAACACCGTGCATATTCGGGTCATAGAAGTAGTCCCGCTGGATGCGCCAGACTTCGCGCAGAGTCTGGGGCCATTCCTCGCGGGGCTCGACCCAGATGCGCACGGAGTCAATTGCCAGGCTATCGGGCTTGGATGCGTCCAAGCCAGAGAGCTGGAATTTCCCGCGACCCTCTGCGAAGAGCAGAGTCTCTCCGTCACCGGAAAGCCCGAAGCCTGTTACGTCTTCACGTAGGGTTTTCGCCTCGCGCTCCTTCAGGTCGAATTTGCGCAGACTGGGACTGCCGCTGGAGCCTTGCTCCAAGAAGAGCAAGCCTCCTTTCACCGCCACTAAGTTCCTGTACTGAGCAGAGCCTAGGGGCAAAGCCAGGATGCGCTGGCCAATGCCTTCGAGGTCAATGGACGGCTGGGCGTCCTCCTCGGCCTCCTTCTCTTCATCGTCATCGGCTTTGCTCGACTCTTCCGTAGCCTCTTCATCGTTGGCTTCGTCTTCCGCGGGGGTGTCCTCCTCGGAGTCCTCTTCCTTGTCACTCCAACCCTCATCGCTGCGGTGGGCCATGGGATGTTCCCCATCCGCCTTGAGCACGGCAACATAGAGGTTCGCGTCCCAATCCCGCGAAGCGGAGGATGTCATGTCCAAGCCAAAGAGCTTGGGCCCGACGTCGATCGAGGCGACGAAGTACAGCAACGATCCATCGGGTGAAAAGCTCGGGTCCCCCGCCGCTGCCAGGCCATCTGTAATTGCCGTGGTCTCGCCGCTAGCAATCTCAAAGAGCGCAATGCGGTCATACATGGTGCGCGGGTCACGCTGCTCAAATGCGACCCAACGGGAGTCCGGCGACCAAGTCGATCCGGTACTGAGAACGCCAAGGGATCCAGCGTTGCGCGCCACCAGGGTGACCGTGCGATCAGCCAGGGTGAGATAGGCCAAGCGGTTGGTCTTGTCGCGGAACAGAATGTGTTCCCCATCGGGACTCCACTGTGGTTCGTAGTAGAAGCCACCGCCCTGGAGGTCGAAGACCTCTTCACTACCGTCTTCAAGGTTGCGCACCGCCAGGACATACTCATCAGAGGCGTCATGGAACCAGGCGATACTCTTGCCGTCCGGAGACCAGGAGGGGGAACGGTCGTGGGTACCGGAACTCTTGGTCAGGTTACGCGCGGCACCATGTTCCCGGGGGACGGTGATGATCTCGCCGCGAGCTTCAAAGACTGCGCGTTTGCCGTTCGGAGATACACCGCCCGCACGCACATGCCCAGCCACGGATTGCCAACGAGGGCTGCCGGCTAGTCCGTCTTCGCGTACGCGAATATGAAGGCGCGTCGTGGCGCTGAATGCGGGGTCATAAACGTGGATCGCACCGGCCTGTTCAAAGACGACAACGCCGGACCCGACGTCCATGTTGCGCACGTCATAATCGTCGAAGAAGGTAATCTGCTCCACCGAGTCAAGACTGGGGCCTTCCCCAGGGCTATAACGATAGAGGTCCATGCTCCCGTCGCGATCCGAGGCGAAATAGACGACGCCATCCAACCAGCCGGGGAATGTGTCGCTGGCGTTGGCGTGGGGCACAACTTCGACGCCCTGGGTCGCCCTGTCGTAAATCCAGACGGGCGTCACTCGTCCACCGCGGTAACGTTTCCAGCTGCGGAAGGCATCCTCCACGGGTGTGTAGACGAACTTGGTGGCGTCAGCGTTAAAGGAAGCATGCATCACCCGGGGGAGCTCCAGCTCCGTAGGCGTACCGCCATACTTCGCGCTATCCAGGGCAACCTCATAGAGTCGACTCACAGGGGAGCCCGAATTGCGCCCACTGCGGAAAACCACGCGATCGCCCTCGGGGTGCCAGTCCACCACGGTGTCGCGCGCCGTGTGCCAGGTAAGGCGCCGCGGGGAGCCGCCATCGACAGAGATTAGGTAGACATCAGAGTTGCCTTGGTACTGACCGGTGAAGGCAACCCACTGGCCATCGGGACTTAGTTGGGGGGCGCTCTCGGTTCCGTCACTGCTGGTTAGACGCCGGGCGTCACCTCCATTGCGAGTGGTGATCCAAAGGTCGCCCGCGTAGGAGAAAACGATGTGCTCGGACGAGACCGTGGGCTCCTGGAGGAGCAGCGTTTCCTCCGCCACCTCAAGCTCCGCTTCCTGCTGGGCTGCAGCTAGGGATCCGGTCGTTGCCAGAACCGCGAGGACAGCCCGCGCGGTCCATCTAATGGACCTCGCCTGGCGGGAAAGGCGAATGGGGTGCTTTGATCGATTCGAGTGGCTTCGCATGACGGCGTGCAGGCCTCTGGGGTGAGAGCGGGTGTGGGATCCGTTGGACGAATCAGCGTGTGGCACTTGGGCACGGGATTGTATGGCGGACTCCGGCTCCCTGCGGCCTGCCCCTGGTCAATGGTGCGTATCGTTTGCCCCCGACCTGATCCAACTCGACTCTATGACAAGGGGCTCACAAGAGTTCTCCCGGCAGACGTTCCCAGTGGTCCTGTTGATGCCCTAGGATTCCGCCATGAACTCACGTCGCCCCTCGATGCACAACTTGATCACCCACCAGACCCCTGCCGCTCCCGGACAGGGCCGTGTACTGCCCATGGGAGCTTGGGCCGGCACCCT
>JBLHLB010000150.1:0-9343 GCA_047618505.1 Planctomycetota bacterium
CTTTCCACGGCCGTCGAAGCACTGCTTCAGGACGTTCTAAAGGAGCAGGCTCAAGCGTCCGTAGAGCTTGTTCCCGCCGCCACCAAGAGGGCTAGCGAGGACGAATCCAGGTAAGGGCCCGCAACTCCTCCATGGAGACCGATCCCCCCCTGGACCCCTTTAGGGGGGGGCTGGGGCGAAAGAGGCTCATCTCTTTCAAGAGCGCCAAACCCGCCTGTCGATTTCTACTCCATGACAGCTATCAGCTCATCAAGCCATAGCACCGCAGATCGCATGAGCGTAGCGGTGCTCTCGAAGGTCCAGGACCAAACCAAGACCGAAGGACGCGCGATTGTTTCGATGATCGAGTCCGCCGGCGAGGTCATTCAGGGCCCCCAAGAGGAAGGCCGCGGCGAAAACGTCGACGTGCGCGGCTAATCCCGCTCCGTTAGCTCTCCAACTAAGTTCCTTTCGATCTGCGTGGCGATGCCCTTCTGGGACAAGCCAGCGCGGATCAGGAAGTACAACTTGGCCAGCGCCGCTTCGCTGGTCATGTCCGCTCCCGAGCGCACACCCGCGTTGTGTAGGGCGGCCCCTGTTGCGTAGCCAGAGTGGTCCACAGTCCCGCGTACGCACTGGCTGGTGGCGACCACAACGATGGGATCAGGTTCCGATGTTGCACGACGCAGGACATCCATGAGCTCCTCGTCTCCGGCGGGGCCGTTGCCCACACCGTAGGTTTCCAGTACAAGGCCCTGGAGCGGAGGTTGCAGAAGCTGGTCCAGCATCCGTGCGGAGATACCTGGGAACAAACGAATGGCCGCGACGATCGGGCCGTCCAAGGGCTGAACCTTAAGGGGTTCCATCGTTCCGCTATTCGTCTGACTCGGCCGGCGCACCAGTTCATCGCGAATGCGAATGTCGATCCCAGCCTTACCTAGGAAAGGGAAGTTTGGTGAGGCAAAGGCATCCAGCCCGTCCGCATTGACCTTGACCGTGCGGCAGCCGCGCATGAGCTTCTCAGCGAAGTACACGCAAACCTCCGGCACGTCTCCGCGGGCGGCGATGGCGAGGCTCGTAATCACGTTGTCGCGGGCATCGCTGCGCACGCGACCGATGGGAATCTGCGCGCCGGTCAGAATTACGGGTTTTGCCAAACCGCGTAGCATGAAGGGCAGGGCCGAGGCCGTGTAGGCCATCGTGTCCGTGCCATGTAGAACCACAAAACCGTCGAAGGCGTCATAGTTGCTCGCGATCTTGTCTGCGATCCGCAGCCAATCGGCGGGCTTCATGTCGGCGGAATCCAGAAGCGGTTCGCACTCATCGATCACCACCGAGGGCATGTCGGGTTCCGTCAACTCCGGCATGGCCTCGATCCTGCGGCCCAGGTCCCCGGGCTCAGGCGCGTAGCCCGCTTCCGTAGCGCGCATGCCAATGGTGCCGCCGGTATAGACGACGAGGACGCGCTTCTTGGTCATGACAGTGCAGGGGGGAGGAAAGGGAGAGCCGGGCGACCTTGAGTATAGGGCCCCAGCTCACCTGTCGACCTCAATGCCGACTTCGAGCGAATATCTCCCTCTCGCCGTACCTAGTTGTCGCGCGCCGGCCCGGTGACGGTGACCATGCGACGATGACCACGCGAGCGGAGCCGATGCCGTTGACGTAGCTGTCGGCGTTGGTGATGACAAAATCGGGCACACCGTCGCCGCTTGCATCCCCGGGGGATCGCACCAAGAACTCCAAAGTGTGGGGCCTTGACCTCAGTCACACGGCTAAGCGTGCTTGAGGTTTCCCTAGGAGGCGGCGTAGGCCTGTTTGAGCCAGCGCTTTAGCTCGGCGTTTACGTCCTTGACCGAGGTGAGTCGCACGCGGTGCGTAACCATCGAGTTGAAGCTTCCAGAAGCTTCGAGCCGCTCGGTCGCCTCGACGCCCTTCAGGTTGATGCCCAGATCAACGCGGGTCGCCGTAGAGGGTTGAATTAAACAGAATTGCTTCGAGCGACGCAGGCTCACGTAGGCCTTCTTCGGAGCGACCTCGACGTCCTTTCCCAATTTGTTGATCGCGGCGATCAGCGCGTCATAGATCGGCTTGAGTTCTTCTTTCTTGCCGCTGTATTGGTTCGCAACCAAATCAACGCTGCCCGCCGAAGCCGGGGCGGCAGCCTCCAGCGCCTTGATGGCCGCGAGGTTTGCAAAGCCGTGGGTCATGCCGTGTTCGGACTTGAGATGCTTGACGATCTGGCCGTGCTTCTCGAGTTTGGACTTCAGTGCAATCTTGATCCACTGGGGCAGCGTCTTCCCAGTGTTCTTCTTCATGTTGGCCACCATCGTGGCGGCCATCTCTTCGGGGGACTTTGCCATGTCTGTGCCTAGGCCTCGTGTTGCAGGGAAACGGAATTGATGCAGTAGCGCAAACCCGTGGGCGGCGGCCCATCCGGGAAGACATGCCCCAGGTGGGCATCGCATGTGGCACAGCGAATCTCCGTGCGCACCATGCCGTGGGTCCCGTCCTTGAGTTCCACAAGATTCGCCCCCTCGAGGGGCTCGAAGAAGGACGGCCAACCGCAGCCCGATTCAAACTTCGCATCGGAGCGAAACAGGGGGGTTGAACAACAAATGCAGAGGTAGGTCCCGGGCTCTTTCGAGTCGTGGTAGCGACCGCTGAAGGCCCGCTCGGTGCCGGACTCTCGCGCCACGCGATACTCTTCCGGGGAGAGCTGCGCGCGCCATTCTTCCTCGCTCTTGGTGACTTTTTCGCTGCCTGTGTTGTCTGATTCCATGTTGGGATCTTAGCCGGAATCCTATTCTCCCGAGACGGCTATCAGGGCGTATTGGCGCCCCGTGCTCATCGATCCGCCGTGGGTTACGTCGCGCCGATAGGAGAAGAAGTGCTCCTCATCCCCCCAGGTGCAGGCGCTGGTTTCGTCGATGACCTCGACCCCGCAGCGTTGGAGTTGCAGCTGCGCGGCGGCACGCAGGTCGATCCGGGGATTCGAATCCGCCTGTGGATGTACGGCAGATCCCAGATCTACAGCGCGAAACGCCTCTGCCACCTCGGGCCCAACTTCGAAGTGGGGACTAGAGATACAAGGGCCGATGGCTGCGATCACCTGCTCGCCGGCGAAGCTAGCCAGGGTTGCGGGGATGACCCCGGCCACTAGACCGCGCCATCCACCATGGACCGCAGCAACTCGCGTTCCGGTGGTATTGGAGAGCAGAATCGGCACGCAGTCGGCCACGCGGATTGCGATCAGGCGCTCCGGGCGCGAGGTCACTACGGCATCGGCGGCCGGGTCTTCAGCGGGGAGTTCCCCGTCTCCGTCAAAGACGCCGGCAGCGTGGACCTGGTGCAGGGTGACGAGTTGTGCATCCGGACGACCGAGGGTGGCCAGGGCGCTTGCACAGCTGACTTCCGTTTCCCCAAGACCGTGGAACTCAGCCTGATTCCGGGTGGTGAAGAGGTGCGGAACGCCGAGGGCGGAGAGGGACGGGGCTACGAATCCCGAGCTCAAATACTTCGTCTCAGCCGTCTTCCGTTCGAGTTCTGCCATCTCCTTACTCTACCTGTTTCGATCGACTCCCTAAGATCCTCCCCATGGGACTAGACTCGAAAGATCGTCAAGCCGTGCTGCTCGTGTTGTTGTGTTGTGCCCCCGCCTCCGCCTGCGGTGGAAATGACGAGGATGCTGTGGTCGAGGAGGAGGTCTCCCAAGTGCAGGGGCCTGGGGAGCGTCCCAACGTATTGATCATCCTTGCGGATGATCTCGGCTGGTCCGATGTGTCCATGCACGGGAGTCGTTTTCACCGGACGCCGAATATCGACGCCCTCGCTGCCGGCGGCGTGCGCTTCTCCCAGGCCTACTCGGCGAGCCCGCTCTGTTCCCCGACGCGTGCCAGCATCATGACCGGGCAGGACCCGGCGCGGCACGGGGTGACGGCGCCCATGGGACACCTGCCGGAACACGTACTCGAAGTCGCCCTGCCGGCGGCGACTTGGCCCGATAGGCGCGCGATCACTCCGACCACGGCGACACGCATCGCCTTTGAACACGAGACGCTAGCAGAGGTCTTTCGGGAGGCTGGATACGCAACCGCGCTCTTTGGTAAGTGGCACCTCGGGGGCGGGCCCCACGCGCCCAGCCAGCATGGTTTCGAAACCGTCGTCGGTGGAGGACCACACGCGGGGCCGCCGAGCTACTTCTCACCCTTCGATATCGCCGACCTGCCCCCTGCGGAAGATGGCGATTACCTTACGGACGTGTTGGTGGACGGCACCGTCGATTGGCTACAGACCGAGAGGGAAAAGCCCTTCTTCGCGTGTCTTTGGTTCTACCAGGTGCATGCCCCATTCCAGGCGCGTGAGGATTTGCGCGAAGAGGCCTTCGTCCGCATGGATCCGGCGGATCCCCAGCATTCACCGACCTACGCCGCCATGGTGAATAGTATGGACGACGGCGTTGGGCGCGTGCTGGAGACTTTGAAGAGCCTTGGGCTCGACGAGAACACCATCGTTGTCTTCGCCTCTGACAACGGCGGGAATCAGTACGACACGATCTATGGCGATGTCCTCGATTCTCCGCGCAGTGGTGTGGCTCCCACCCGAAACCTGCCCTTGCGCGGTGGCAAGGGAACGCTCTGGGAAGGCGGTGTGCGCGTGCCCCTGGTCGTGTCCTGGCCGCGGGCGGTCAAGGAGGGGCGCCTGCATGCGGGGACGGTGACAGAGGCTCTTGCCACGAGTACGGATCTCTATCCGAGCCTCCTGGAGCTGGCGGGACTGCCGGCGCGTGATGAGCAGGCGCTCGACGGGCATTCCTTTGTTCCGGCCTTGACGGGTGAAGGCGTGCAGAGGGAGGAAGTTGTCGTGCACTTCCCCCACGACTTTACGGTCAGCGGGAACCGCGCAGGGATCAGCTTACGGCGGGGAAATCACAAGCTCATGCGCGTCTGGGCCGACGGAGTGAGCGGCGCGGATCGGGAGCTGCTCTATGACCTGGAAGCGGATGGCGCGGAAGCCAACGACCTAGCCGATGAGCTGCCCCGCGTGCGGGCGGAACTCGCCATGCGTTTGGACCACTACCTCGAGCGCACGGGGGCGCTGGTACCCGTTGCGAACCCGAGCTTTGACGCGCTTTCGGAGCAGTGGATGGTGGGGGAGGGTGTCTCGATTGAGTACGTGGACGGTGACTCTGGCAAGGAGCTTCACCTCAAGGGAACCGGCGAACATCCTTGGATCGCAACGCCCTATATCGGCGCCATCAGCGGTCATATGACCTTTGAGCTTGAGGTCGCGACGACGACCTCGGGGCCCATGGAGCTCTTTTGGGCGGTGCAGTCCCCGCCCGGCCTCAGCCGCGGCCGAAGCGTTTCCGTGCCCCTTGAGCCCGATGGTGAATGGCATACGGTGCGGCTCGAATTCGAAACCGCCGGCTACCTCGCGGGCCTGCGCTTGGACCCTTTCCGCGGAGAGGGCGAGGCACGCCTGCGCTCCATGAAGATGTTCAACATCGGTGGCGAAGTCGTGCGTGAGTGGCGGCCCTAGGAGTTGTTGTCCAGCCGCTCTTCCGCGTAGGCCATTGGCGAAGCCAATAGCGAAGGCGAGGAGCGAAGCAACGTGGGATCAACTTCTCTTGAAGAGGTCACGCAGGGCGACGCGGGCTTGGTCTCCCGACGCGGACTGCTGTAACTGCTGCAGTTGCAGCTCAACGGGCCCGATTATCCAGCAGTCATCCATGTCAATGTCATCCAAGGGCTCGCCCTCGAGATTGAGCTCGCATATGGAGCGCTCCTCGACGATCTCTTCGCGCTCGTTTTCCTGGAAGTACAAGAGCGGGAGTCCCTGGGTGCGACAGACGTAGGGGCGCGCGTCGTAGACACGGCAGGCGCCTTCGTCGTCCAGGAAGGCGCAGGCGCCAACGGCGTGGGGCGTGGTTCCCAAGACCTCCGGGAACTGAGCCCGAATGCGGTCGGCCTCGACCTGGAAGACAGTCAGGTCGTCGCAGCAACAGGCGCTGCAGCCGCGCTTGCACTCGAGTCGCGCCGCGTGGTGCGTGGTCAGTCGCGCGCTATCGGCGTCCACGCGATTGTGCAATTCGCGTAGTTGGCCTCTGGAGTCAGGTTCATCGGCGGGGGTCATGGGCACATCCTAGGCAAGCGCGCTGCATCACGCTTGGACGCAAGCTACTTCAGCTGATATTCCGAGGGCGCCTGGGGCAACAGGACTTCGGGGTGGCCGATCCAGGCGACGAAGTAGGGCTCGGTATCATCGGCCTCCATTGTTGCGATCAAGAAGGGCCCATCACAGATCATCTCGCGGGGACCCATGTAGGCTGCGGCCGTTGCCCCGAGGAGTGCACGCGAACGCACGCGCATGCCCTCTTCGTCCAGGCGTAGGTCCAGATCTTGTACTGCACCACCAATACTCATGCCCTGATGGGCCGGATCGGCGAGTTCGAGACCGGCGAGGCTCGGGAAAGATTGGATGAGGCGCAGGCTCAATTCAGGAACGGCCAGGGTGTCCCCGCCGTCGACTTCGTCGGGCTCATCCGTCAAGCGCGCCGTGACCGCATCCCAACTCTCCCGCAGGGTCTTTCCCGGGGTGAGGCGTGCAATGATGATGCGGTCCTCACCACCCTCGGGAACAAGCTCGACCACAAAGTCGCCGCGCGCCGTGTAGTGATGCACGCGAACCTGCTCGGCCATCTTCTCCTGGGGTAGATCGGAGTGGTCGTACTTCCATAGGCCGAAGGCATCGACATAGACCGGTTCGTCGGTCTCCACGCTCCGGAAGGGAATCGCCCAGGCTTCGAAGTCTTCGAAGCGCTTCGCGAAGGGCAAGTCCTTCTCCAGGCGCGCGTAGGCGAAGAGCATCTGATTGCCGTCGTCGACCATGTCAGCCAACTCCTGATCCTCCGCTTCCCATTCCAAACCAGCCTCCGCAACCTTGTCCTTCAACTGACCCAGGGCATCGAGACCGCGACCTGCACTCGTGAAGACCGTGCCGCTCTCTAGGTCCTCGGCGCGCAGGGGGCAGGCGCTCAACCAATCAGCCTGCTTCGACTCCTGAAGGAACGTCAGGGGAATGCCGAGCTCTTCGCTCAGGGCTTGCCAAGCGAAGGCCATGCTCGCGCACCAAAACTGGTTGGCCTCTGGCTTCGACGTTATCTCCAGCCCCAGCACCAAGTCCGTGTGGGGAAGCGTCTGCGTGTTGGCGACCAAACGCGCTTCTCTTGCCGCGGCCGAGTGACAAGCCACCAGTCCCGGGAAGGCAAGGAACCCGACGACAAGGAGTGCAAGGGGAGTCCTGTGGCGGGCCAAAGCAGTTGTCGGGGAGTTCATCGCGTGTTCAAACCAAGGGACGTCAAATCGAGCGGGTGGGACAGTCCAAGGCCCAACGATTCCTCCGCGGGGCCCTTGGGAGTGATCGCGATTTTTATCCCCAACCAGGCGGTCAGAGGATCTTCACGCGAACCCTAGGCCTCGGCTCCCACGCTATAGGTCTGCAGGTCCTCGAGGTTGACAAACTCCAGGCTCGAAAAGTGAGTCGCCTCCAGGTGTACCTTGGGCGCGCAGCCAGCTTCCAGAGCCTCCTGCCAACGGGTCGCGCACAAACACCAGCGATTCCCCGGCTTCAACCCTGGGAAACCGTACTGCGGCATGGGCGTGGAAAGGTCATTCCCCCGCGACTTAGAGAAGGCCAGGAAAGCGAGGGTCATCTCCACACAGACCGTGTGTACCCCCATGTCGCCCTGACCAGTTCGACAATAGCCGTCGCGGTGCCAACCCGTCATGGGGTCGGTGCAGCAGGACTCGAGCTTTCCACCAAGGACGTTTCTACCGATGCGTGCCATACCCAGAGCATGGCGGAGCGATGGACGTCGCGCCAGGTGATCTCCTGGGCATTTCGCGTCAACAATGGGTTAGGGCGCCATGTGCCGCGCTACGGCCCTATGGACTTCCCCATCCCGCAGAATACGCAGGTGCCCGAGTCCATCGGTCGCATGCAGTTGCCCCTTCGGCCAACGCTCCGCAACGGCCTGCGCTCCGGCGAAGGGGGTTTCCTGGTCGTCGCGATCATGGACGACGAGCAATTCGTGTTCCCGTACATCGGCAACCGTCGCGCAGCGCAAGGTCTCCCAGGGAAGTCCGAACTGTCGCTCGTAGCCGCGCACCATGCGGTTCCGCACATCGTCATTTAGGCCGAGCACACCCAGGAATAGCTCGAAGTAAACATCGAGGTCGAAGGGCGGAGAGACGAAGGCCAAGCGTTCGACCTCCAGGCCGTTGCTGATCGCGAAGGCTGTGGAGGCGGACCCAAGGGAATGGCCGACCACGCCGTGCAGTGGACCGAGTTCCCGCTGGGCCGAACTCAATCCCGCTCCGAACTCGATCATGGAGGAGGCCTTTCCACCGGAGCGCCCGTGGGCAGGTGCGTCCAGGGCGACGACGCGCAAGCCCTTGGCCACGAGGTCGTTGACGAAGCCCGCCATCTGACTCGCTCGACCTTCCCAGCCGTGCAGCAGCAACACCGTTGGGCCGGCCCCCCAGCTCAAGGCTGCCAGCTTATCCGGGGCCGAACGCTCAGCCCCCGGCGGAGCCTGGTAGGGCAGGACAATACGCTCCGCATCCTTGATCCAGGCCAACTCACGTTCCGGTTGGCGATGACGTCGCGGTCGCCGGAAGATCGCTCCAGCCGTCTTGGCCGCCAACCCGGGAGAGATCCGTGCCACCAAGCGCAGGACCCGTCCCAACTGCTTCAATTCCCGCGACTGAAGAATCGCGCTGTTGGTGGGGATTGTCCGGGGGTTACCGCCGGGATCGCCCGTGGGGCAGCCAGGGGGGCAGCCAGGGGGAAGATCAGCGGAATCGTGGGGCGAAACTGGGTCCAAAACGGCGTTGCTAGTCATGCTGAGGGGTCTCGAGCGAAGGGTCTCGAGGGGAATCGTGAGGGACGACGCCCCGGGGCTTGACGCCCTACGCCTGCTTGCGAGGATACTGCCCGAAAACATCATGAAGCCCTTAACAGCAATTGTCCTCCTAGCCGGCGCCGTCCTGGCTTTCATCGCTTGGAACACCGAGCCCCCCCTGGAAATCGAAGCCCGTGAGGTTCCGATCAGCCTGGAGGCCGAGCCCGCCGAGGGCAACGTGCTCTACGCCTTCGAAGTTGAGGGCGTCTGCTGCGCGAGCTGCCCACCCGCCCTGCGTGAGGCGCTGTCTGACCTCGAAGGCGTCTCAGAGATCGCGGTGAACACCGAAACACAACGCGTCGAAATCGAAGCCGCGGTGGGTATGGATGTGGAAGACATGGCCCAGGCGATGACCTTCGACAAGTACGTCGCGCGCCCGCTGGAGTAGGGCGCGCCTACTGG
>JBLHLB010000151.1:0-9340 GCA_047618505.1 Planctomycetota bacterium
TCGAGAATCCGCCGCCGGTCTTGTTCGTACTCGCGCTGACGGCGCTGCATTTGGCTGGCCTTTGCGCCGACGTTCATGCCGCCGAATATCCCTACGCCGATGAAGACCACTCCGAAGAAAAGCATGCAGCTCGGTGCGAGATATGGACCGATGGTACCGGGCCCTTCGTTCGGGTGATGTCTTGCCGGAACGAGCACTCAAGAACTACTGGTCTCCCCCCCCGGCTCGGTCTTCGGGGCAGGCGATGCCTACGGTTATGAGATGAGCTATTCGGAAGGACCGGGGCCGAACCTTGTAGTGATCAGCAACTCCATAGGACTCGACAGTCGTGAGGAGTTTGAGGGTCTCGCGAATGCCCTATGCAAACGAGTAGATGGGTAGCTGCGGCATGCTCTGCACCCATTACCCCAATCGAAGACCACAGCCAGGACAGCGGCTGCTGCCCTGGGGGAAGGGGGTGGTGCAGGCGGGACAGGTCCAGGTCTCAGCGTCGATGTCGATCGTGGCATCGGCGGCCTCCTTTGCATCCCCGTCTAGGGTCTGTTTCCAGTGATCATCGATCGCAGTCCGCGCGCGCTCCTCGTCTTCACTCGCGACCGCGAGTCCAAAAGTCGGCGTTCACCCAGAACTTCCCGGCGGCGGCGCAACTAAGCCCGCGCGTAGGGAGAGTTTGCCCAGGTAGCGCTCAAGCTCGCGCACACGGGCCAGGGGACCGGTCATGACCACTACGGTTTCGGGGGAGGCTTCCACCTCGGAAGCATACCTTGGGATTCTGACTGGGAACCGGGAAAGCGGACCTTGCGGGACTGACACACAGGCCTGACTATGGATCAGCTCGCGCAACCGACCGCCCCGACCCCACGGAAACTCCATGCTGCTCTGTGCCATCGCTCTTCTCATTTCCGGCTCCCCTCAAACCTCTGCCAGGCTTGATCAGGACGTGGCGGATTACCTGGGCCACTCGACCTTTACCGTAGCAACCTTGGAGTTGCGCGAAGACCTGCCGCAGGCCTGGAACCTTGAGGTCCCCATCGCAGGCAGAATGGAGCTTCTCACGCTCCACAGGCGCTCCCTGCGCTCCGCGGACTTCGCGCTCCTCGTGGACCGCGGGAACGGCGTAATCGAAGAAATCGATGCGCCGCCGGTTTCGACCTACCGTGGAGTCATCTCAGGCTGGCCGACGGCAAAGGTCGCCCTCACCCTGACGCCTTCTGGAGCCAAGGGTTTGATCTGGGACGAAGGCTCGAGTTGGACGATCGAACCGCTCCTTGGAATCACCCCAGGGGCCTTTCTGGGACAGCACGTGATTGCACCGGCACGCACCTCCCCCTTTGACGACGGCGTCTGCGGAACGATCACACAACCTGTGGCAACGCAAGCGAACGGCGGCCTTGAACTAGGTACCTCAGGCTCCCCTACCTGCCTAACCATCGCAGACCTCTCCTATGACTGCGACTACGAGTGCTATCAGCAATTCGGAAGCGACGTCGCCGCTACGCTCGCGGATATCGAGGCAGTCACAAACGGTGTCATCATTCCCTTCGAATCCGATGTGTTCATCACCTATCGGTTGGGTACGGTTCTGATTCGCACGACGAATACGGACCCGTATATTTCCACTGACTCA
This sequence comes from Planctomycetota bacterium, assembly GCA_047618505.1. Classification (GTDB taxonomy): domain Bacteria; phylum Planctomycetota; class UBA1135; order UBA1135; genus JBLHLB01. The sequence goes on from JBLHLB010000151.1 coordinate 1,628, forward strand.
GGCCTGATGCTGGACGAGTTCCGCAACGAGTGGAACTCAACCCAAGCCACGGTTGTACGCGACCTGGTTCACTTGGCAACCGGCAAGGAACTCGACAGCAACATCATCGGCCTGGCCTACGTTGGAACCGTTTGCCCCAACGGTTTCGAATACGGGCTAACCCAGTGGAACATCAGTTTCGGCAGCCGTATTGCCGTCGTCGCCCATGAGGCTGGACACAACTGGAGTGCGCCCCACTGCTTAGACTCGGCCTTCTGCGGCATCATGTGTGGCGGTTGTACCCTCTCGTTCGGTCCGATCACCAAGGCACAGATCATCGGCTTCCGTGACACACGCGGATGCCGCGAGACGCCGCCGCCGGTGATCGACTATTTGCTGCCCTCGAACTCCGTCACGGTCCTCACACCGGGAATCCTAGAGGCCGTCGCTATCGTCGGGGATTGCTTCACTGATAGCTCCGACGTGGTCGTCGATGGAATTCCCCTAAGTTCGCTAGTGGAGACCTATACGGTGCAAACGGAGGGCTTTATCAGTTTCGAAATGCCGCTCGTGAGTAGCCTCGGCCCCGTTGAACTTCGCGTAGACGATCCCAACGGAAGTGCATCTTCGTCAATCATCGTCGAGGCTCCCCTAGTCCCAGTACACCAGGTTGGAGCAGGCGAAGAGATCAACGCCGTCTACCCCGCTCTAGGTGCGGATTTCATCCTGGCCGGTGAACCCGGTGATCTGCAACTCCTGGTCTATTCGATGTCGAACATCCCCAGCGTTACGGGCCCTGTGTCGCTTCTGCTCGGAAACAACTTCACCGACATTCAGATCGCCGGCGCCTACACCATTGGTGTCGCGGGTTGGACGGGCTTCAACATCCCGGTTACGGGCGTGACCTTGACCAGCTTCTACTCACAGAGCGTGCGAGTCACCGGCGGCGCCCCCTTCCCCGCCAGCAATCTCCAGACGATCTTTGTGGCCTTCTAGCAGTTCGTTTATGAACAGCAGCTTCCCGATTCGTCTCCCGAGATCGCCTGGCAAGGGGACAGGTTCCCCAGGTAGTAGAACCAGTAGCTGTACCTAGACGGGTGCTTCTGGCAACGCAGCCAGGCGATTCGTAGGGCCAAGCGGGGAGCCGAGCGGGGAGCTGCTGTTTTCTACGGGCTGATGGGGAAACGAAGCCCCAAGGCAGACCCTAGTAGCGTAATTCCACGAACACAGGATCGTGGTCCATACCGCCAGCCCGTTGCCCACGCCACACCGCGGCCTTCGCGCCCTCCGCCAGCTCCGGGGAGGCGAAGAAGTAATCCAGTCGGCGGTCCGGCTCCGCCGTCGGGCCCGTTTCCGACGTCACATCCACCAGGCCCGGCAAGCCGCTTCCCGCCTGGAGCAGGAAGTTGTAGGTCTGCACGTCCAGCCTCGCATCGTCGCTGAAGAGATCGCGCCGTGCGTCCGGATCCAGGTCGATGTTCAAATCACCGCCCAAGAGGCGCAGCCGAGTCTCGGCGTGGCGGTCCATTAGGGATCGAGTAACGCCCAGCAGTTCATTGCGATCCTCCGGTGAGAATGCGCCCGCGTGAACGCAGCTGATGACCAGGGGAATCGTCTCGCCATTTCTTCGGTACATGTCGACTAGGGCAAGCATGGCGGTTCCGCTCTCACTCCGAAGACGCCGGGCCTTGACCTCAATATCGGCGTTGCGCACGAGTATCGCCAGACGGCGTCCCCCCGAGCTGCCGCTGATTTCCGAGATCCACTCAGAACCGAGGCCCGCCTGAATCTGCCGTCCCTGTTCGCGATCACTCAGCTCCTGCAACAGGATCACATCGGCATCGAGTTGCTTCAATCTCTCAACCACGTGCTCGACCTGATCCCCGCGGAGGCCCGCTGCTCCTTGGCGAAGCTCTTGACCTACGTTCCAGGTCACGGCGCGCAGGCTGCTGGGCTCGCGGTCGCTCAGGTCAAGGGAATCGCCGGGCGTCGCCCAATCCGCGCCGAGGGCAAGAAGCAGCGCCGCGAGCAGCAGAAGCCCCAGCTCGAATCCACGTCCATTTCGCATGCTCAGACTTCCTCGCGCCTACGCAGGCGCCAGTGGGCAAGGGCCAGGAAGATGCAGGTGAATCCTGTCAGACGTGCCGCTTCGCGGCCGATCTCCGCCCAGTCGATCTCCTCTCGCAGGAGCCCACGCCAGAAGGGCATCGCATCGGTAAACAGGTAGGGCCGCAGATCCTCAAAGAACGAAATCTCCGCGATCACGTAGAGCACAAGGTAGATCGCCACCGCCGCCGACACCGCGTTCACCGCGTTCCGGGCCCACGCAGAAATCAAGAAGCTCAGGGCAAGCGGCGCCATCAACGCCAGGGAGGCAGCAGGCCAAACCATGGCGAAACGCCGCAGGGCTTCCCCCTGGCTAAGGCTCATGGGGCGATCGGTCATCTGCAGTACACCGGGATAGAGGCGCAACTCGCCCCACCCGACGGCAATGAGCCCGATCGCCAGGGACAACAGCAAGAGCGCCCCCGTCAGGAATACCACCAGCAGCGTCGCCGCCGTCAACTTCGATACAAACAGGTTCGTGCGTGTCAACGGTCGTGTCAACAACAGGCGCAGGGCACCAGTGTCCGTGTCACCCGCGAGCTGCACGCCGCCTTCGGTGGCGGCGAAGATCGGCAACAAGAGAAGGAAACCGAAGTAGAAGGCGTAGAGCGCGAAGGTCAACCCGTTGAAATAGGAGCTGTTCTCGAAGGTGTACCGAAACTCAACGTCCCCGCCCGTCTGGGTTTCGGCGTAGGTCCAAAAGCCGAGTAGCATCAGGCCCAGAAAGAGGAGCAAACAGGACACCGCCACGAGGGGCCGGCGTGAGCGGCGCAGGCGCAGGAGTTCGAGCGCGAGAATCATTGCGCCGTACCCCCGGCGCCCTGGCGCAAGCGCTCCAAGAGGGCTTCCTCAAGCGTTGGGCGATGGCTTCGATACTCCAGTAGGGTTACGTCCGCAGCCCGCAGGACAGAACCTGCCTGCTCGAGTGAAAGCGCCCCAAGCTCAAGACATAGCTCGCCACCGGACACATCCACGCTAAACCCCTGCGCCTCGAAGGCACCCTTCGCGCGCTCAAGCATTCCCTCGGCCACGACCAAGCGCAGATGCTCCTTGCCGCGCAGCAGCTCGTCGGGCTTGCCATAGAACAAGCTCTTCCCCTCGCGCAGGACAAGCAGGCGATCCACCAACTGCTCCACCTCAATCATCAGGTGACTGGAGAGCAAAATGGCCGTGCCGAATTCCGAGCGGAGATTCGTCAACGCGTCTCGCAAGTCCAAGACAGCTAGGGGATCGAGCCCCTCAGTCGGCTCGTCCAAGACAATCAACTCCGGCCGGGGCAACAGAGCCTGCGCCAGCGCCAGACGCTGCTTCATCCCCATGGAGAAAGTACCGACGCGGTCCTTCGCTCGCTCCAGCAGTCCAACGACGTCCAGGGTCGCATCGATCTCCGCAGGCGTGACCTTCGGCGTGCTTGCACTCCCAATCTGAGTCAGAAATTTCAACTGCTCCCGCGGAGTCAGTTCGGGAAAGAAGGCCGGCGGCGCAAAGGCGAAACGCGTGCGCTCCAACATGCTCGGACCATCCGTCACCGGATCCAAACCGAAGACGCGGACCTGACCAGAATGGGGCCGCAGCAACCCAGCAACGATCGAAAGCAAAGTCGTCTTGCCCGATCCGTTGGGACCCACGAGGCCAACAACCTCTCGCTCCTGGACGTTAAGGTCCACTGAATCGAGAGCAACTCGTACCCCAAAGCGGCGGGTGAGTCCGTGGATTTCGATCGGCAGCGACATGGGACTGCGCAGGTTTGCCCAAAGCAGCCCCGGGGCGCTAGGGCAAACCCCGTCGATATTCGCCCCCGCCAGCACTCTGTCGATGACACAGCGGTTACACTTGGCCCATGAAGCGCAAGCGTCTCCTCCTCACCCTCGGACTACTCTCCCTGGGCCTGGTTTCCTGCCGTCGCATCACCTGGGAATTGGTAAGCGAGCCGGCACCGGAGCGCGGGACCGCGATTCGTGGTGATGGCCAACCCATCGAAGCTCACCTGGTTGGCGTGCAGCACCAGATCCAAGCGATCCCCGCGAACGTCCAGCAACAGGACAGCTAGGGAGACCGGGGGGTACGAACTCCTGCCGCGTCCTGTGATCCTGTGAATCCCGAGGATCCTGTGAATCCCGAGGGTCCTGTGAATGCCCAGAAAAGGACGTGGTAGTAGGCATTGCAGCCTCCTAAACGCCTTGCTTGGCCGCCCGGGGTCGAGACTCACCGCTCCCGATCTACACTGCTCCCGATCTACACAGCTTCCGCCGGCAGCATCCCTTGCCGCCACAACGATCCACTGCTCCCTCCTCCGATGAGTGCCCCGAAAACCGATTCGACCAACGAACCTGAAACCGCAGCCCCGCGGCACTTCATCCAGCAGAGCATCGATGCGGACTTGGCCGCTGCTAAGAACGGAGGCCGAGTGCACACGCGCTTTCCCCCGGAGCCGAATGGCTACCTGCACATCGGGCACGCCAAGGCGATTTGCCTGAACTTCACACTGGCGACCGAATACGGCGGCAAGTGCAACCTGCGCTTCGACGACACCAACCCCGCCAAGGAGAACGTCGAATTCGTGGAGTCCATGCAGACGGATATCCACTGGCTGGGATTTGACTGGGGCGAGAAGCCGGTCTTCGCGAGCGACAACTTTGAAACGCTCTACGGCTGGGCACAGCATCTCATCCGCGAGGGCCTGGCCTACGTCGACGACCTCAGCAGTGATGAGATCCGGGCCTACCGTGGAACCGGACGCCCCAGCTCCGGCGAAAAGTCCGAGGGCATTGCGCCGGGCAAGAACAGCCCCCACCGGGGTCGCAGCGTTGAGGAGAACCTCGACCTCTTCGCACGCATGCGCGCTGGCGAATTCGAGGACGGAGCAAAGACGCTGCGGGCCAAGATCGACATGGGCCACGGGAACCTCCTGATGCGGGATCCCGTGCTCTATCGCATCCAACGCGCCCACCACCATCGCACGGGCAACGACTGGTGCATCTACCCGATGTACGACTGGGCCCACGGTCAGTGCGATGCGATCGAAGGCATCACGCACTCCCTGTGCACCCTGGAGTTTGAGATTCACCGTCCGCTCTACGACTGGTATCTCGACAACATCCCGGCGCCCTCAAGGCCCAGACAGATAGAAATGGCGCGGCTGAATCTGACGCGCACAATCCTATCCAAGCGCAAGCTGATCCAGCTCGTAGAGGAGAAGCACGTCCAGGGCTGGGACGATCCGCGCATGCCCACAATCGCTGGTCTTCGCCGCCGTGGCTACACGCCGGGCTCGATCCGTGCCTTCTGCGAGGAAATCGGGGTGGCGCGCTTCAACGGCATCATCGATAGCGTGCGCCTTGAGAATGCAATCCGCGAGGACCTCAACGCCACGGCCGAGCGTCGCATGGCCGTGATCGATCCGGTCAAGCTCGTGATCACGAACTACCCCGAAGGCGACGAAGAATCCTTCGAAGCAGGCAACAATCCCGGTGACGAAGCGGCGGGTTCGCGCCAGGTGCCCTTCTCCCGCGAGGTTTGGGTCGAGAAGGACGACTTCCGCGAGGAGCCGCCCAAGAAGTGGCGACGCCTGGCCATCGGCAAGGAAGTGCGTCTGAAGTACGCCTGCTATGTGACTTTGACCGACGTGATTAAAGATCCGGTCACCGGGGAAGTCACCGAGCTTCGGGCTACCTTCGACCCCGAGAGCCGCGGAGGTGGCACGCCGGACGAGCGCAAGGTGCGCGGCACGATCCACTGGGTCTCGACTCGCCACGCAGTCGAGCTGCCCGTGCGTTTCTACGACAGTCTCTTTAGCACCGACGTCCCCGGTAGCGAAACCGGCAACTTTCTCGACGACATTCACCCCGATTCCCTGCGCGCAGCAAAGGTCTGGGGCGAACCCGCCCTGGCCGAAGTCGCAGTGGGCGCGACCGTTCAATTCGAGCGCGTCGGCTACTTCATCGCGGACGAAATCGACTCAACTTCAGGCGCGCCGGTCTTCAACCGCACCGTGACCCTGCGCGACACCTGGGCCAAGATGGAGAAAAAGCTCCAGGCCAACGCTAATCAGTAAGCGCTCTTCCCAACAAGCTTACCTCTCTTCCCACGCAGCTCCCATGCTTTCCCTCACGCTCACGCTTCCCCTCCTTTGGTTGGCACCGATCGCTCCCCAGGTGACGGATACGGTCGGCGCCGTCGAATCCCAAGAGGCGGTCGAGGATCTCCTTGCGCGTCCGGTTCTCCTGGGCGCTAGCATGTCCTCCGGCTACGGCATTCCGGCAGTGGAGCCTTTCGCGGCCATTCTTTCGGAGACTCTGAAGCTCGAGACGCCGATGCCCTCAATAGCGGACATGTTGTTCTTCACGATGCCCATGGAGATGGGCTCAGAGCACAGCGACTTCGCTATCGACGCCGACGCCACCGTTGTCTTCGCCATCGACTTCCTGTTTTGGTTCGGCTACGGGGTTCGCAACGTGGACAGCGTGGAGATCACCTCCGAGGACGAACGCCTTGAGCTGCTAGAAATTGGACTAGAGCACCTTGACCAGCTCGACTGCCTGCTGGTTGTCGGCGACTTTCCGAATATGACCAAGTCCCTCGGCAAGATGCTGGGCGAAAAGGAGATGCCCGAGCCCGAGACGCTTGTGAGACTCAACGCCCGGGTAAAGGAATGGGCAGCGGAGCGTGAGAACACGCTGATCATTCCCCTGGACCACTTGGTGCAGTCCTTGAATTCAGAGGAAGCGATCGACCTCGGGCGCTTCGCTATCGGGGCTGAGGCCAAGTCTGGCTTGATTCAAGAGGACGAGTTGCACCCCACGCGCACGGGGATTTGCCTTATGGCTCATATGGTCGCCCTTGCGCTGATGGATGCGGGCTTCGTTGAGGACGACCACCTCGAACTCGACATGCTGAAGGTGCTCGAGTCTTTCGACCTCGACACCACCGGCATCAAACCGCTCGAGCCGAACACCGAAGACCCGGACGCCGAAGACCCGGACGCCGAAGACCCGGACAAGCGCTAGGACTGGGGATCTGCTTCCTAATTCGGATTCCCCAGAATCAGCTCGGCGACTGTTGCGAGCTCGCGCGCGAAGTCGCCCTGAACCGCGGGGGCGCCCTTGGAACGGGCACGCTCTACAAGTTCCACGAGCACCTCGGCGCGGGGAGCCAGAGTCTCTTCGACAACAGCACGCCAACGCTCCGCTTCGCGCGCGCTGCGTAGATCCCCGCGACCGCGACCATAGTGGGCCAACAGCAGGTAGCGCCGCAGGCAATCAACCGTCAGCCGCGTGAGCAGACCCGTGGAAAGACGAAGCTTGTCGCGCTCTTCATCCTTGCCGCGTCCACGAAAGCGATCGACGGCCTTGCCAAGGGCGCCACCCAAGAGCCCCCCCACGAGGGTTCCTCCACCGAGGGTCAAACCTCCGCTCAGGATATCAGCTGCCAGTCCGATCATCAGGGCGCCACCGGCAGCCCCCTTAACGGTGTTTCTGTGCTCCTCAAGGAGCTGAACGAACTGGTCAACGAGACTCGCTAGTTCGATGCGCGGCGCGAGTTCGTCCAACATGCCCATGGCCTCTGAGGCAAGGCGCCCTTCCAAACTGTGGGCAGCCACGACCGTAATCCAGAGACTTGCCTCCTTGG
>JBLHLB010000152.1:0-9219 GCA_047618505.1 Planctomycetota bacterium
TAAACCGGTGTCCACCGCATAGCGACGTGCATGCCCAGTGGAACCGTCCACGAAGTAGATTTCCCCGGCGTTCGTACTGAAGACATCGCCCGGACTTGCCAGTTCCGCGTCTTCACCGATCCCCTCCGAACTGGCATCGACGCCGCTGCCCGCCAAGGTCACCGCCATGCCGGTCAGGTTGCCGAAGAAATCCCGGCTACCGATTGAGAGGGCGCGCAGCCGGTTTCCCCCTTGCCCAGCGGCACCGGTCTCGGTAACCAGCAGGCGACCGTCACAAGAGATGGAGAGCCCGGTAGGCGTATCAAACTGCGAACTCCCAAGATTGCCATCGAGGAAACCGGGCGCACCTGTCCCGGCAACTGTTTCGGATTGGGGCACGGCGCCAACAAACAAGCGTCGAATCACATGGTTGCCGCTGTCCGCCACGAAAATCTGCCCACTCGCCGTGGGGACTACCGCCGTGGGATCCTCAAAGCTGAATCGAATCTGCCCCCCTGCTCCGTCCGCATACCCACCTGCGCTCGAGGGTAGACCGGCAAAGAACGCAACCGTGTCGGGCACTAGTCGATCCACCAACAGCAGCGTATTCGAGCTGTGCTCCACAACGACCAAGTTGCCCGCGTCGATCACGGCGACGCCGGAGAGCTGCGCCGGCACAACGATTCCCGCGCTCACAAGCAACGCATCAATGACCCCCGTGCCCACCAGGGAGCGCGCCACCGTCGCCGCGGGGTCCGTGACGTCTAACTCCAAGATCTCCGCGCTCGCCCCGGTGACATACAGCAGCGGACTATCCGCCGCCGCCGCCATGCGACTGAATGCATCGGTGATGAAGCCCCCCATGTCGACTGCAGTCAGAGCCCCGCCCCCCGAAAAGTCCTGGTTTGCCGTCGCGCAACCATGATTGCCAGAGGACGGCGGACCCAGGGGAATGAAGCTCGCCCCCTGCTGATCCTCGCCCTCGCGGCAAGCGCCGGCGAAACCGGCGAGCAGAACAGGCAGGAGTAGCGCACGAACCTTCACCTTGGGCGCAATGCGCCAATCATCAATTCTTCCCATGGCGCCAAGTATCCGCTCCCTGGCCCCGGTCCATCAAGGGTGTCGAGAGTGGAAACTGTGCACTGATTGTGAAACGGCGGTACGGAGCCAAGGTAACCGCCACTGTTTTAGGCCGCGTTGTCGCCCTTGCTCTTCTCCAGCTCCAGGCGGGCCTCCTCAGACAGGCAGACCTCTAGGGCGCTGGTGGAATCCATTAGGGAGATTTCCTCGCCGTTAGCGACCAATCTGCGGCCTTCCTTCTCCGTGACCGTGAGTAGATGAACCGGGCGACCCCAAAGGGCGCCGAGGTTGCGCAGGGTTTCCTTGGCCTGACCCAGCTGCAGGTCGCGGCCGTCATGGTGGTGAACCAGGACGAGCTCCCCGTCGCCCTTCTCGTCCACACCAACCAATTCGATCTGAGGTTGACCGCCCCAGGCAATGCGAGAGAGGAGCCAATTCTTGAGTTCACGCCAATCCACATTGCGACGTGCCTCATCAGGATCGGGTGCACCACCATCAGCCGAGCGCATGGCGATCGGCAAGAGATGCCGGAAGGCGAATTCCTCGTCAACAACTTCATCCACCAGACTCACATCGTTGTGCACCTTGCGCAGGCGGAAAATGTCATCGCCACGGGCCTCCGCATGGCGGAAGAGTTCGAGCCCAATCTTGTAGGGGTTGACCTGACCTGGCGCAACGGCAGTCGCACCGGAGTGACAATCCGCAAAGTCAAGGATCTCGGAGGCGTCAAGCAACCCACCGGTCAAGAGTCTGGAATGCCAAAAGCAAGCCCAACCCTCGTTGATGATCTTTGTCATGCGCTGCGGCGAGAAGTAGTAAGCCTCCGCGCGCACAATCTGTATTAGATCCTGTTGCCATGCCTCCAAGGGCGCGTGCTCCTCCAGGAAACCGAGCACGTCATAGGTCGGCGGTTCCGCGGGGTGGCGACGGCGGCTGGTCGTCCCTTTGTGCTCTTCCACGGGCACGGGTCGCAGGCTGCGGAGGGGAGACATGCTAATCGCGTCCAGCGCACGCCGCGCCCGTTCCGATGCAGGCGTATAAACAGTGCGAGTCTCCGGCGGATGGGTGTGTTCGCGCAAAGGCAAGTAGGGATCGATCAAGGACTCGAGGGACAGGCAAATGTCCATGAATCGCTCGACCTTCTCGAGACCAAAGGCATCCACGTAGCGCCGCACGCGCGTGGAGTGATTGCCCATGGTGTCGAGCATGTGACGATCCGTCGGCGCGAACCACGCGTTGTGCTTGAAGAAGTCCGCGTGGCCGTAGACGTGGGCCATCACGAGCTTCTGCTCCAAGAGCGAGTTGGAACGCACCAGATAGGCATAGGTGGGATCGTTGTTGATCACCAGCTCGTAGATCTTTGATAGCCCCCACTGCCGCCCCTTCTCAAGTCGCTCGTAGTCCATCCCGAAACGCCAGAACGGATAGCGGACGGGAAATCCACCGTAGGCCGCAACGCCGTTGACGTCCTGGGCATCGAGCAGCTCAAAGACCACCTCATAGAAGTCGAGCCCCGCCTTGCGCGCGGCGCTTTCGATGACGACCGCCTGGTACTTAAGCGCGGCCGGAAGATCGGATTTGATCCTCATGGGTCAGCGCCCAGCCCCCAGAAACAATCGGATGGCCTCGGGGATGTCTTCACGGCAGTCGACGGAACTCGTCACAAGCGCCTCTTCATCACGCAGACCCGCATCGAGGTCCTTCTTGAATTGGCCCGATCCATGGGCACTCTTGACCTGCCCGTAGCCGAACTGATTCACGCGCGGCAGAATCTCATCACGCAACAACCCAACGCAACGTTCCGTGTCCTTGGCCGACCAGTTGTCCCCATCCGAGTAGTGGAAGGGATAGATGTTCCAATCTTCCGGGCGGTAGCGCTCGGTGATCTGCTTGAGGCACAGCTCGTAGGCCGATGAGATCTTGGTGCCACCGGATTCGCGTAGGTGAAAGAAGGTGTGCTGATCGACGATGCGCGCCTGAGCGTCGTGCACCATGTAGACGACCTCCAGGTTCTTATATTGGCTGCGGAGCCAGGTGTCGATCCAGAAGGCTTCGATGCGCACGACCTCTTTCTGCTCACGCCCCATTGAGCCAGAAACGTCCATCATGTGGAAGACGACGGCGGAGCTATCCGGCTTCGGACTGCTCTTGCGTGAACGGTATCGGAAGTCATCGCGAATGGGAACAACTCGCGGCCGCTCAGGATCGTAGACACCCGCAGCAATGGAGCGACGCAGTGCGTTGCGGTAGGTGCGTCTGAATTGTCGCAGAGAATCGGGACCTGAGGAGCTTACGCCGTTGTAGCAACCGCCATCCGCCGACATCTGCTTCACACCGCGCGGTTCGATATTCGGGAGCTGCAGCTCATCCCCGAGCATCTCCGCTAGTTCCTCGAGGTCAACATCCACCTCGAGGATGTGCTGTCCCGGGCTTTCCCCCGCTCCGCCCTGACCTTCCCCCTGGGTCGGCTCGCCTTGACCTTCGCCGGGCTCACCTTCGCCGCTCCCGCCCCCACCTGAATTGTCGCCAAAGACAAAGCGCGGCAATTCGATCTGCGGAAGGGGAATCGAAATGGACTTCTCGCCCGCGCGGCCAATCAGCTCGCCGGTAGAGAGGTAGCGACGCAGATCCTCTCGGATTCGTCCTCGCACAATGTCCCGGAAACGGGCGCGATCTGCTTCGACGCGATACATCTAAGACCTAGGCCGCCTCCGCGGGACCGCCGCTTTCCTTGGCATCTCCACGGGCAAAGAGCTGGGCCACGTATTGCAGCACGTTCTCGGCACTCTCCTCGTCGTAGCCGAATTGCTCCGACAGGCGCGTACGAATGACATCGATTTTCGCGCGCGTCTCCGGGTCGACGACGGAGGAGACCAGGCTCGTAAGCTGAATGGAATCCCGCCGGTCCTCGAAGAGCTTCAGCTCCAGGGCACGCGTCAGACGCTTGTTCTGGCGGTAGTCGAAGGTCTTGCCTTCGATGTGTAGAGCGGCGATGTAGTTCATCAACTCGTGCCGGAAGTCATCCTTGCGTGACCCCGGGATGTCGATCTTGTTCTCGATGGAACGCATCATGCGCTCATCCGGATCACGTTCACGCCCGCTGGCATCGATGATCTTTTCTCGCGTCGTATAGGCTTTGACGTTGTCGATGTACTTTCCGCACAGGCGGTCGACAGCCTCGCCATCAGCAGCCACGGCCACCTGGACTTCGTGCTTGACGATTTCCTCGTACTCCTCGCGAGCGAAGCTCATCAGCTGCTGGTAGTGCTTCCGCAGTTCCTCATTGCAGATCAGACTGTGGTGTTGCAAACCGCTGGCCAGGGACTCGAGCACATCAAGGGGCGCCACGGTCTCGCAATCGCGCACGATGGCCGCCGCGATCTTGTCCTGGACGTAGCGCGGACTGATGCCGAACATGCCTTCGCGTTCTGAGGCCTCGTGCATCTCTCGCACGTTTTCTGGCGTGAACCCCTGCACTTCCTCACCACTGAAGAGCTTCGCCTTTTGGAGCAAAGTCAGGTTCGGGTGCGAGGGATCCTCTAGGCGTGTCAAAACGGCCCAGAGCGCAGCCATTTCCATCGTATGCGGAGCGATGGCCCGGCTCTTAATTTCGCGCTGCATGAACTGACGCTGATAGATGCGCAGCTCGTCCTGGAAGCTGAGGTTGTAAGGGATGTCGATCTTGATCGTGCGATCCCTGAAGGCCTCCATCATCTCGTTGTTTTGGAGCTTGCGGTACTCGGGCTCGTTCGTATGCCCGATGATGACCTCGTCAATGTGCGTCTGCGCAAACTTCTTGGGCTTGATCGCGTGCTCTTGGCTCGCTCCCAGCAGGTCGTAGAGAAACGCAACGTCAAGCTTCAACACTTCGACGAATTCGATCATGCCACGGTTGGCAACATTGAACTCTCCATCGAAGTTGAAGGCCCGCGGATCAGAGTCGCTTCCATACTCCGCGATCTTGCGGTAGTTGATGTCCCCGGTCAGTTCCGTCGAATCCTGGTTCTTCTCGTCCTTGGGTTGGAAGGTCCCTATGCCGACACGGTCTTTCTCAGAGAGAACAAATCGGCGCACACGTACATGCTCCAGGACGCGACTCCAGTCCCCGTCGTAGCGCTCCATCAACTTGGAGTAGTAGTAACGCGAGACCGGGTCCAATTCCCCGCGTACCCGCAGTTGGTAGTCCCCGTCCCAAGTCTCGTTCAAGCGCTGGTCCAGAGGCTCACGCGCATCCATCGGCACAAGCAGCAGGGGGTCCTGGTTCATGGGTGAGGGAACAATCTCCTCATCCACATGCCAGGTGAAAGTATAAATCGCGCCTTCACGAAGGCTGCTGTACTCCTCAAGACCGCGCTTCAGAAGTCGCACGATTGTGCTCTTTGCGGAGCCAACGGGACCGTGCAGGAGAATGACGCGCTTTTCCGGACCAAGGCCACGGGCTCCCGCCCGGAACACACTCACCAGTTCCGCAATGGGATCATCCAAACCGAAGACAGCATCGGATCCACCATCGAAGGGATCATTGAACAGAGTGTAGCGAGGGGCACTTCCACGACGCACCCCGGGCTCACTGCCGTGGTGGTCCACCATATCCACCAGTCTCTGCCAAGCATTCCGCGCCAGGCCTGGGTCAGCTTCAACAAGCTTCAGATACTCATCGAACGACCCCTCCCAGCTCAGCTCTCGGTAGGAGTCTTGGTTCAAAGAACCGCGAACGATGTCACACAGGGATTTGATTGGTTCGATCATGACGTGAGCGGCGCCCGGCGCGACCGGATGGGGGCACCTTCATTCATCGGCAGAACATCCCGTTCAGCTGGAGGAAAGCACCGACCTGTGGCCACCCGTGACCTCCCTCGAGGCGCATAAGCCCCGTCAGCCCTCCCCAGGCACATGAGGACGCGGTCGACCATTCCCACCTCAAAAGGAACGGTCAACCGCGTTAAGTCCCAGCCGGCCGCCATTGGCGTCCAATCAATTAGAGCGATAAGCAGACTGCTACCGAACGCCTCTTTTCCAGGGAGATGGGCTTGTGGCCCTCAAGGCACCAAGGGGACGCCTAGGCGCAAACTTTGAGCCCGGGCGCCATCCACGGTGGCCACCAGCTCTGCGTTCTCGGGCGCCTCTACGATCAGCCGAATCCTGCGCTGGCCGCCCCCCGCAAGAGGCTCCAGCCCAAGGCGCCAGAGGCTTTCCAAGCGTTGGCCGCGTGCAACTGCCAGATTTCCAACAGCCTCTCCACAAGCAGCGGCCACGACACTGACCCCTTCAATCTGAAGGGACAGCCCCGGGGGCGACTGCAACCCGGATGCTGGATGAAAGGAGGTCGGCAGGTGTCCTTTGTTTCGAAGCTCCAGGTCTACTTGCCACTGACCGTCGCCCAGGGAAAGCACATCCGTGACAACCGCCCCGAGACGTGGGACGAACTCGAGCTGTTGAAGAATCTCCGCATCATCCCCTGCGCGGATTCCGAATGTCGGCACGCCGAAAGAGTGCCAGGCATACTGATCTGCACAGCCGATGGGCTCACCAAAGGCGTCACCGTTCCCCTTGGGGTGCGACCAGGGTGTGGTGTCGATGTTCTCTTGGCCGGCGGCAGGCGATCGCAGGATGCTGACAATGTTCCGTTGCCTCTGGAGCAATTGGCTCAGGGCAAGGGAGTCCGCCCGAGCTAGGGGAACTTTCCCCGCCCCGGCCCGCAGCGGCCCTGGGAACCAACCCACGGGGAAGTCTCGATCGAACCGGATCCGATCCTCTCCGCCGAAATCCGCCCCCATTTCCGGAAGGAAGTAGACCACCACCCGAGCGCAAAGCTCGCGGGCGCGCCCCTCGGCTGGATTCGCCACGGAATCCATGAAGCGGCGCTGTTCCGGTCCATCTCCGATGATCAGCAGGCCGGGGAGATCCGACTCAAGACTGGCCGCTTCGCCGTAGGGCGCAAGAGTCACCAGTCGCAGTTCGCGTCCTTCAGCGTCGCCGAAGAGCACCTCCATTCTCGCACGTCCCAGGGAGGAGAGGATCATCTGCTCCAACCACGGCAAGGGTTCCGCCAGCGGTTGCAGATCGTCGAGCGGCTGGGCCGGTTTCTCAGCCTCTAGATCTTCCTGGGTCTCTTCCTGGGTCTCTTCCTGGGCAGGATCGTCCTGCGGGGGCTTATCCTCCGGCTCTTGACCCCAGAGGGAAGGCGCCGCGAACAGCATCCATCCGATGAGAATCAGGCACAGAGACTGACGCGTCCCCATGGAGAAGTAACGAGCAATCACAGGCGAACCTCACGCAGGACGCGACCGCCCCAAGCGGAATCCAAAGCGATCTGGAGGAGCGAATGCTCCTTCGCGCGCAGGAGCCAAGTAAAGGATGCGCTCGCCGCACCGGCCGGGAGATGTCCGAGCTGAACAAGCGTCTCCCCCGCCAACAGTTCCGCCCCCTCGGGCAGTTCAAGCTCCAGTCTCAAACCGCCGCTGCCGTCACCGGAGAGGGGCCCGACTCCAGAGGGCAAGCCTCCATTGTTTCGCACTCGCAGTGTCACCTCGACGACGCCACCACTGCGGCTAATTGTGCTCATTTCAACGTCGAGTTGCGGAAGTCCCTCGAGCAAATCTAGAACGGATGAACCAACTCGCCCAACGACACCGGGGAGGAGCTCTTCCGGAGGATTTACCCGCGTACGAGGTTCCCAGCCGCCGACCAAGGCGCGCTGACCGTCACCAAGCTCAACGGGCAACCAATCCACGAATCCCATTCCTCCACGGGTGTCGTCCAACCAGTGGGCCCAGCGTCTTTCTTCCGTTGCCACCCCTGCTAGGGGATCGGAAACTTCAAGCCCGGTGGGGTCGTCTCCGCGGCGGCGGTAGGACCCCTCGCGAAGGGCTGTTTCCGACGGCTGCGCCTGTCCGTAGTTTGGCCCCCAAAGCGCCCATTCCGCCGCGAGCACGCCATGGGAGCTATAGAGCCAATCCACGGGATGACCACCGCGCATCGACCCGGTGATGTCGAGTAGGTCAATGACTTCTGTATCCTCGGACTGGCCAAGAAGGTGCCCCAACTCGTGCCAGGCTTGTTTGTCCGCAGCTACCGTTTCTCCCAACATCCCGCGCACAGCCGGTGTGCCTCCGGGGATCGCAATACCGCCGTGATTCCCCTGGAGAAAGAGCGCTACGGCCACCCTTCGTGAGCGCACTAGATCCACCAGCGCACGGGCCTCAGGTGACGAAAGCGGCGCGCTACCTGTATCCAAACCGGGGCTCCACCCCACTGGGAAACTCGCGTCTAGGCGTTGACCACCTGGACCATCTTCGTTGTAGCTGCCATCGTTGTCGTCGTCGCGGCCCTCGGGCACCAAGCGCCAACGCTCCTGGTCCTGGGCAGTAGCTGGACGCAAAAAACGAGCGTCCTCCGCTCGCGCAAGGGGACCCTCGGGATCTGCCACCAACATGGACAAGATCACGCCGTCCCCATCGATGTCGTCAGGACCATCCTCATCCACAAATCCATCGAGGTCTTCATCGAGGGGCGCGCCATTGCGCGCGCTGATGCGACCCTCAAACGTGGCCGTCAAGCCATCTGGATTGGCCCAGGGCACGACGACTACAGCGATCTGTGGCGAAAGTCGTTCCATCGCGCCAAGGATGTCCTCGATGACGCGTACCGCGGCTTCTGTACCGTTGCAGGAGCGGCCATCAAGCCCTCCTACGATCAGCACAGTTGTTCTTTCACGCGCAGGGATCGGTCCAGGAGTCGCGAGTACGACGCCCAGAAGCGGACGCCCGCCGGCACTCTCCCCCAGGACCAGACGCTCCGCCAACCCATTGGCCGTCCAACGGGCAAGCAGCTCCTCCATGTCCTGATTCGCGTGGTAGCGGGCGGGCGCGGGGACCGTCGGGATGATGGTCACAAGGGCCTCGGCGCCACTCTCCAGTGGACTCAGCTTGGGCTCCCCCGCCGCGGCAGGGTTGTCTTCCCCATCGGTCGCGCTCCCCTCCACCGCATCCCCAGGGGGCTTCTCCTGGTCATCGGGCTTCCCTGGCGGGGTCTCTTTGACGGGCGTCTCTTGGCTGGGGAACCCCTCGCCGGAAGAGCCCTTCTCTTGTTTCTCTGCGCCAGCGCCTGATCCATCCTTCGGCAGTTCTCCGTCCTGCAAAGGTTCCTTTCCGTCCAGCA
>JBLHLB010000153.1:0-9166 GCA_047618505.1 Planctomycetota bacterium
TCGCCATCACGATTCCGAACTTCGGTCTATCCGCCCCCGGCGCTCCCGGTGAACTCCTTGTCGGTCCTCTGGAGCTGGGGCAGTTCGGCACCCAATGGAACGGCAGCCCGGTGACGATCTCCGTGGCCGTGCCGAACGACCTCGGTCTCGTCGGCCTGACCGTTTACACCCAGGGCGTTCTGATCGAGCCCGGCAGCCGCTTCGGCCTGACCGACGGAATGGCGCTTCTGATCGGACAGTAGTTCCGACCAACGCTTCGTTCGATCGTTCGGGTTTGCCCGAAACAACCCGGCGCCCCCGTCCGACGGATCTACTTTCCATCGGACGGGGGCGTCGTGCTTCCTCCCAGTGCCGGTGGTTCCTTCACCTGCTGTTGCTACGCGGCCTATTCCCTTGACCCCGATCGGGCCATGATCCGGTGAGCTCTAAGATTCCCCCGCCCCGCCTACGGGCGGGTCAAGACTTCGGGGCATGTCAACAGCCCTGCACGTCCGGAACTGTGGGAACCCCTGTAGGCAACGTACTAAGGCTACCCAGCGGCGCCAACTGTCCGGGGTGGTCAGTAACTCTGTGAGTGATCAATGCTCAGGAATCCCCGCGCAACCGGACACAGACCAACTCTCGTTGACTGCGCGTGATCAAGAAGTCTCCTGAGAAGGCCAGTGGCGCCCAGGTTTGTTCATCCATTGATTCCTCTCCTGTGGCCAGTCCAAAGGTGTCGAAAGTGCCGACGCTCTTGAAGCCCGCGGGGTCTGCAAGTACTGCCTCAAGATGTCCGTCGTCGCCGTCCTGCACCAGGAGTGTGTTTCCAATTCGGCTAAAGCCTCCCAGGGAGAAGAAGGGGTCTTCGCCAGTGCGCCAGACTTCTTCGCCAGAGAGATTCAGGCAGAGGAGCCCCCCTTCTTTTTGGCGCCGACGTGAACGATTCCAGTTCTCGTTGACGATCACATAGATGTGCTCTTCAAAGAAGATCGGGCGATGGATCTGGGAGCCCCGGTCGATATGAAACAGTTCTTCAAAGACGTAGTCGCCCTTCTCCTTTGTAATGCGCGTCATGGTCGATCCCGCGCGGTAGCCGCCGGTGAAGAAGAAGCGCTCAGCGTCCACCTGCACGGGAGGAGGGACTGGCAGCCCGGAGAGTGGCAACTCGTGACGCCACAAGAGGTCTCCGGCAACGGGATCGAATCCTGAGATCCAGGAGGGAGCAGCCCTGTCACGGCCGGAGCCGGGGGTCGGGCAACTGCTGAATACGACCTGTGTTTCCCCTGCGACCTGCATCAGCACGGGGCTCGAATGGCTGAAGCCCACGGGCTCGCTCTCCCAACGGGTCTCGCCCGTATTGACATCCACACCGGCCAAGCCGACGTACTCACCAAGAACGGCCACGATCAAGGTGTCCCCAAATAACAGGGGGTTCGAGCTGAAGCCAAACATGGGTTGCATGCCGCCCAGGTCATCGGCGACGTTCATGCTCCAGGCGATGGCCTGTTCCTTGCGATCGAATGCGGTCACCTGGCCGTGTCCACCCGCAGCGAAGACGTGGGTATCGTTGACCACCGGTACGGTACGGGAGCCTTGGTAGTTCAGGCGACCCCTTGCTGGGTAGGCCGCTTCCCACAGGTGCTTTCCGGTGGCGAGGTTGTAGACCCGCAAGACATCCGCTTCGCCATCGATGCGGTCCATCAGGAAGACTTCACCCCCGTGAACGGCTGCACCGCCATACCCGGGTCCTGTCTCCAGCTTCCAGATCACTTCCGGCCCGCCTTTTGGCCAGGCAAAGTCGGCCTCAGCCCAGTCCACAGAACTGTCGCCGTGCGGCCCCAGGAATCCCGGCCAATCCTGGGCCGTGGGGGCTCCAAGAGCCGCAGAAGTGAAACAGAGAAGTGTGGGAACGAGGAGAATGATGGTGTGCATGAGCTTTTGGGATCCGGTCGTGGGACAAGCTCAAGAGTAGGTGGAACTTCAGACCCCACAGACCCAATTTAGTGACTTTCCCCGTAGCAGAACTGTGAGATGCATCTCCCCGGTGAATGACCTGTAGTTCTCTCCATGACGCAACCCACGGACTGTGTTGGATGGGGTCCGTTCAATTGCACCGAGTCGTTCCATCAGCCCGCGCGACAAAGGCAGCGCTGCCATCAAGAGAAGATGGGCATCTCCTCCGGCGCCGGCCAGGGTTGCGGACGGTTAGTCAGGGGAGCGAGCCAGTATTAAGGGGCTGTAAGTGTTCTCGTGCGGGGCACCGAAAGGGGGTCCCGTCGATCACAGCTCCGCTTGCATTGTCGGTGTGCAGGCAACACCCCCTAAACCTAGCAATGGGCATGCATTCCATCTCTAAAGGTCTGGGAATTCGGGCAACACCCTCCTGCCTCATCTGGGTGTCCGTTGAATGAGACCTGCGCCTCTGGGCGGATCCCCCTTGGGGAGTAGTTCTGCCTCAGATGTAACCTGTTGTGGTCACGGGGTATGATCCAGTTGAACCCATTCGCGTGTAGGTGGACTCATGATCAACCTACACAGGCGATGAGCGTGGCGCCTCCCCATGAAAAAACTCTTCGTCTTCGTTGTTGTACTGGTTCTTGTCGCTGTCACCTGGTTTGCGGTAGCGGACAATCGAGAAAAGAATAATGAGGGCGTGTATCCGGACACGCATGTTGAAGACGCGTCAGTCGTTCTTCAATCGAATGAGGAACCGGAACAGGAATTCATGGAGGTGGCTGCTAATGGCGAACGGGTGATGGCCTCGGATGTGGAGCAGGCGCCCACTTCGATGTCCGAGGACGGGGAGGCGTCCCTACGTGTTCGCGTCTACTGGTCCGACGGTCTGGCAGCCGAGGGTGTTGGGGTCATCTTGAGTCCCAGGGGCAAGAGCCGCGCACGACGTCAGCTCGAGCGACAGGTTACAGATCCGGAAGGGTTCGCGCGCTTCGAGCATCTCACGCCGGGGACGGTCGAGGTGCTTGCGGACCGTGGCGCAGAAGGAGGCGAACAGGAGCTTGAACTCAAAGCGGGAGAGAAGCGTGAAGTCGACCTACGCTTGCTCGCCGGCGTTGATGTCGTTGGCCAAGTAGTTGACGCAAGCGCTGTGCCAGTGGCTGTGCCAGTGGCTGGGGCTTCGATCTGGCTGACATCACCGACCGCGCGTTGGACCAAGGGGCGCGTCGTGGCGAAGAGCGACGCGAACGGTCGCTTTACCCTTCGGGATGTTCCGGACTCACAGTCAATTGTCGCCATGGCAGCGGGCTTCCAACAGAGCCTGCCCGTCGACCTTGACGTACTCGACACCACTGTGCAGCCGGTGCAAGTCACTCTGATGCTTGGCATCGGTGGAGCGTCCCTTGTGGGCCGTGTTTTTAACTTCGAAGGTGTTCCGATCCCCGGAGCACTTGTTGCTGTCGGCGAGAGCCCGGGACACCTCGACGTGCGAGGTGACAATACGATCGTGGAGAAGATCGAGGTGCGGACGGCTCGTGGTGACGCGCAGGGTGCCTTCCGGTTCGACTCACTAAAGGCAGGGGAGCTGCGCGTGCGCGTGCGTGCGCCAGGTGCCCCACTGTGGAGTTCCCTCATTCAAATCCAAGCCCGTGAAACAAACGAGCTGGATGTCCGGCTGACCCAGGGTGCCCGCGTACAAGGGGTCGTTCGCGATGGCGACGGAGCACCAGTCGAAGGTGCCTGGGTCCATGCCTTCGAGGTGAAGCTCGACGAGACCTTCCTGTCGTCAGGCCAGATTGACTACGAGGGCGCGTTTAGGCACCCCGTTGGCGTGAGCGGCTCGAACGGTCACTATTTAGTGACCAGCGTCACGCCAGGATCGGTCCACCTGTACGCCCTGTCGCCCCAGAAGCGCGACGGCCGGCGGGAAGACGTTGTCTACGACAAACGCGAGCTCGAGGTCGGGCCGGGGGAGTCGGCTTCATGGGACCCGACTCTCGACGGCGGCAACATCATCACCGGCACGGTCCTTTATCAGAACGGAGAGCCTATGGTCGGTGTCTTTGTCAGCGCGGCGCCTCTGAGCGGTGGGGATCGACGCTCGTTCTTCTCCGAGGACGGTGCCTTTCGATTCGTGCGCCTCGATGATGAGCCCCATGACCTTCGCGCCCAGGTTTGGGACCTTCCAGGGGGCGGGAACGAGCCACAGCTCAAGGGCGTTGTTCCTAACGGCGAACCAATTGAATTGATTGCCGACTTCGACCCTCCTTCAGCCTTCGAGGAAGCTGAAGTACGGGTGCATTTTGTGGACGAGGCTGGCCGCGCGGAGAATCCCTCCCGCATCGAAGTCGTACTCGAGTCCAAGGACCGCCTCAGTTGGTGGGAAGCTGATAAGGATGGAGACACTTGGCTTTTCGGCGTGGGCAAAGCGGGTGCGGCAAGGGCGGTGGCTCTCTTTGGCGAGCGCACGATCGCGATCGGCGACTACATAGAGATCGAATCGGGCGGGTCGTATGACCTGCATCTCAGTTCGCAAGCAGGTGGAACGATTCTCGTCCGCTTTGAGCGGGATGAGGGCCAATCTCCCGTGGATTGGCTGCTCTGGGTCGAAGCGGGCGGCACTCGCCGTTCCGAACAGATCGACATTGGACCCGGTCGGGAGCTACGCCTCGACAGTCTCGAACCGGGTCCGGGGAAGATGACACTCCTGGGTTCGAACGTCATGGATCTCGAGGCTGAATTCGAGGTCATTGCAAACGAAGAGCGCATCGTCACGCTGCAAACACGGGCGGCCATTGGCGTTCCCTTCAAGGTAAGCTGGACGACCTCAATTGAGGATAAGGCGCTCACTATCCGAATCTCACACAGGGATAGCGGCAAGCGAGTCGTCGATGTTGAAACGGCCGACAGTACGCGCTACCAGAATCCGATTCTCTGGACGGCGACCCTCGCCCCGGGGGCCTACACCTTCGAAGTCTTCACGGGCGCCGGCAAGCGCCACGCCGAGGACTTCGAAGTCGAATCCCTGGACCCGGACAAAATCCCGACGCTAGAGGCAGACCTTCGCTAACCTCGAGCCAGGCCAAGGGGAACCTTCGCCTGTTGATTCGATTTCTCGAACCAGCCGGACATACCCTTGTAGGGAATGGTGGCGATCTGCTCTCACGGCGCCGTCCGACATCGCACAGGCACCACTGGCATGTGAGCAATCGGGGCGGTTGGATGACCCGGAAGGCAGGCCGCTTGGTGGTCAGCCCAAGTAGCGGCATCAGCAAACAAGCGGACGGAACGCCTAGCCTGTATCTGAATCGGAGGGGCCTTGCCCTTTGCCCTGGCCTGGCCGTGAATCACAGTAGCCTTCTATCCCCAAGCGTAGCAACCAGATGCGCCCGTTGAATGGGACGGGGGAAGATGCCCTTCTATACGTGCCACCACTAACGAGCAAACGGAGTATATCGGCAACTCTAAAGGAGAGGCCCAGGCAAACGAACACGGAAGCACCGAGGCCGAGGGCGCACCATAGTCGATACCATCGACTGACGTAGGCGGAGGATCCCATGACTGCAACAACTGCAATCGACGCCAGTGCTATCCCAAATAGTAAGCGCCACAGTAAGATTCGCGAGGGTCTACGTGCTTCCTTCATCGGTTGTGGCTAAGCAGCACGTCCATGCGTCTCGCCCGGACTGTGATACGGCGGGACACGGCATCGCACAAGCACGAAAGGGGTCGTGGAGTACGCGTGTTGCCCAATGGCCAGGCAGTGATGGCCCGCTTTCTCGGGAACGAAGCGTAGTGCCAACCCCTGACGCCCTGGGGAAGGTGGACGTCACGCGACAGTTGCGATCTTAGTTATGACAGGTCATTCGAATGGAAGGATCAGCGTTGTGCTGGTCGGCCAGTTGCGGTCTCGAGCACTGTGCAGGGTTGCGGTGAGCCCAACAGCTTGACCATCGCGGTCGAGGATGATGGAGGGCCGTTCGATCCGTCTTGTATGTAGCGATCCGCCATCCGCCAGGGGTAGGTTGTGCCCAAGCACCGAACTATGGTCGCTGAGCCGCCAGTCGAATCCGTCCGCAGATGTGATAAGCGCCAGCGAATCGCCGTTCGGGTTCTCTGCGCGTGTGACTAGGGCGTAGTAGAGCTTGCGTTCGGCGTCGTACCAGGCGTCTGGATCTTCCGTATTGAAACCGGTGGCAATAACTTGGGGCTGCCAAACAAATGGCCCGAGTGGGCTATCAGAAATCGCTTGCCCATAGATGCGGAGCCCGCCTTCGGGATTGTCGCCTTTGACGATGAGTTGATACTGGCCATCGGGACGAGCGATCATTGTTGGGTTTACCGCTAGGTGCACCAACGGGCCGTCACCCACAAGTAGCGGCTCGTCCTGCCGGGTGTAAGGCCCTTCGATATGATTGGCGACCGCGACACCGGTGAACTGGCTGTTGCGCGCAATGCCCCAGTTCGCATGTTGCCGGGTGCGTGCGGTTGGTGCGGGCAGAGCCTCGAATTCGCCATGGCTGATGTAGTAAATGTAGAACCGCCCGTCAATTTCGCGAATACGTGGGTTATGGGCACTCAAGCTATCCCAATGACCCGGGCGACCAGCTTCCAGAACGGTTCCTTGGTGCGTCCACGGTCCGTCCAGCCGATCAGCCACGGCATGGGCAATCTCGCAGGTCCACAACCAGTCACTGAAGCCTTGTTCTGCCCCGTCGTGATGCGGCCAGCGGGCGTAGAACATGTGCCATTGGCCGTCCTCGGCTTGCAGGATTGAAGCCCCCCAGTGGTGCCAATTCGGATCGCGAAAAAAGCTCGCGTCATCTAGTGGACGCACCCGGGCGGCCAGGTCGAGCGAGTCGTCCGGATCTGCTTCTAGAGCTGCCTCCCCACCCTGGGCCACCGTTGGCAAACCGAATGGCTCGCCCGTCCTCTTGTCAATCGGCAGCAATGCGCCACGCTCCGCGAGCAGGCGGTTCATGCTGGAAGACAATTCGGCCAACTCTCTTGGGTTTTGCTCCGCGAGGTTGGTTGCCTCGCCCAGATCCGTTTTGAGATTATAGAGTTCCGCTCGCTGCCCGTCGTAGAACCAGATCAGCTTCCAATCGCCAACGCGGACAGAACTCCACGGGGGCCCGTCGTAGTTATGGGGAAAGTGCCAAAGCAGTTCGCGAGCCTCGGCTTCGTTGCGTTCACTGCCTAGCAACGGAAGAAAGCTCTGGCCGTCAATCACTTGAGGCAATTCGCCCAGTTCAACGCCGGCAGCCTCTAGAATACTGGGGAACAAGTCCTCGATAATGACCTGCGACGAGTTGCGAGTCCCCGGCTCAGCGTGACCGGGCCAGCGCACGATCATTGGCACACGTGTCCCGCCCTCGTAGGGTCGGAGTTTGCTCCCGCGCAGCGGCAGGTTGCGTGGGGCTTGGCTTGGGGCGCCGTTGTCCGACAGAAACACCACTAGCGTGTTTTCATCAAGGTCGCGCTCCGCCAGCCAGTCGAGTAGATCGCCCAGAGACTTATCCATACCCGCGATCATCGACGCATAAACTGCCGGCATACCGCTGAGCCTCTGCTCCAGGTAGTGAGGGAGAAAGCGGGAGTCGGCCTCCCATGGCGCGTGGATGGCGTAGTGAGACATGTAGAGAAAGAAGGGCTGCGTGTCTTCAACCGCATCGTCCAAGGCTTTGATCGCCTCGCGAGTGAGCGCCTCCGTGAGGTGAATGTCCTGGCCGTGGTAGTCCTCAAGGCCGGGTACATCCCAGACACGTGAACCGTTGCGCCAGGCGGCACTGAAGTTGTGCTCGCCCAAGTAGCTGCCCGGACCGCCAGCGGCATGGCCGGCGATGTTGACATCGAAGCCGATGTTGATCGGATCGGCACCCGGTGTCCCGTTTGCACCAAAGTGCGCCTTGCCCACATGGATTGTGCGATACCCAGCGTTACTAAGAAGCTCCGGCAAACTCTTCCCAACAACGGTGCGGTCGATGCCAGGGACAGGTGCGAGCCCATTCAATGGCCAATCCGGCGGTTGGATGCGCGGGTGGTCGCTATCGGGTGAGCGGTCTTTGTGGAGGGTCCAGTTCGTAACGCCGTGCCGTGCAGCGTTCATCCCCGTCATCAGGCCTACGCGCGACGGAGAACAGACCGAGTTGGCGTAGGCTTGGGTGAACATGACGCCTTGGGATGAAAGCCGGGCCATGTGCGGCGTTTGGTAACGGCGGTTGAGCTCGGTAGTCTCCGTGTGAAAGGGAATGGACGTATCAGTCCATCCCATGTCGTCCACTAGGAAGACGATGATATTGGGGCGAGGCGGGATTGCTTCCCCTTCAATCGATTGTGCCGTAGCGTCCTGAAAGCAGAACATCGACACTATGGTGAAGCAGAGCAGCATGATCACGATCTTCATCCGGGGGTACGGCATGGCGTCTGGAAGTTCGGGACGTAGACGTCCCCCCGACAAGGAGCCTTCAGTTCTAGAGGGGAGAGCATGTTGAGGTGGCGCGGTCGAGCGCTGGGCCATGGTAGTGCAAAGATCCCCATGGGCGGTTGCAGGGATTTTGTAGAGCCTGTCCGTTGTCGCGCGAAAGTTCTCTCCGCACTGCATGTATAGATGCCGGGGCCGTCTCCCCCACTTCACTTTGGAGAGACCCGTGCAGCGCGATGTGACCCCCATTACGTCGCGCGTAGAACCCAACACGCCTCATGTGCGGGAGACCACTCTCTAAATAGTCCCTCTCCTCAAGTTTCACATGCTGTGACCGCCAGGGTATGCACGGATCGTAGCCATTCTTCAGCGTAGGAACTCACGATCGCCCTACCGCAGCCGACGAACGAACGGCCCCATCACTCCTGGATCAGACGGAATTGCAGACTGTCCACCTGGACGCGGACTTCCCCGGTCGTCATGTCACCATCGAGCATGCGCACCCTCCAGTAGAGGCTACGGCTCCCGTCGGCGTGCTCGTCGACGAAACAAGATCCAGTCCATCCCAGTGGTGCGGGCACCTTGCCGATCGGCTCGATTGACGTCGCAGGGCTTTGGGTCCTCGCCTCGACGTTGATGTAGGCTACATCCGCGTTTCGCTTCTCCGGATCGTACCAGGAGCTCTCGACCGCCACGCCTGCAGCGCTCCAGGTATAGAGTAGAGGGAAGGGGCAGCCCCACTCCTCGTTTGGCACGTACTCGAGACGGTTCCAGCGCTTGGGGGCATGGACCGTAACCTTCTTCCCG
>JBLHLB010000154.1:0-9150 GCA_047618505.1 Planctomycetota bacterium
GTGCAACGCTGGTAATGGTCACGGCGGAGAGCAGCGGCACCCTCAGTCAACTCGAGGTGGCTAAGCGGTCGTATGAATACGCTGTCGCACGTGCGGACGAAGTCAGGGAGCATTTAGCCCTGCGCAAGCGCGAGTTCGAGCACGCCAAACTGGCCCAAAAGTTGTCATTGGAGGAGTGGCGCCCAAGGACCGCTCAGGTGGATCTCCAAAAGGCAGAGGCCGTCTCCGCACTCGATCGCGTTGCGCGCCAAGCAAGTCCGCTTTCACGAGACCGAAGTTGAACTTGCCCGTGTGCGGCTTGCGGCGTTGGCATCTAAACTCGAAGACGCGCGTCAGGGGCACGAGGTGCTGCGTGCCAAAGTCGAGTCTCTGAAGGCCGCCTCCTAGTCATGCACAAGCTCATGCAAATCGGATTGGCCCTATACGCAATCGTGGCCGTCATCATTGCGCTCTAGAACACGGAGGCCGTCGACACACGCCTCTTTTTCGCCACAGTCACAATGCCACGTACGCTACTTCTCATCAGAACCCTGCTCGTCGGAGCGGCGGTCGGCCTCGTCCTTGGCACTCGCTTCAACCGGCCTGAACAATCAAAGGTCGGTGGACGGGATGAGACTGCCTGAAGCTTGACAGCCTTGGACAGAACACGGCGCATCGAGGCTTTCCGCTGCGGCTAATGGCTCGACTCGGGCCGTGCTCTCCGGGGAGATCGATCCCGCAGGTTTGCATTGAAAGACTTGTCTCTAAGTTCCCTACACTGCCCCTCAGCCTTCATCCGTATGAGGGCCTTTCGCAGCCGTCTACCACGCCCGCACGTCGCCCTAAACACTATGACTAGCGCCCCCCTAGAGCTGAATGGAATTGTTATCCCGCCCGGAGCGCGGGAGACGCTGTTGATTCCAGTCGCGCGTCGCTACATCGCTGGCGAGGTCACCCTGCCGGTATGCGTCATAAACGGCCGCAAGCCGGGGCCGCGTCTGTTCGTGAGCGCCGCCATCCACGGAGACGAGATCAACGGTGTCGAGATCGTTCGACGCCTGCTCAGGTACAAGGGACTCTCGAAGCTCCGGGGCAGCCTGATCGCGGTGCCCGTGGTGAATGTGTACGGATTCGTCGGACAGACGCGCTACCTCCCGGATAGGCGCGACCTCAACCGCTGCTTCCCTGGCTCCCCCAAGGGCTCGCTGGCTGGACGCTTGGCCGACACCTTCCTGAATGAGATTGCACGCAAGGCCACACACGGGATCGACCTGCACACGGGTTCGCTCCATCGCGCCAACCTGCCCCAAATCCGTGCCAACCTCGACTTCCCCGGTTGTGCAGAACTGGCGCAGAGCTTCGGAGCCCCCGTGATCTTGGATGCGGCAACGCGGCCAGGTTCGCTACGTGAGGCTGTCCAAGCCTTGGGCATTCCGATGATCGTCTACGAAGCCGGCGAAGCCCTGCGCTTCGACGAGATCTCGATTAAAGCCGGCCTGCGGGGCGTGCTGTCGATCATGCGCGACCTCGATATGTTGCCCGCCGTCAAGGGCAAGCTTCGGCGCATCGAACCCTTCGTAGCTCACGGCAGTACCTGGGTGCGTGCGCGCGAGAGCGGAATCCTCGTCACGCACCTCAAGCTTGGGGACCGAGTCGAAAAGGGACAGACCCTGGGCATGATCTCCGACCCCCTCGGTGAACAGGAGATCTCCATCATTTCCCCGACAGACGGCGTCCTGATCGGCTGCACGAACCTGCCCTTGATGAACGAGGGCGACGCCGTGTTTCACATTGGAGTGTTCGAGCGACTGGAACCCGCGTCGGAAGAAGTCGACTTCTTCCAGGACGCCCTCAGCCCAAACACCTAAATCACCATTCTTGCGTGCCATTGGTCCACACTTCCCCAACAGCCCCGACCCCAGCTCTAAATGAAGATAGGAATTCTTTCCTGCAATCCGCGCTGTTACAGCACACGACGACTGCGTGAAGCAGCGCTATCACGGGGCCACAAGGTTACTGTGCTGAACACCCTGCGCTTTGCCATCGACCTCGATAAGGGTAGCCCCGATCTCTACTACAAGAACAAGGTTCTATCCCCCTATGACGTGATCATTCCTCGTATCGGGGCATCGATTACGTTCTATGGAACTGCGGTGGTTCGGCAGTTCGAGCAGATGGAGATCTACTGCATGAACGGGGCGGACGGCATCGTGAACTCTCGCGACAAGCTACGCTCCATGCAGATCCTGTCGCGCCATAACATCGGCATCCCGGCCACGGAGTTCGTCAATAATCGTGGAGACGTTCTTCCGGCAATCGAGCGCGTCGGCGGTGCACCGATCATCATCAAACTGCTCGAGGGGACACAGGGCGTCGGCGTCATCCTGGCGGACAGCGCGAACATTGCCGAAGCGATCATCGAGACCCTGCAGAGTACGCGTCAAAACGTCCTGATTCAGCGCTTCGTAGCCGAAAGCAAGGGCAAGGACATCCGCGCTTTCGTGGTCGGTGACCGTGTCGTCGGCGCCATGCGCCGCGTAGCGCAGGGCGCAGAGTTTCGCAGCAATGTGCACCGCGGTGGGCGCACCGAGCTTGTCGAACTCGAGCCCGCCTACGAGGAAGCCGCCGTGCGCGCCGCACAGATCATGAACTTGCAAGTCGCCGGCGTGGACATGCTTGAGAGCAGCTCCGGCCCACAGATCATGGAGGTCAACTCATCCCCCGGCCTCGAAGGCATCGAAGGCGCCACCAACCTCGACATCGCCGGCTCGATCATCGACTATGCCCAGGAGCACGCGCGCTTCCCTGAACTCGATATCCGTCAAAGGCTCACGGTCAGCCGCGGCTACGGCGTGTGTGAACTTCACATTCCGGCGGGCTCCGAATTCGTGGGCAAGACCATCGCCGACTCGGGCCTACACGAAAAGGACATCGCCGTCTTGAGCTTGCACCGCGGCACGGCGGTGATTCCCAATCCGCTGCACAGTCGCGTCTTCGAGCCCGAGGACCGATTGCTCTGCTTTGGTAAGCGCGAATCGATGAAGGACCTTATCCCGGCACGCCGCAAGCGCATCCGCAAGGGCAAGGTACAGGAGCTCGATACCGAGGTTGCCTCCACCCAATCCGAGGTCTGATAGAAGTCTCCACCTGGTTCGTAGACGCGCCCCAGGGCGCAGTTCGCATCCGCCACATTATTCAGCTATGACGCCTGGCTCTGAGACACTCCCGCCCTGGGAACAGCTGACCTCGCTCGTCGCCCTTGGGGATCGAGCGGGGGCCAGCGTCTTCGTGGATGGGCTCGAACCGCTTGATATGGTGCGCGTTGTCACTCGTCTTAACGATGAAGTGCGCGGTGACCTGCTGCGCCTGCTGACCCCGGAGGATGCCGCGGATGTGCTGGAACAGATCCCCGACGTCCAGGCAAGTGAAGCCCTGGAGCACATGCCGCCCGGGGACGCGGCACGCATCCTTGAGGAGCTCCAGAGCGACGCCCAAGCTGACCTCCTGGGGGATCTTGAGGAAGTCGAGGCCGAGGCGATCCTGGCGGAGATGCAGCCGGATGACGCCCGCGAGCTACGCGATCTCGCCTCCTATGCCGAAGACTCCGCCGGTGGTTTGATGTTGACGGAGGTGGTCCAGGTGCCGACAGGCCTGACAGTCGACCAAGTCGTCGATCACTTCAGGCAGCACGCTGAGGAGTACTCCAACTACGACGTGCAATACGCCTACGTGGTGGACGATGCCAGGCGACTGGTGGGAGTTCTACGTCTGCGAGACCTACTCATGGCCCCCCGGTGGACGAAGGTCGAGTCGCTCATGTTGCGCGACCCGCATTCCGTGCGAATTGACGCGGGCATCGAGGAACTGGTCCACTTTTTCTTGGAGCACCACTTCTTCGGGGCTCCCGTATTGGACGCGGACGGAGTGCTGCGGGGAGTGCTAAGGCGCTCGGGCGTGGAAGCGGCCGCAGCGGACAAGAGCGATGAGATCTTCCGGCGCACGCAGGGCATCGTAGGCGGAGAGGAACTGCGCAGCATGTCCCTCTTCCTGCGTTCCAGACGCCGCCTGGCCTGGCTCTCGGTCAACATCCTCCTAAACATTCTGGCCGCGAGCGTGATCGCCATGCACCAAGACACGCTCGAAGCGGTCATCGCACTGGCCGTGTTCTTGCCGATCATCTCGGACATGAGTGGCTGTTCTGGCAATCAGGCGGTAGCTGTTAGCCTGCGCGAGCTGACCCTGGGCACGATCCACCCTTCGGATGTGGGGCGCGTCTTCCTCGGCGAGATTAGTCTAGGCGCCATCAACGGAGCAGCCCTGGGAACGTTGATTGGAATCGTCGCCTGGATCTGGAAAGGCAACGTCTGGCTGGGCCTGGTCGTGGGAGTGGCTCTGGCGGTCAACACCGTGGTCGCCGTCTGCATTGGTGGCATCATTCCCCTGATTCTGAAACGAGCTGGGAAAGACCCGGCCCTCGCCTCGGGACCGATCCTCACGACGATCTCGGACATGTGCGGATTCCTCCTCGTGCTTACCATGGCCTCGCGAGTTCTGAAGAACTTGATCTAAGGAGCCCGGCCCCTTGGGCCTCCAAGTACTCGTCCCGGTCCAGTCTGGGCTTGCGGAAGAAATTTGGGACACGTAGTGTCTCACCACCACATGAACACTCGCAAACCCAAGGATCGTATCGTCATCGGCTGGCGAGAGTGGGTCGCCCTGCCGGACCTCGGTGTCCGAGCAATCAAGGCTAAGGTCGACACAGGTGCTCGCACCTCCTCCCTGCACGCCTTCGATCTGGAACCCTTTCGCGAGGACTCGCTGGACATGGTGCGCTTCAAGATTCACCCCGAGCAACGCAGCTCCAAACGCGAGAAAACGGTCAAAGCTCCCGTGCACGAGTGGCGCAACGTGCGCTCTTCCAGCGGTGAGGCCGAGCTACGTCCAGTCATCCTCACCACGATCGAGATTTTCGGCGAGAGCTGGGAAGTTGAACTGACTTTGACGCGGCGCGACACCATGGGGTTCCGCATGTTGCTGGGCAGACAAGCCGTCCGTGGGCACATCGTCGTCGACCCCGGACGCTCCTTCCTGAACGGTCCTAGAGGCAAACGAACCGGTCGCATACTCACGCGCAAGAAAAGCCCGAAGAAGCCCTGATCGATGCCACGCCGACTGCTGACGTCCGGGTACTTCGTTCATCGCCTGTGAGGAAACGAGCATAAGCCCTGGTGGTGTAAGGTTGTTACGACTAGATCGTACCCCAGCGACCACTGCGAGTGTCAATTGAAGAAGGGACCCAAACGGAGACCGGCGTGCCCTAACGAGCAGTGCCCGCTCTACGGCCAGCACGGCCAGGGCAACATCATCCTGCACGGTTTCTCCAAAGAGAAGTGGGGGAGGCGACGCCGCTATCGCTGCAAGGAGTGCGGCAAGACCCTCGGCGCTACCGCGGGCACGCCCTACAAAACTCCTGCAACGCCCCATGCGGACCTTTGACCGCGTTGCCGCCCTTTGAGCGTTGAAGGCGTCAGCAAGTCCGCCATAGCGCGCCTGGAACGCTTGTCATGGAACACGGTCGCTCGGTGGCAAGAGCTAGCTGCCGCGGCAGCGAGGGTGTTCAACCGCAACCGTGTTCACCCTTCGATCTCCACGAGCTCCAGCTCGACGAGCGAAACACCTTTCTCCAGAGCCGCAAACGCCAGACCTGGGTATTCGCGGGAATCGAAGCCTGGTCTCGCCTGTGGGCTGGAACGCTCGTGGGGTCCCAGTCCCTGCGCAACACGCGGCAGTTCGTTCGAAGTATCGCTTGGGCGGCACATGCGAATTCGTGCCAGTTGATCACAACGGACAGCTTCAAGTTCTACGGCCCGTCTATCCGTCGCTTGTTTGCTCCAGGGGGGCGTCTACGCCCAGGTGATCAAGCGGATCAAGGGCAACCGCCTTGTGCGGGTGGGGACGAGGGTCGTCCTTGGTTCCGAAGACATGCTTGCAGACGCACTTCATGAATCGGAAGACTCGACCAAGCTGAACACCTCATTCATCGAGCGGTTAAATCTCACCATCCGACGCGGGTCGGCTTACCTGAACAGGCGCTCACCCTGCCATGCTCGCAAGAAGAGGACGCTCGACGACCACCTCGAACTACTTCGCTGCTACACCAACTTCTGCCGCCCGCACGGATCGCTTAGGTTCGGGGCCGTGACCAGGACACCAGCGCTGCAGGCGGGCCTGGCCACAAAGAGGCTACCCCTCAGGGACATCTTCACCGCCCGGAGTACTCGCATGCCTTTGGTCCTTGTGAAATCTCCGTCCTCCTCGTATCACGAACTGATGGAGACCGCAAAATGCGCCGCTTAGCCACAGCCGATGAAGGAAGTACCAGAACCATGACGACGCGGAGACCTCATCAGGCCTCCGCGTCGTCGTATTCGAATTGCTGGAGCACTTTCAGCTCGGGAGTCGAGCAGTGTCCGGCTCAGTGGATGGTTATGTTGCCCGTCACGATCGGGGCGTACGGGGAGAGAACCCTCGTGAGGAAGAGCGTAGACGGATCGGAAGGAAGCCCGAACGCCGCCTCAAAGTAGTCGAGCAAATCCTGGACTGTGATGAAGGGGAAGGTGTCACCGTTGGGGGCCACAAGTTCGGGAGGGGCTGCATTGGTGAAGGTCATCTCGTCCAGGCTCCCATCTTTGCCGTTGTCCTGGACGGCGAAGATGACTGTCCAGCCCACAGGCGGGGCCGGTCCTTCCGACTCGGTGATGGTCCCCGTGACGATCAGGCTGCCGTCGTCGTCGAAGAGGTAGGAGTTCGTCGCCCAGTGTATAATCTGGCCCGTGGCGGGGATGACGAGCTGGCCCTGTCCTCCGACCGCGCCGTCCCCCAGGTCGATGACGCTGAATGTGAAATTGCGGATGTTCCCGTCGGCGGGGTCATTAAACGAGCCGCCACCCGTGGCGACGGGTCCTGTCCCGGCGATGCCGTTGACACTCATGGGGGCTGCGCTCGAGGACGCGGCGCCGATGCAGAGGGCCGCCGCAGCGACGGCACACCAGATTCGGGAGTTCGTTAGAATTTTCATATTGCTGTATCCATTCGATTAGTAATGACGCGCTCAGGAACGCCACAACGGCATTCCATGGGACAGTGAGGAACAGCCTCCGCGGCACGACCGTCCGGGTCACGGGGGAGGGATTGCTCCAGGAGGAATCGGCGACCTGGCAGAAGAGCGCCTTGTCTGTCCACCCACCAACTGCGCAAAGCGCGTCCCGCGCACCCCACGAAAATCCGACAAAGCAACCGGCGCCCCCGCCCACTCCCTATGGCTCCGAAGTTGACGCCCGAGATTCACCGCCCCCTCGGGCGCTGCTGCAAGTTAGTGAGCCTCCCGCCCGGGCGTCGCAAGTAGCATGTGCGGGTGACCAAGGACATCGAATCGATCCAAGCGGCGATCGCCGCGGGCGACGCCGACGCGTCGGAGCGACTGCTGCCGCTCGTGTACGACGAGCTGCGGCAACTCGCGCGCAAGTACATGAGGCGCGAAGCGGCGGGGCACTCGCTGCAGACCACGGAGCTCGTCCACGAAGCCTACCTGCGCCTCCTCGGCCCTCGAGCGGAGGGTGGAGGTGGCGGCGATTGGAGCCGTCGCGGGCCCTTCCTCGCTGCTGCCACCGTGGCTATGCGGCGCATCCTGGTCGATCGCGCGCGCGCGCGTGGAGCGGCCAAGCGGGGCGGCGACCGCAAGCGCTTGGACCTGCTTGAGCTGGCCCAGCTACCAGCGGATAGTGTCTCCCATGAGGTGCTCGACCTCGATGAAGCGCTCACCCGACTCGCGCAAGAGGAACCCGAGAAGGCCGAGCTCGTCTCGCTGCGGTTCTTCGGAGGACTCACTCTCGCGGAGGCTGCAGCAGTCCTGGGCATCTCCTTGAGCACCGCGGACCGCTACTGGGCCTACGCGCGGGCCTGGTTGCTGGCGGCGATGGAAGGAGAAGTTTGAGCCTTTCTACGATCCATGTGGGGCCTCCAGGGCTCGCATTACGCAGACAATGGTGCGGAGCTCCACACCACGCGGACACCCCATGAACGATCCCCCTAGTCTAGAGAGCATCTTTCATGTTGCTCGGCGTCTGCCGGCTGGCGCAGGGCGCGAGGCCTACATCGTCGAGGCTTGTGGGACGGACAGGATATTGCAGTCGCAGCTACAGGCTCTCTTGAAGACCGATGCCGCGGCCAGCGGTATCTTTGGTTCGGAAGGCCAAGGAAGCGGTCGTTCGGACGAACCCCCGGTGAGCGTGCTGCAGGCCCTGGAGTCGCGTGCTGGAGCCCGGCTAGGCGTGAGCCTGGACGAACCAGTTGAAGACGACGCGCCGGTCATGGTGACCGAAGAGGCGCGGCGACTGCGGGATCCTTCCGCCCGCTACCAAGTGTTAGGCGAGATCGGGCACGGGGGAATGGGAGTCGTCTACAAGGGGCGCGACCAAGACCTGGGCCGCGACGTCGCGGTGAAGGTGCTCAAGCAAGAGTATGCCGCGAGGCCTGAGTACCTGTCGCGCTTCGTCGAGGAGGCGCAGATCGGTGGTCAGCTGCAGCACCCGGGCATCGTGCCGGTGTACGAGATGGGACTGCAGCCAGACGGGCAGCCGTACTTCGCGATGAAGCTCGTCAAGGGCGCAACGCTGGCCGCGCAGCTCGGTCGGCGCAGCGATCCCGCCGAGGATCGCCGCCGACTGCTCGGAGTCTTCGAGCAGATTTGCCAGACGCTCGCCTACGCCCACGCGCGGCACGTGGTGCACCGCGACCTGAAGCCCAGCAACGTGATGATCGGTGCCTTCGGCGAGGTGCAAGTGGTCGACTGGGGCTTCGCCAAGGTATTGCCCCGGGGCGGCGTGAATGACGAGGGCGACTCACGCCAGAGCACACCGGACGCCCAGCTGAGCGTGATCGAGACCTTGCGTAGCGAATCGGGCTCGGAGTCGCACTCGGTTTCGGGCACAGTCATGGGCACTCCGGCCTACATGCCGCCCGAACAGGCCCAGGGAGAGGTTGAAACCCTC
Source organism: Planctomycetota bacterium (assembly GCA_047618505.1). Taxonomy (GTDB): domain Bacteria; phylum Planctomycetota; class UBA1135; order UBA1135; genus JBLHLB01. The sequence goes on from JBLHLB010000154.1 coordinate 9,030, forward strand.
GACGAGCGCAGCGACGTGTTCGGGTTGGGCGCGATCCTGTGTGAGATCCTGACCGGCGCTCCGCCGTACTGTAAGGAGGATGGCGTCGTCATCAAGCTTGCCGCTCTCGCAGCCCTGGATC
>JBLHLB010000155.1:0-9117 GCA_047618505.1 Planctomycetota bacterium
GTCGAGGGACTCACCGCACTCGGCGCAGAAACGTGCTGACTCGGAATTGGTTGCCCCGCAGTCGTCGCACTTCACGCCGGTGCTCGCCATTCTCCGTGGTGCGCAGGTCGCCTGGCTCTGCACACTGACCACGCCGCCGCAGGACTCGCGGACGACTTCATCGGGGCAACGGTATGGCGGCTCCAAGGGTAATCCCCAGGGCTTGTGCAAGCTTCCTCCCCTTGACCCCTGGTGGTGGGGAGGCTTTCCAGGGAAACTGCTCCGCCCCGGGCCGGTAGAAGGCTGCTCCCACGAAGCAAGGCCCGGCACTGCGCCCCCGTTTTGGGACCCAGTCTCAAGCCCCCGTCCTGAACACCATGGATCGACACGACACCCTCCGCTTCAGGCTGCTTTCCCTTACCGTCGGTGTGTGTCTAACGGGTGCTGTTGGGGCCGGTCAGGAATCCTCCACGGGCGGCACGCTCCTCATTCAGAGCGGCGCTTTCATGGGCGCATCCGACGCTGGCGCCGCGGAGCCCGCGATCTTCGATGAGATCGACGCGTTGCTAGAGGGCGGCAATCTCCTACCCCTTGGCGCAGATTGGAGCTACTTGCCCGGTGTTGCTGAACCGACGCCGGAGTCGACCTCCGAGTCGATCTTGGCTTGGAGCAAAATCGGCTTCGACGATTCCTCCTGGGCCAGGGGACCTTCGCCCTTCGTCTTTGGTTTGGAAAGCGCGGGGACCACCATCGACGAGTTCGCCAGCGGCATCATGAGTGTCTACCTACGGCGTTCTGTGGACATCCCCGATCCTGCGGTCTACGAACGCCTGCAGCTGGAACTGCCCGTCGACGATGGCTTCGTCTTCTACCTGAACGGCAAGGAGGAATATCGCTTCGGCGCGGGCACCCCCGCCACGGAGCCTGCCTTCGATCTCGGTGCTTCAGGCTCGCACACTACGGACGAGCGGCCGATGCCGGTGGTGGACCTCACGCCTGCGCTTGTCCCCGGCAGGAACATGTTGGCGATCCACGCCATGGTGTCCCCGGAAGACACGGCGACGTTCTCAATCGCCCCTCGAATTCGCGTGCAGTATCGGCAATCCCCCGAGAACGAGCGGGCGCGGGTCAAGGCCCTAGCGGAGCGCTTCGCATCGAAGAACGGTGGGGAATTACCCTATCTCTTGGGTCGCGAGCAGGAGCGCAATGGCGAGTTCGAGGCAGCGGCGAGGTTCTTCGCCCAGGCAAGCGTGCTCGCTCCCGAAGCTGCCTTACCCCTTGCGCGTCTGCACCGCTGCCATGTGGCCATGGGGCGGAGTTCCGAACTGGAGGAGAATCTGCGGGCGCGTATTCGAGGTGGCCAACGCTCCGCCGCACTGCTGGACACCTGGGCGTCTGTGATGTTGACGGATCTCGGGCGTTCGCCGGTGGATATTGTGCGCGCCCTGCCCGCGCTGAACGCGCCGGCACACAGTGCGATCTACACCGATGTCGCTTGGATCGGCATGAAGCTTGTTCAGGGTCAACCGGCACGTATCGACTGTGGCTCAAGCACGTCGACGGAGGATGCCGGAGAGCGCTGGGGCCGCGACCGTTTCTTCTCTGGAGCGTCCCAGGCCGCTGCCGTTTCCCTCGGAGAAGGCCACTTGCCACCGGAGGGAGTCGATGCGCACCTTCGCCTGGCGACGCGTTCCCTCGACAGTGTTGCTCCTACGTACTCAATTCCACTTCCGCGGGGAGGCTACCAGGTGAGGCTGCGCTTCGCCGCCGAGGGCGGATTCCAGAAGGCTACGACCACTAGTTTCGGTGTGCTCATCAACGGTGCCCATGTTCTGCGCGCCCTCGACCCGACGCCGCCTAAATACATGGATTCGACGGCGCACGCGAGTATCCCGATCTACCTGGATGGCGGTGTCTTGGAGTTGGATTTCCTGCCGGCCGACAAGTTTGACCCCTGGATCAACTCGATCGAGATACGTGCCCTTGGGGATTCCGACTTGCGTGTTGCCCTTGAACAAGCGCAGGCAAGAGGCGGCGCTGGAGCTGCCCTGGCGCGAGTGCAACTCGCGCGCTTCCTGCGCGACCAAGGTGAGACCCTGGAATCACTGGCGCTCTTTGAAGAAGCGGAGGTCCTCCCGGGGTTTCGTGTTGCCGACCGCCGTGCTCTGGCTGCCCTGCGCCGTGCGTTGCTGCCGGCCCTGCATTCCTTCGCTTCCGTGGATGGACTGCTTGAGGGCGCCCTCTCTGAGGGACCACTATCTGCCGGTGATTCACTCCCCGCGGAACTGTCGCAAGCCTCAGCTCAAAGCAGTCCCTTTGCCACCTACATGCGCGGCCGTAGCGATCAACTGGCCGGTCGCGCTGACGAGGCCATCGCCTCCTTTGAGGAACTGATCATTGATGGTGTGCGCGCGGCCGCGCCCTATCGTCGCATGGCGCAATGCCTGGCTCAGTTGGGCATCGTGCCCGAGGCAGAGGGCATTTTGATGGGAGCCCTAGAGGACGGCATCCCAGGCACACCCGGTCTCCTTTCGACATTGATTTCCCTGCGTCTTGGGCCCCTTGAGATGGATCCCTGGGAAGTGATCGACGGTCTGCGCGAGTACGACTTGCCGGATAATTTAGTGCTGGCGCCGACTTCAGAAGAGGCGGCTCAGGAGTGGAGCTACACCGCGATCGAACCGCCGACCATTTTCTGGTCGCGCATGAACTACGACGTGAGTTCGTGGGACCAGGGCCTGGCCCCCATCGGTTCGGGCCAGGCGGCGGCGGTGATTTCCCGCTCCCTCTGGAACACGCAGACTCTCTTTGCGCGTCGGACGGTTGTCCTGGAGGATCTACCGCTGCTCTACCCGCATCTGCGCGTAGCGGTCTTCGGGGTAATGGACGTCTACCTGAACGGAACGCGCGTCCTAAACTTTGGGATCCCCGTTGAGGGCTATCGCTCCTTTCCCCTGCGACCGAGCGCTGCGGTCCCCTCCCCGGCCCTGCGCGAACCCGAGGTCCTTGTTGTCGGCGAGAACGGACTTGGGATGTACGCCAACAACACCCAGGGCAATGTCGCCATCGATGTGGGGATCGTCCAGCCCCTGGGGCTCTTGATGTGGGTTGCCGACCGCCTTGCGGGGGACGGTGGATTGCGTATCAACTGCGGCGGGCCAGCCTTTGTCGATGCCGCAGGCCGATCCTGGAGCGAGGATCGATTCTTCGGCTGGGGCCAGGTCAAAGCCCTGGACATGCGGCAGCCTCTGCCGGATATCCAGGGGACTGAGAACGATCTGCTCTACTACTCCAACCGTTGGTTCTTCGAGAAGGTGAACACGACCTGGTACCAGGTCCCCCTTCCGAACGGCACCTACAAAGTCGTGCTGCACTTCGCGGAGATTGAAGCAGGAGAGCGGGTCTTTAGCGTGTACGCGGAAGGCAAGGCGCTCCTCAAGGACCACAACGTGCTCGAGTCCGCGGGCTACGAGACAGCCGATGTGCACAGTTTCGAAGTCGAGGTCAAGGACGGCTACCTGGACCTGCATGTCAACGGTGCGACGAACTCGTCGTCCCTGAGCGGCCTTGAGATCCTGCGCTGATTTAGAGCTGTTGATCGTCCCGCGAGCAGAGCCCACAAACGAGAAACGACCCTAGCTCGGCACCCCTTAGGCCGCACAGCACTAGAACGGTACGTCGTCGGCGGAGACATCCACCGGCGGTTGCCAAGGTTTCTCGCCCTGCGTCCCCGGCAGGCCCCAGCTTGAGAAAGGTTGGTCCAACCCCGCCCGCGCCACTTCGCTGGAGAGTTCCATGTGTGCGAGGACCTCCCCCAGAATGCGGTCCGTATCGCCGCGCACGAGCCGGGCCAGGATGTCATCTTGAGGACCCTCGACGGCACCTCTAAGGGGCAGCTCGCGCAGGAAAGGGCGGTGGCGCGGATCGGCCAGGCGCTTGTCCAGGATCAACACGCTGCCCCGATCGGACTCTGTGCGCATCAGGCGCCCAAAGCCCTGGCGCAGCTTCGCAAGGGCCTTGGGCATATAGATTTGGCGCCTCTGTTCCGAGCGACCCAGGGACGCACATTGGGCGTGGTGGTAGCCATCGGGAACCCCATAGGGCAAGCGCGCGATGATCAGATGCTCTAGGGTTTCGCCGGGAAAGTCGGCGCCATACCAAAAGGTGTCTAGCCCCAGGAGCACGGAGTCCACGTGGCCGCGAAAGAGCGCCCCGAGTTCTTCCTTGGTGGCTCCGCGCTGTCCCTGCCAGAAGAGCGGGATGCGCCGGGCCGTCATCAGGTCCCTGAGCAGTTCCGCCGTCTGAGCCACGTCGTTGGCGTTCGTGAAGAGAGCCAGAATCCGTCCGCGCGTGCGTTCGGACAAGTAACCGATGACCCGCGCGACGTAGCCCAAATAGGCCTGCTTGCCGTCGCGCACGGAAGGTGCATCGCGGGGCACGCCAACAAGGACGCGGCTGTAATCAAAAGTCTCCGGTGCACGGAAAGTTCGCACCTTGCACTCGAAGCGGTCTTCGTCTTCGGCCGGTTGGGCGGCACGCGTCAACCCCAGGTAGGTCGCCTGGGAATCGAAGCCGTCCTTGAGCCAGGTCGTGGCGGAAATGAACACCGCGCCGAATAGATCGGGATAGTACATCCGCCCCAGAAATTCATGGGGCAGGAGCACACGCGCCGCCAGGATGCGCTCGCCGTTGGGGCGCAACTCAACGTCATGGAAAGTGTCTGGCCGGAAGTGCGGATCGCCGGCCTCCGTGCGCGGTATCCAAGCATTCACAGCCAGGCGTCGATCGGACAACTCGTTGCGTAGGATGTCGAGGTAGCGGCGCGCACGGCCAAGACCTCGCGAGGGCATCTGATCGAGGTGTTCCGCGAGGCGAGAGCAACCGGCTTCGAGCTGGTCAAGGGCTTCCAATAAGTCCTTTTGCGAGGCGAGCATGCCCGTGGCGTCGGGTTCCGCGGTGTACTCGCGGAAGAGCGAATGGGCATCGTCTTGCTTGCGACTTTCCAAGCGCTCGTCGCGCCAATGCTCAAAGGATGAGAGCTCCCCTTCGAGTTGGATCAGGGCAGCACCTGCGGCCTCCCGAGCGACGATGCAATGTCGCGCCGTCGTCCAGGCGGGCGTGCCGGCTACGGCGAGCTTTTCGATTCGATTAAGGGGCGGCCGCCGAGCTCCTCGCCGGTGGAAGCGTTTCAGTAGATCCGCAAGCGCGCGCGTTGGAACCGTGCGACTGAAGGTGTTGTGGGCTACGTCATGCAGGTGCTCGCACTCGTCGAAGACAAGGAGGCGAAAAAACTCGCGCCGAGCCAGGGCGAAGGCGTGGTTGGTGACGACCACGTGGGCTCGCTCCGCCCGGCGGCGGGAGACCTCGGCTCCGCAGGTGTCGCGATCGACCTTTGAGGTGCAACAACGCGGCTCCCCGCGGCAGGTGCGTACCAGGGCGCCCAGGGCCTGGGACCAATCCTCGGGATCGAGGGCCGGGAGCGGTGGCGCACGTGGCAAACGGTCCAGGTCGCCCTCGATGTCTTCCATGGCAAAGAGGGCGCAAATCAACCAAGCCAAGTCATCCAGGGCCGGCGCACCTTCAGCTGGAGATGCCAAGCGCAAGGAGCGCCAGCAGAGGTAATTTTGGCGACCCTTGAGCAGCACCACGCGCAGTGACTTCTGGTCCGCCTTGACTCCGGCGCGTTCAAGCACAGCTCGAGCGAAGGGGACGTCGCGCTCCATGGCCTGTTCCTGCAACGCCCGCGTGAAGGTTGCGACGCCGACGCGCACGGAATTGCGCTGCGCCCAGAGCATGATCGGGACGAGGTAGGCCAGGGTCTTGCCGGTGCCCGTGGGGGCGTGGACAAGCAGCAGCTCGCGGCTGCCGAAGCCCGTGGCCAACTCGCGCGCGACCTGGTGTTGCCCCGGTCGATAGGCGGGTTCTCCGCCTCGGTCTGCGACGACGTGCAGGACGTGTTCGTCGAAAATCTGATCGACCAGGGTGCAGTCGGCCTGATCCAGGGTGACTTCCTGTTCGAGGGCCTCCGGCAAGGAGCCCCGCGCGATGTCGTCTGCCATGCGCCGCGTCCAGCCGGGTACGGCTACGTCAACCGCGTCCTCGATGGTGTCCCAGGCGCGGATGGAGTCCGAAAGTCGACCATCGCTGAGGGCCTCATGCAGGGGGAACAGAGCCTCGGGGGTATCCCGCCATTGGGAGGGATACTCGAGCAACTGCAGGGCGAAGCCAAGCTCCGACGCCGCCTGTGGATCAATGCGCGCGAGGCTCGCTGCGACGCGTGCATAGCCGATGGCGACCATGGCGAGGCGCTCTTCACCGCCGCCCAGCACTCGGCCCAGGAGTGCTCCGAGGGCAGCGTGCAAATGCGCCGGATCTAGGGCGCGTTTTGAGGTAGCGGCGGGGTCGAGTCCGAGGAGTTGATTGACCAATCCATCACCGGCGGCACTCAGGCGCCCGGGCAGGAATAGGGCCGCCAGGCTACTCAGGTCCAGCGTGCGAAAAGGCGGCTCCTCCCCACCCGAAAGTTCGCGGGCCCAGGTCAGGAACGGCCGCCTATCAAGCGTGATTACAGTGCAGCCTTCCAGGAAGTCCGCCAGTTCGGCGTAGGCGTCGTTGGAGGAAGGCGCGCCGGATAGATCGGCCGCATCGAGTTTGAACTCGCGCACGGTTCGCCTGCTCTGCGCCTTGTCCTTGCGCTCGGGAAAGGGATCGCAGAGGCGCACCATCTCGATCCACGAACTCCCGTCCGCACTGCGCTTCCAGGCCGCCACCCGTACAACACCGTCGCGCTCGGGATCTGGACCCGTCGACCACATCGTTGCGAAGGCCAGGCTGTGCAGGTTGGCCGGTCCTTCCCAGGGACTTCGCGCCCCAGCGGGAGACGCCAGCGGAGGAGCGGGAGTCCCGGGGATCCCCCCCGGAAGGGCAGCATTACGACTGGGGCCAATCATCTCGCCACAGAATACCGCCGCGGACCAACATGGGTTTCATGCCGCGGCGTGAATCGTGCTGAGTCGGTGCCGCCCCAGGGGAATCGGTGTGCGATTCTTCCTGGGGGCTTTGTTCACATGCGGAGGAGCAGCCTAGCGGTCGCCGGTGTGGCGCAAGCTTCCGCTGCCGCCGTCATTCTGCGAGCCGCCGGGGCTGGCGTTGCCACCGCCGGAGCCCTTGCTCTTGGAGTGACCGCCGAACACGATCTCGAGGTCGCCCGAGTCAATTAGGGCCTTGAGCGGCGGGTGTTCGGCAGCCTTGGGGACGATCTTGCCCTTGCCACTGGGGCCGAGGAAGAGTGTCTTGCCTCCGGGGAGGGGGACCTTGATCGGGCGCTTGGTCTTGTTGCTGATTTCCAATGTTCGCTGCGCTGCCGCGGGGGCTCTTGATGTGCTGGGGGCGTGGGGTCCGGGAAGGACGGCCGGTGAGCCTAATCCGGTACTCCGGATCTGCCAACGGTCGATGGCCCCATGATCAGCTCTGGGCGCTCAAGGTGGCTGCGCGACAGCCCTTAGCTGCCCGCCGTCTGGGGTTTCCGCTCGGGCTCCGGGACGAGCTTGGGCACAGGCTTCGATGCAGGTTTCCCTACTGGGATGCCCTAGGGTCGCCAGGACCACTTGAATCTGCTTTCCCAGAGCCGTCTTCGCGCTTCCACTCCTGAGCGGTCAAGAGCAGGCGCAGGTCGAGTTCATACTGGTGGTAGTCCGACTCCATATGGACGCACAATTTGTAGAAGGCTGCGTTGTGCTCCTGGTGCTTCATGTGGGCCAGCTCATGCACGACGATCATGCGTAGGAATTCGGGCGGAGTCTCCTTGAAGAGGCTGGCCACGCGTACTTCGCGACGCTTGCGCAGTTTCGTGCCCTGGACGCGAGTGGAAGTTCTGTGGATTCCAAGGGCGTTGTGCGCGTGGTGCAATTGGTTGTCGAAAAGCACCTGGGCCAGGGGCGGCGCTGTCTTCATGTGGCGTGACTTCAGCTCCTGGACGTAGGTGTTCAGGGCCTTATTCGAATTCACTTCGTGACCGTTCGGATAGCGCTTAGCCAGAACCTGCGCGAGCCGTCCGGATTCCAGCAGGGCGGAGGCCTGCTGTCGCAGTTCGGGCGAGTAACCCGTGAGGAGCGGCAGGTCGTTCACCCTAGCAGGCCCGCCACGTCTTGCGGTCGATACGGTGGGTGCTGCGATCACGCTCTCGCCGACCAATAAACTGCACTGTCAAGACTTTGGCGTCGATGTCCACCAGCCCAAAGTTGCCGCGATCCTTGCGCCCGACGCCTGAAGAAATCGCTTCGTGGAAGCCTTCTCCTGACTCGAAAGTGTTCTTGTGAATGTCACCGCCCAAGTAGAGGATCTTGCCGCGTTCGGCGAAGGCTCTGGTGACCTGGGCAAATTCTCGGTCGAAGCGATCCCAGCCGGAAAGCCCACGCGTTAAGCAGCTGCCGTTGGCGACAATCGTGATCTCTGATTGGTGATCTAGCTCCTGCAGGAGCCATTCCAACTGCTGTTTCCCGAGCATCGTCCCTTTCTTTTTGGCGCGCGTGCGAAAGCTGCGACAGTCGAGCATGATGACCTTGACCGAGTCGCTTTCCAGCTCGAAGGAATGGTAGATGCGCTCCGGCGTTCGGCCGATACGGTCACCGAGGAATTCGTCAAGGAGAGCGCGCGCGTTGGCCTTGATATCCGCGGGCATTTTCGCGCCGCAGCAATCGTTCCAGGCGAAGTCGTGATCGTCCCAGATGGCCGCGTGCTTGACCTTGTCCAATAGCTCACGGAAGTCCGCCCGTGCGAAGTGTTCGCGATAGCGCTCTCGAAACCTGGCGAACATGCGGGCGCGCCTAGATTCGCGCCACTGCCACTTCCGATTGGGCGCGTAGACCAGGTCGCCGAGGAGTAGCAACAGGTCTGGCTCCTGGCGCGAGATATCCGACCAGGCGTGATGCTCGGGCTCCTTGTGGGTCTTGGAGCAGGCACAGAAGGCGATGCGCATGGGGTTGTCTTGGGAACTTTAAAGGAGCTAAGTCGGCGATCGTTCCGGAAGGATACCCAAGAAGAGCCGGGTTGGCTGTCGATCATGCCCAGTCGTTGGATCCCCTGTGGGCGCGCGCGACGGTGCCCAACTGCAGAGCCCAGAGCCCAGGGCCCAGGGCC
>JBLHLB010000156.1:0-8959 GCA_047618505.1 Planctomycetota bacterium
GGCAGAGGTCTCGATGAGCGGGCAATTCGAGGGCGCTCTCCATTACAGGTACATCTATGCCACGGGGGAGTTGATCCCGGAGGCACTTGGGGGGAGCCCCAATAGTCCCTTGAGCTGTGGCGATTTTGTCATCAACGCCCTTTTGAATCTGGATGCCAGCACGCGCTACATCGACGGCGCGACCATCAATGACCAACGCGAGTACATCGACTGGGGCAACATCTCAAAGGAAACGACGAGCGACATCGTTTCGGAGTTCGTGATCGGCTACTCGACCCTAGACCTCGATCCTTCCCTGGGCGGACCCGGGGGATCTCTTTCGATCGCATTCTATGAAGGCTACGAGGGGCCCTGCGACGTCGGGTTGGGGGCAGCCGTGAACGAGGTTGCGGTCTTCGAGATGAGTGGTTTGCCGGGGTATGACGGAACGGGTCTCCCCCGCGGCTACTTCCTGACGATCGACCTTCGCGGTGGTTCTGAATTCGTGCTGCCCGAGGGCCCCTTCGGTTTCGGTCAGCGCTACGACCAAGTCAACAAGCCCACCACAAGCGGCCTAGTGCAGAGCTTCGCTGGGTCGCCCGACGGCGACATGTTCAATCCTGACGGCAACGGAATGGTCACGGGATTGGATCTCTTTCAGCCTGATGCGGCTACGGGGCTTTGTCAGGGGTCCTTCGTCGTCGGTTTTGACAACAACAACGGGCTGCCCGTCGGTTCCCACTATCTCCTGTTGCGTAAGGTGAACGCCGAAGCTGGAAACCCCGCCTCGGCCTTCGTGCGCAACGACGCGGGGAACCAGAATCCCAGCATCCTCTTCGCCGGGGGAGTGCCGATCATCGGTGAGGACTTCAGCTTGATCGCTGTCTCAGCCGGCAGCGGGGAATTGGGAGTGTTCCTCTTTGGGTTCGCAACCGCGGCGGAGTTGGCGCTTCCCTTCGGGACACTGCTGGTTGACATTACCGATCCCGGCGGCGAACTGCTCGGCCCGGCTGGCCTCGGTGGACAGCACCCCTACACGGCCGGTTTCGCAGCAGTCAGTACGACCCTGCCGATTGACCTGAACCTTTGTGGGCTCAACCTTTCCGTGCAGGCGGTTCAGTACGGATCTCAGCTACAGCTGACGAATGCCGTTGACCTGCAGCTAGGCGTGTATTGAGGTGTGTGCCCCTGTCGGGGCATCCTTCAACTGCAACCTAGCGAGCTCAAGACTGTGACAACCATCGGAATCCTCCTCTTTGAGGGCGCGGAAGAGCTCGACTTTGTCGGGCCCTGGGAAGTCTTCACTGCGACGTCTATGTTGCGAGAAGAAGCGGGTGAGAGTGGCGACACTGTCGTCACGATCTCCCAACAGGAGGGGCCGATACCCTGCGCCAAGGGGCTGCGAGTGTTGGCGGATCATACACTCGGGAACCATCCGGCCTTGGACGTCGTTTTGATCCCCGGTGGGATGGGCACACGGCGGGAGGTGGGGAATCAAGTCCTGCTGGATTGGATCGCAGGGGTTGCCTCGACCGCGACTTGGACGACGAGCGTGTGCACCGGCTCCCTGTTATTGCATCGCTCGGGCGTTGGGAAGAACAAGCGCCTGGCGACCCACCGGGGTGCCGAGGATCTGCTCGAGTCCTTTGGCGATGTGACCGTCGTGCGCAATGCTCGTTGGGTGCGTGACGGCGATGTAGTTTCGAGCCAGGGCGTTTCGGCCGGTATTGATATGGCCCTTTGGCTCGTAGGCCAAATACACGGGGTGGAGCAGGCCAGGCGGACGCAGGAGTACATTCAGTACGATCCCGCGCCGCCCTATCAAGCTGATGTCTAGGACACGGCGAGGCTTGAGAGTCAACCCGTGCTACTTGGCTTCGCGGATGCGTCCAGCGAGGTCGGAGCCGTGCTGCGAAACATCAACGGACTCGTCGGTCATGATGATGACTCCGCGCTCGTCGATCACGAAGGTGATGCGGTTGGCGTAGCCGCGCTTGGAGAGAACCCCGTACTTGCGCGCGACGCTACCATCCGGATCAGAGAGCAAGGGGAAGTTGAGCCCCTGGTCCTTGTGGAACTTGGCCAGTGAGGCGACATCGTCGGTGGAGATTCCATAGACCTTGACGCCCATATCTTCGAACTCGGTCGCTGCGTCCCGCAGCGAGCAAACTTCGCGAGTTCAGCCAGGCGTTGCCGCCTTGGGGAAGAAGGCCAGGACCGTCCAGTTGGAATTGTCATCGGAGTGGTCGCCACCGAGATTTGCGGCGTGCCCTGTCTGGTCATTGACCCGGGCGGTGGGTGCCGTGTCTCCTTCGACCGGCCGAGCGGGCGGATCGTCTGTCTGGACTAGCATCGCCAGCGGGGCCGCCACCAGGGCGAGGGAAAGGAAAAGGGTGCGCATGATCTTGGGGGAAATAGGGGTGGGGGGTCGGTGAGCAATATCAGGACTCAGACTAACCAGAGCCAACCGGTTCGCAGTCCCCGAGAGCCCGGGGCCGTGTTTGAATGCTGTTGTACCGGGGGCAGCCGTCGAACCTGAAGAAATAACCTGGTGGGCGAATCCGCCTGCAAGGGAGCCTCCCGGGAGTAGGAATGGCAGCCCTGGGCCCCTAGGGGGCCGTTTCTACAGGTGCCGGGAATGTGGAACTGGCTTGCGCCACTGTGGGCTTCTGAGCGGGGTAATCTGGAGGGAGACCAACTGGAACTTTCCACTGTCCGGATCCGTCTATTTGACCACTGTCCGTCCGAGCTTCGGGCACGGCCCCAGAGACCCGAAGCTGGCCAAGGTCGACCAAGACCCCAGGCCTCGAATTCGCTCCCTCATCTCACAGATTCCCTACGCACCAATGCGCACTTTGAATCCCCTTACGACAGCCTTCGGTGGCCTCGTACTCGCTGGCCTGGCTACCTCTGGTATGGCACAGGAGCAGCCGTTCAATTCTTCCCTCGTGGGCAGCTTCGACCAGGCAGGCTCCACCTACGGAGATATTTGGGCCGACGGCAACTTCGCCTACTTGGCGCGTTTCGGCCAAAACAAAGTCGATGTGGTGGACATCTCGAACCCCGCCAACCCGGTTTTGGCGAATACGATCACGGTCCCCAACCCGAATACGGCGGCTAGCGCCCAGGACGTCAAAGTGGGAGATGGCCTGCTGTTCGTGTCACTGGAGTCCGGTGGCAGCAGCGGTGTTGCGATCTACGACGTCGCCGACCCCTACAACCCGATCCTGCGCACGCTTGTTGATCCGGAGCCGGGAAGCTTCGATAACATTCACAACACGTTCTACGACAACGGTTGGCTGTACTTGGCCAACTCGAGTGATAACACCGTCGCGATCGTTGACCTGCGCGCCTACAACCCCGCTTCTGCGCCGGCGAACATTACCGCTTGGGACTACCGATTGACGGGAGTTGCGAGCACCTTTGTGCACGACATCACCGTCGTTTCGGGCTACCTCTTCTGCTCGGGGTGGGACAGCCTGTACGTCTATGACGTCAGCAGCCTCGGCACCCAAGCTCCGCAGTTTGTTGAGTCCGTGCGCGGCATCAACAGTCACGCCGTCTGGGCTTCCGCTGGAGCGACCTGGGTCGTGACCACCGAAGAGCGTGAAGGTGGAGCCGCGCGTCTCTATGAAGTGTCCACCGCAGGCGGGTTCAGCTTGATCCCGCGCGATTCCTGGACACCCGCTAAGAGCAGCTCCTACAGTGCCCACAACGTCGTCATCGACGGCGACCGCGCTTACATCTCCGGCTACCAAAAGGGCGCCCTCGTGTTCGAGATCGAGCCGGCCACGAAGAGCTGGGAGTTGGTTGCCTCCTACGACACGTCCACTTCATCACCCTCGGGGTTCTCTGGTTGCTGGGGTGTCTATCCCTATGGAGGGGCCGACCAGGTCGTGCTCTCCGACCTATCCAACGGGCTCTATGTGATCGACTTCAGCGCCCTGGAGATCGACTTCGAAAGCGCGCCCCCGCGCACCTACAGCACTCTCGGGACCACGTCTATCGACGTAAACTTCACGGACCTTGGTACCTCGATTCTCGACACCGGATCGCCGACGCTCTTCACGAGTGTCAATGGCGCGTCCTTTACGGGAACGGCGATGGTTAATGGTGGCGGTTCCTGGTCCGCAGATCTTCCGGTCGCAAATCCCGGCGAGCGCGTTGACTTCTATGTCCAGGCTATGGACATGGGCGGAAACACGTGGAACGACCCGATCAACGCACCTTCGGAGTTTCACACGACCTATGCCGAGAACGGTTTGACCGAGGTCCTGAGCGATGACTTCTCAGGTGCCATGGGGTGGACAGTCAGCGGTTCCGCTTCTTCCGGCCAATGGGTTCGCGTGAACCCCAATGGCACCGGTGCCGCACCCGAAGACGATGACCCCGATGGAAGCGATACCTTCTGCTACGTGACGGACAACGGTGCCCCTGGCGGCAGCGACAGCAGCGACGACGTCGACGGCGGGCCGGTCAACCTGACTTCGCCCATCATGGACTTTTCTGCGGCCGACGGCCTGGTCTCCTGGACGCGTTGGTTCTTCAACGACGATGCAGACCTCGCGGACGAGATGCTCGTTCAACTCTCCGACGACGGAGGCAGCAGCTGGGTAACGGTCAACACGATCGAAATCACAGCCGGTGGCTGGATTCGTGAGACCGTGCGCGTTTCTGACCACGTGACCCCGACGTCCCAGGTGGTCCTGCGCTTCGTTGTTGACGACAACCCCAACAACTCCCTCACCGAGGGCGGGGTTGACTCGATCCTGGCTCAGTCCTTCGACGGTGGGGGCAACGGTGGCAACGACGCCAGCGTCACCTTCCGCAACGGAAGCGGCGTCAACCCCGCGGTCTTCTCGACCGTGACTCTGCCCATCACCGGCACCGACTGGGTGACGAGTGTAGATGCCGCCGGAGCGGGCGCTGCCGGGGGCTTGACTTTCCTGTTCTCCTATCAGAACCAACTGGGTGGCATCCCTAGCAGCTTCGGTGAGATCCTTGTGGACCTTAGCTCCGCCTATGTGGACTTCACCTTTAGCGCCGTCAGCGGCGGCACGGGCACGCACTCTTCGCCGGTTCCCAATGACCCCAGCCTGATCGGCTTTGCCTTTAGTTCACAGGCATTTGTGAACCAGGTCAGTCTCGTCACCAACGCTCTGGACGCCATCATCGGCGACCAGTAAAGCAGCCTCGGGTCTCGCCAAGCTCGCCTCTAGCAGCCCGTTGAAAAACAGCAACTCCTCGCTCGGCCCCCACAACTCGCCTGGCTGCGTTGTCGGAACCACCCGTGTAGGTACAGCTACGCGGAGAACCCGACGCCTTGCCAGGCAATTTGTGGAGACCAACCGAGAAGCTGCTGTTTTTCAACGGACTGCTAGGGGTCTTGAGTTTGCGATTCCTGTAAGAGGAATGTGCGCGTCCCTAGTCGCGGCTTCCTCGGCACATTTAGAACGCTCGCTCTGCCATCGGCGAGGCGGGCGTTCTGCCTTGAAACTGGGCCGGAAGGCCCGCCTATCACAGGGGTGAATGCGAGAGACCCTCCCCAGGGGACCCGCCTTCTCCTATCATTGTTCGCAGCTCATTCTTCCGGTCGATCGAGACCGCGGCACATCGCAATATCCAACCCCCTCGTCATGAACGTGACTCATCTTCGTCGACTCTTTGCGACAGGCGCCCTGATGGCGACCCTCGCCTCTGGTGCCCAGGCCCAGGACGACCCGTTTAACACCAGCCTGCTTTCGACCTGGACGGATAGTGCGGGGGGCTTCGCCGACATCTGGGGCGAAGGTGACTTTGCCTTCCAGGCGCGCTACTTCAAGAACAGCGTCGACATCCTTGACGTCTCAAACCCTGCGAACATAACCCACGCGTCGAAGGTTGTTATTCCCGGTTCTAACGCAGAATCCAGCGCCCAGGACGTCAAGTCGGGCGATGGACTGCTGTTCATCGCACTTGAGTACGACACACCCGACGGAGTAGCGATTGTCGACATTCGGGATCCCTACAATCCCAGCATCCTGACCTACGTCGATCCCGAGCCTGGCAGCTTCGAGGAGATTCACAATCTCTTCTACGACAGTGGTTGGTTGTACCTCTGCAACAGCTCGACGGCGGAGGTCGCGATCGTCGACCTGCGCAGTTTTGACCCGGACAACGCACCTGCCAATATCTCGGACCACGCCTACCGCCTGACTGGTCTTGGCGGTCAGTTCGTGCACGACATCACCGTAAAAAACGGGCGTCTGTATGTGGCCGGTTGGGAGGAGATGTTCATTTACGACGTCTCCAACTTGGGATCACAATCGCCCCAGCTGATCGGTCAGACCTACGGTGGTGCCTGCCACTCGGTGTGGCCCACGGATGATGGCGCTTATGTGATTACGGGCGACGAGCGCAAGGGCGGTTCCGTGCGTCTCTACGAGGTTGTTGCTCTGGGGGGCGGCTCCATCCAGCTGCTCCAGCGTGACTCTGTCACCATGGATATCTCCGAGGCATGGACGGCCCACAACCAAGTAGTGGTCGGTGATCGTGTCTACTGCTCCTGGTACCAGGCAGGAGCCGTTGTGCTCGAGATCAATCGTGAGACTCACACATTCGAGCGCGTCGGTCAGTATGACACTGACGGATCCACTCCCTTCGGCTTCGGTGGCTCCTGGGGAGTCTCCCCGCTCCTCGGTGAAGATCGCGTTCTGATTTCCGATCTGGGCAAGGGCACTTTTGTCGTGGACATGAGCGCCCTTCAAGTTGCTGTGCCTGAATTCCCCCTGACCGTGTCGCCCACAGCTGACTTCGTCTTCGACGTCGAGATCACCGGCACCGGCAACGCTGTTGCCGATACGAACGACGTTCAGGTCTACTACAGCATTGATGGATCTGAATACATCTCCTCACCTGCGTTGCACATGGGCGGAACGACCTATCAGGTCACCCTGCCGGCCACGGGTTGCCTTGGGGAGATCGAATTCTACATCGCGGCGACGGACACCCAAGGCCGGACGATTTATGACCCCGCCCTTGGCGAGGAAGACGCCCGCCGCCTGTACTCCACCGATGCCGTGACCGAGGTCTTCTCCGACGACTTCGAGGGCAGCAAGGGTTGGACCATCACCGGCGACGCCGCTACCGGAATGTTCGTTCGAGTGGACCCCGTGGGAACCTCAGGCCAGCCCGAGGATGACGCCCCGGATGGAATCGGCACTCGATGCTTTGTGACAGGCCAGGGCACTCCCGGCGCCGACGCCTGGGACGACGATGTTGATGGCGGCTACACGAGCATCACCTCGCCGGTCTTCGACATGTCCGTCGGCGATGGCCTCGTGCGCTATTCCTATTCCTTCTACAACGGCAAGGCCGATAACGACGCCTTCGTGGCGGAGATCTCCAACGACGGGGGCAGCAGCTGGTCCACGATGGCCAACATCGTCCTCGGCGGTGGTGGTTGGCGCAAGGCGGCCCACCGGGTGTCTGACTACACGCAACCCACGGCCAACATGCGCGTGCGCTTCACGGTGGACGACGACGAGTCCCAACGGACGACTACCGAGGGTGCCGTTGACGAGTTCTACGTCGAGGTCTTCAACTGCAACACCAGCGCGAGCGTCACGGCGCGGAATGGTAGTGGTCTGAACCCGACCTGCCTGAGTTCGACGAACTTGCCGATCCTGGGTTCGACCTGGGCGGCGAGCGTGGATGAGGACGGTCTCCCGGGTGCGACCCTGACCTACCTGATCTCCTATGCCGGTCAGCTGAGCGGAGTCTTCATCGGTCCCGGCGAGTTGCTGATCGACCCCGGCTCCACCTTCTTCTTCAGCACGACTGCTGCACCCGACGCCAGCGGCGCGGCGGTGCACACGGTTGCCTGGCCCAACGATCCGGGCCTCGTGGGTGCGGTGACTTCAGTGCAGGGTCTCTTGGTCGGAGCGGGGCTGCAGCTTTGCAACGCCCTCGACCTGACCCTCGACAACTGATCGGATTCGAGTCCGGGGCTGCGGCGATCCCGCAGCCCACCTAGAAGAACAGCGACAGCTGGGGGGCATCGGCCCCCTAGCTGTCGCTGTTCTCTTGTACGGCCCTCCAGGGGCCCGCGCTGCCGCCTAGGCGCCCTTCTTCGCGCGTCCCATCTTCTTGCGCGTGTCGGCGTTCAGGATGCGCTTGCGCAGGCGCAGGCTTGAGGGGGTGACCTCAAGCAGCTCGTCATCCTCGATGTACTCGAGACTCTCCTCGAGGGACTTGATGATGGGCGGCGCAAGGGTGACGTTGTCGTCGCGGCCCGAGGCGCGCATGTTCGTCAGCTTCTTGGTGCGGCAGATGTTGAGCGGCAGGTCGCCGTCGCGGTTGCACTCCCCGACGATCATGCCCTCGTACACCTCTTGGCCCGGGGGCACGAAGAAGTTGCCGCGGTCCTGGAGGCCGTTGAGGGCGAAGGGGATGACCTTGCCCGTGCGGTCGGCCACCAGGACGCCGTTGTTGCGGCGGGGCAGGGTGCCGCCGTCCGGGCGCCAGTCCTCGAAGACGTGGCTCAGGATGGCTTCGCCTTGGCTGAGGGTTAGCAATGCGGTACGTGCGCCAATCAAGCCGCGCGCCGGGACCGAGAACTCGATCTTGGTCTGCGTTGTGCCCAGGGGCTCCATGTGCAGCAGCTCGCCGCGACGACGCCCGAGGTATTCGATGATGCGTCCGCCAAAGTCCGTGGGAACTTCGATGATGGCGCGTTCATAGGGCTCACAGATCGTGCCGTCGACATCCTTGAGGATCACGTGGGGTTTGCCCACGGCGAACTCGTAGCCTTCGCGGCGCATGTTCTCGATTAGCACGCCCAGGTGCATGACACCGCGGCCCTTGACCTCGATTGCCTCGGCCGAGGCGGTATCCTTAAGGGTCAGCGCCACGTCCCGCAGGGCTGCCTTCTCCAGGCGGGCCCGCACATGGCGGCTGGTGACATACTGGCCTTCCTGTCCGGCGACGGGCGAGTCGTTGA
>JBLHLB010000157.1:0-8928 GCA_047618505.1 Planctomycetota bacterium
TTCCCAGACGCGGTAAGCGGGCTCTTCAAAGGGCGCTTCAGCCGCACACTCACCGGCGCAGAGCAGCGCTCTATCTTGCAGCTCTTACGGGTAAGTGCAGCCCTGCGCGGCGCGCAGCTCGCTGACCAAGTTCTGGCCCCGAACTCGCAGTCGAACAATCTCAACAGTCGAGAAGCCGAAGAGCTCTCCGAGGTCTTTGACCATGCCAATGATTGGCTCGAGGGCATGGGCTTGGGGAACACCAACGATCCTTTGATTGCCGAGCTGGCGCAGGACCAATTGGCTGCCCAGCTCTTACGCTCTGCCCTGGAGGCCTACCAAGAGTCTCGTTGGACTCAGGCTGTTTCAGACATGGACGCGCTCCTCGGCGGCGCCTCAGATTCCCTGCTTGTGGCCTTCCTTTCCGAAGGCACAGACTCCGATTCCAGCAACCCAACCCAAAGCGATCGATGAGCATTGAAACGGCCAGTTCGACTCATCCCCTCGACATGGAAGTACGCCGCCTCGGCGCGGCTTTGACGGACCGTGGTGTCAAGGCGCCTGAGGCCTTGCTCTGGCTTGCCACCGGCGAGGGGCAGCTTCCCGATGCCCTGGCAAACCACCTCGAAGTTCCCCTAGGGGAGCTCGATGCACCTGCTCCCTGGTCGGACTGTACTCTGCACGTCGGGCGACTCTCGGAGCTCTCTGTTTGGTTGATCGAGGACCTCAGCGGGGAGCCCGACGCCTCCGTGGGGACAGCTCCTTGGATCCACGGACTCCCCGCCTGGTTGGCCGCCCGTGCCGGCGCTTCGTTGGCCCTACACACCACCGCCGGCAGTGCCCTTACCAGCACTACGGAAATGGGCAAGTTAGAGGTGCGCGCCCCCGTCGGGGGATTCGGCCTGGTGCGCGACCACATCAATCTCTCTGGTTTGACTCCGCTCCTGGGATTGGGCTCGAGCCGCCTCGGCCCTCTTTTTCCAGATGTGACAGCCCTGCACCACCTTGGCCTGCGACGCCGTGCCATGGCTCGCGCGGAGGAGTTGGGCATCGTCACCGCCGAAGTCATCGCGGCCTGCACGACGGGCCCCGCCCTGGAGACACCGGCAGAGCGGCGACTCTACGGGGGAGCCGGCGCCGATGTCGCCATCCAGTCCCTGCAATGGCCACTCCTGGCCTGTGCCCACGCAGGTCTCGGGCTGCTCTCCATCGTTGCAATCAGCGACGCGAACGATGGACCCGCCGACGTCCCGTCCCTAGTGGAAGCGGCCGGCGTCCAGGCACGCACCCTGGAGGACTTCATCCTCAGCCTCGTACCCGACCTCAGCGAAGCGGTCGAGAAACCTTAGGCGCGATGTCCCTCCCCCAAGACTTTCCCAAACGTCGCGTGGCCGTGCTTGTTTCTGGCGGCGGGCGCTCCC
Organism: Planctomycetota bacterium; assembly: GCA_047618505.1. Taxonomy (GTDB): domain Bacteria; phylum Planctomycetota; class UBA1135; order UBA1135; genus JBLHLB01. The sequence goes on from JBLHLB010000157.1 coordinate 1,401, forward strand.
TTGAGAATCTGTCGGAATGCATCGCCGCGGGGAGCCTGAATGCTTCCATCGGTTTGGTTCTATCGGACCGTTCCAGCGCCGGCGCCCTCGCACGCGCGGAACGCTTGGGACTGGAACAACGCGTCGTCTCCTGGAAAGACCACAGAACTGCGAACCCCGCGTCCGCCGTCGAGTCCTTTTCCAGCGCCATCTTCGATCAGATCGAAGAACAGGACTGCGACCTGGTCGTGTTGGCCGGTTTCCTGCGTCTCCTCCTGGTACCGCCCCACTGGCGCGGACGCGTCCTGAATATTCATCCTTCCCTTTTGCCTGCTTTCGGCGGCCCGGGATTCTACGGCGAACATGTTCACCGCTCCGTGATCGAGCGCGGGGTTCAGTTCAGTGGCTGCACCGTTCACTTCGTTGACGACCGCTACGACGAGGGTCCAATCATTCTTCAGCGCTGCATTGAGGTCACGCCTGGTGAGAACGCAGACCAACTGGCGGCGCGGGTGTTTGAAGAAGAGAAGCTCGCACTCCCCGAAGCTATCCGTCGCGTACTGGATCGAGAGAGCACGGCGAATTGTGCGCGTGGAAAAGTCCCTGGCAGCTCCAGGACCTAGTGCTGTGCGGGTCAGCGCGACATGCGCCGCACACGTGCCGCTATCCGTTGAAAGGCAGGGCTCCCCGGTGAGCCACCACGTTCTTCATAGCGCTCTAGCCACGGCAGTGCCTCCGGGCGTCGACGCAAGTCATCCATTACCTTGGTGACTCCCTTGGCCCGCGAGACAGGACAGCCGGAAAGCTCCCCACCCTCAGCGCGTTGTTCCTGAAGAGTACAGCCCAGGTGCGCCGCCAGGACAACCAACGACAGGACGTCGTCGGCATTATGACGGAAGACGTCCTCCAGTCGATGGGCACGACCCGCTAGGAAATCAAACCATGCGGCCGGTGCGAAGCTCCCGGGTAAGTCATCCTCGCGCACGACATCACAGAGGTAGCGCTCCATGGTTTGCAGCTTGCCGTTCTCCAGGGCCTCTCGATAGAGGCGTCGCAGGGGATGGTAAAGATCCAGATGCGGCCGATCCGCGAATGGCGGCGCGACACCGTGGACACGCATCTTGTCCTCCAGTCGATGGCGGTCGAAGCTCTTGCCGAAGAAACTCACCACGCCGGCCGAAGTGGAGACCCGGTCCGCCACTGCCTGCAATAGCGCAGCCTCCTCTTCGGGGCCACAGAGGAATCCTTGCCAGAGCACGAACTCCACGGCTCCCTGGGATACGGCTCCCTGGGATTCAGCGACACCCTCGTCTGTATCCGCTCGCGCCTCGAACCAACCCAGGGCAACCATGAACGGCGTCGTTCCAGCACCACCGGAAAGCCCGGTTGTCTCGATATCCAGGTAGACCCCGCGCATCAACTCCAGGGATGCAAGGTCACTGTCCTTGGCCAAGGTTGCGAGTTCCGCACAGTCCACCGGTGCTGCCTCCCCCAGGGCCCAGGAACCATGGCGATGATCGAGTGCATAGCGTACTTCGCGCAGACTGAAGACCCCCTTCGCGTTGCGCTCCTGCACAAGGTTTAAAGGCGTGCCTACGGTCGCCCTGGCATGGGCAGGTGCCCGGCTAGCGTGGGGTCCTTCGCCCTTTCGCAATCGATCCCTGCGCCCCAGGCGGGCCGTCAACCACGGGGGCATACCAGCGGACTTGGAGCGCCTATTCTGGCCGGTGGAAGAGCCATCTTCCTGGTCGCCATCGGAAGCCTTGGGGCTTTCCCGACGCAATCGGCGCAGCTTGGCGTGCAGCGCGCTCTTCTGCGCACTCTTCTGCCCGCTCTCCTTCGAGTTGTTCCCGCTCACGGGATTGCGTACCTGCCCATCAGGCAACCTCAGGCTCGTCGCCGCTCAGCTCCGCATCGATCTCGCAGGCACTCAGACCCGGACCTTCGGAAAGGTGTTTCAACACCATCTGCGCCGTCTCCTTGCCCAGGACACCAACCTCCTCCAGGGGACCGACGCAGGCGGGGCAACCCTGAAGGCAAGCGCAGTTGTCCACCACTTCTCGGGCGGCCTTGACGACTTCGCCGTGGTCTCTGAAGAGCGCAGTTCCAAGGCCCACGGATCCAGGTACACGGTCATAGAGAAAGATCGCCGGTTGACGGAAGTGCTTCGAACGAACTTCCGTTGAGAGGCCCAGGTCCGACGGTTGACAGTGCAAGAAGAGCGGCGCAACTCGCCGCAGCAAGCGCCCTACCCCGCGCCAGGCCGGCGCACGATTCCCCTGGGCCAACCCCAGGGCATTGGCGGCCTCATTGGAAAGAGTCAACACGAAGGCCTCGGTGTCGAGTTCTTCCGCCGGCAAGTGAATGTCCTCGGCGCCTACGGACTCGCGCGTATAGAAACGGATCTTCTTGTAGAGCGTCGCCACGGTTGTCACATGGACCTCCCCGTGCCAAACACCCCAATCCCAGGGTGTCTCTTCAGATCCGTCAACTTCGTTCAAAGGGAGGCGGTCCCCTTGGGTGGGCGGAAGTCCGGCGTCGGCACGATTCGGCGGCAGGTTTTCCAGCAGTGCCGGTGTCAGCTCGCGGGAGTGCCGCTCCTCTAGGCGCAGAACTCGAACCTCTGTGTCAGTCTCCGCCTCCGTGAAGTAGTCACTGCTGACTTTTAGCGCATAGGCTCGCCGGTTCTCGTAGTCGAAGCGCTCCACCTTCCAAGTCTCGCCTTCCACCTGGTAGATGGCACCTTCATGGACGGAGGTGATCGAATACTCGCGCTCAATTTCGCCGATGGCCTTGCCGCTGGTGGCATCGAAGATCAAGACGTTGTCGGGTTCGTGACCCGCCAAGGAAACATCCTGGGCCGGGTAAGCATCTGCGATCCAATACCATGCTTCCCCGGCACCGTCAGGGCGGCGCACGAGGAAGCCAGACTCCTCTGCTAGGTAATCCAGCACATCCTCGACGTGTGGACTGGACCCAAAATTACGTACATCGCATGCGCCCTCGGGGCCGGTCAATTGCGGGGCAAGAGAGTCCACTCCGTCCTGCTTCGCATGACTGCGGAAGGGCAGCTCAAAGGCGGCGCACTTTAACTGCTCCGAAAGGATCACGAGGTTGTCCGCGTCCAGGCCGATCTGCTCCCTTGCCTCGCCGAACATCTGTTCGGGATGCTGTGCGAGATACTGATCCACGGGATCCGAGCGCGCGATCATCACCGCCAGGGAAGCGCGGCCGCGGCGTCCCACTCGACCGGCCCGTTGCCAAAAGGAAGCCTGGCTGCCGGGGTAGCCGACTAACACCGCCACATCTAAGCTGCCGATGTCGATACCCAGCTCGAGGGCGTTCGTGGACACGACGATCTTTACGCTACCGTCCTTTAGCCCGGCCTCGATCTCACGGCGCTTGAGGGGGAGATAGCCACCGCGGTAGCCTCGAATTTCCTCCGCCTTGAGCCCCATGCTGGCCGCGCTTTCTTTCAGGTAGCGCGTCAGGACCTCCACCGAGGTGCGCCGGTTGCAAAAGAAGATTGTCTGATGGGCGGGTCCGCACAAGTGCGGCGCAAGGCGACGCGCTTCCTCTAGGGCATTCGCACGCAGGCCTGCGACTGCGTCCACGATGGGCGGATTGTAGACCCCAAAAAAGCGCTCCCCCGAAGGCGACGCATCCTCGTTGACGACGTGCACTTCGCGGCCGAGCAAACGCTCCGCATGCAATCCCGGCTCGCGCAAGGTCGCTGAAGACAGGAGGAACTTCGGGTCCGAGCCATAGTGCCTCGCAATCCGAATCAAACGCCGCAAGACGTTCGCCACACTGGAACCAAAGACGCCGGAAAGGGTGTGCACTTCGTCAATCACGATGTAACGCAGCTCGCGAAAAAGCTCCGACCACTTGCCATGGTTCGGAAGGATTCCGGCGTGCAGCATCCACGGGTTCGTCAAGACAACATGCCCTCGATCACGCAGGGTCCGACGCACCGAAGGCGGTGTGTCACCATCGTAGGTGAAGGAATGCCAATCGCGATCTAGATCCGCGATGAGCGCATTGAGCGAGCGCGATTGATCCTGGGAAAGTGCCTTCGTGGGGAACATCCAAAGGGCGCGCGCTGCGCCGTCGCTCTCGAGCAGCGCCTGCAGAACTGGAGCGGTATAGGCTAAGGTCTTGCCCGAAGCCGTCGGTGTCGCCACCAAGACATCCTTGCCCGACAGGGCCAGCTCAATGGCGCGCGCTTGGTGCTCAAAGAGGTTGTCCATACCGCGCCGTTTCAATAACGCAACCAAGGCCGGATCAAGGCTCTCGGGGTAGGGCACGATCCGTCCGGGGCGAGCGGGGCGATGCTCCCAGGCGGCGAAGCTGCCGCCGACATCAGTGTCTTTCCGCAGGTGATCGACGATGGCCCCCACGCCCCCCATGGTGCTCCGGGTTCGTGCCCGACGCTGACCGCCGGTGCGGTGATCCAAGGTGGACCCGCCGGCCTGCTGAGCCGCTTCGGATCCCGGTCCTTTCGTCCCCGTCTCGCTTCTCCTACCTTGTTCCATACCAGCGTCGCTCATTGATCGATGTTCGGCATCCGTTCGGTAAGACTACGCAACCGTGTTGGCTGTCGCAAGCCGCAGGATTCGGATGAAAGAGAGCACACCCATGAAGTTCCCGGACCAGATTCCCCCTGGCCTGGACGCGATCACCGAGAAGCTCGGGATTGCAGTCGGCCCCTCCGATGGCCAGGGCCGCCTCCTCTGGGTATCCGATCCCGCCTGGGTGCGCGATGCCCTGGGGGTCCTGGGAATCGACTGTGTCTTAGGTAAGCCGCAAGAGGGCTCCACGGGGAGCCTGACAATCCCCTGGCCATCGGAGGCGGAAGCGGCATCCCAAATCGCCCAGGCCCTCTCCACTGCCCTGGCGCCAGAGGCCATTCTCCTTGATCTCGACGGAGTGCTGCTGGATGTGGGTGGTGGCTATCCCAACGCGCTCGGTGGCCTCAGCAATATTGCCACCCTCGCGCAACGCCTACCCCTGGGAGTTGTCACCGGTCTTGGTCGTGGGCAGGCCAAGCGCCTGCTCGCTTCAAGCGGTATCGCTCCCTTGCTTACTGAGGTCATCAGTGCCGACGACGCGACTCCAAAGCCGAGCCCCGACCCCGTACGGCTGTGCCTTCAACGCCTGGGTGTTGCTAACGCCTGGATGCTCGGCGATAACCTGACGGACATGACCGCCGCACGCCTAGCCGGCGTGATTCCCCTAGGTGTCCGGCCCGCCGGCTGGTCACGGTGGACAGAGGACCGCCGCCTCAAGCACTCGTCAGCACTACGGGCGGAAGGTGCCGCGCGAGTGATCGACGGGATCGCCGACGTCCTGCCCTTGCTCATGGCCCAGCGCGCTAGCTGAGCCAAGCAGACGTCAATCGTCCGCCCATTCCTGCAACATCGCTCGGTACTTCTCGCTCTGGGCAATGGGTTGCTCGATCCATTCCAGGAGACCGAAGGTGCTGCCACTCTGGAACGTACCGCAGAGGTGGAAGGCCACAAAAAGCTCCATATTCGCGGCTCGGCAGACATCAAATAGCTCGTGGTAGAGCACGTACATCTCGTGGCTGTACTGGGCCTCTTTGATCGTCTTCTCAGGAAAGGCCAGGCGCGCATCGCCGGGCGTTGTGGAATGGCGTGCGATCAAGGTTTGCCCGCCCTCGTAGGCCATGAGGCTAACGCTGTGCCCCAGCCGTTTCGCCGCCGTCTCCGTCAAACGCTGGTGCTCCGCAATTCGCGGCTTCAGATGCTCTTGGAGGTTGACGCGGGAGGCCGCCAGTAGCTCGGCAGCAGTACTGTTGCGATCGACCGGATCCTTCCCAGGACGCACTCCAAAGTAGGGGGCAACCGCGATGGCTTCATAGTCGCTCTCCATGGCCTTCATCACCCCGCGGGCAAAGCCCGGGTTGTGCAGGGCGGCTCCGATCACGCGCACGAGACCCTGTTGAGCGGCGCCCTCGGATTCGTCATCCCCGAGCCCCACACCGAAGACCTCTCCCCAAATCTCAAAGTCCCGAGAGGTTTCCTGGCCAACGATATCCGCAGGGCGCACCCCCTCCTCGCGTGCCCGCTGGTTGACCCACTTCGTCTCAGGGAAAATTCCGTTCCAGCACTCGTTGGAGTACTCAACATAGACAGTGCGCTCAGGGTCGAGTTCGGAACGCACCATGTTGGCGAAGTTCCGGACGAATTCGTCGTCGGCCAGGTGCGGCATGCAGAACCACGGGTCCTTGCCTGTTTGATTGCACAATTCAATCATCAGCTCGAGTGCCACACCGCCGGCGCCCGTTTGCCGGCAATCTGTAACCTGGGAGCGTTCTGACCAGACCCCGTTATTCGTATAGGTGGAACTCCAGTTCATGAAACGCAGCACGCCGAAGGGCTCAAGTCGTTCCAGGAACGGAGCGGAGAAGGGGCCCTTCTCGGGATCATGGCCCGGGAGCAGCAGGCTAATATCTCGGATGTGATCTTCAGGGTCTGAACTCTCGATCACCACCGCGATTCCATAGCGACCCGGTTGCACGCGGACAGTTCCGCGGTGCAGCTTCCCGAGTTCGTCCTTTTCGACTTTGACGTCCCGAAGGCGTGCATCACCGGCAAAGCTCAAGGTTCCCGAACCGCGCCAACTGCAGATGTAGTCGCCGCCGGGATAGCGGCCATTTGTTGCCTCAAATATGCGCGTGAAGATTGCCTTGCCATCCTCGATGATCGGCCAACCGTGAGCGTCCTTGCGCATACTCCCGCGACCCTCGAGCGCCATACGGTCACGCTTGCGAAGCCCAAAGGTCGGATCACCATTCCAGGGATACCAACGCGAGGACTGCAGGAAGACATCCCCGAAGGCGACGCTCGTATCGCGCGGGTGAAGGCTCGCTAGGTTGATCCCAAGGGGAAGTTTTTCCGCGGACTCATCAGTCTCAACGGCATCTTCCTGTGCCCCCGTTTCCTCCAGCACAGTAACTTCCACCTGCATAGGCACGCCCACCTCCAGATCATTCGGCTCAGCGGCACAATGCCCCGGAAGCAAGAATCCGAGGGGCAAGAGCGCGGCGCATGTGGTGAGAAGTGTGCGGAACATTAAAGGGCCTGGATCAGGGAAGGGCGGACATCCCCCACCTTACGCTCCCCGCCCGGAAGGGGGACAGACTCGGTGAAGGCAGAATGGGGAAGCTGAATATCAGCCCGGCAAACTCAGCCCGGCAAACTCAGCCCGGCAAACTCCGCGCCGTCCAAGACGGGCCCGCGGCCCAACTCTTCCAGGTCCGCTCGAATCGAGGCGGCGTCTCCCACGGCCACGATCGCGAGGCCATCGCAGCGCAGGTGTCGCTGAGCGGCTGCATTCAACTGCTCCACGGTCAATTGCGCCAATAGCTCCAGGCGACGATTGGGGTAGTCCGGCAAGAACCCGTATTTCGCGAGATTGTCGAGGTAGGCCAGCCTCGACGCGGTATCCGCGTAGGCGCGCCGCAGGGAGCGCGAAAGGGAGTCAGAGGTGAACGCCCGCTCCTTCTCTGTAAAACCATCCGGAA
>JBLHLB010000158.1:0-8866 GCA_047618505.1 Planctomycetota bacterium
AGACGCGCAGGCTCAAGCCCGACTGCTCCAGGACGGCACGCGGATTCCATCCGTCGACGGAGGCTAGCGCCGTTCGTTTTTCGTGGCGGTCTACCAGGAAATCGGCCTTGCCGTCCCCGTAGCTCTTGGCGACGACGAGTGCCTCTCGACCGTCTTCACAGCGGAGGCTGTAGGCTGCGGTGGTCGAGACCCTCGGCTTCCAGCGTAGATAGGTTAAGCGCGCTGCTTCGGGCACCGGCAAGCAACTGCCGGAGCTAGGGAGCAGGTGGCGTTTGGCTAGCTGGACGAGTGCCTCCTCGGTGGGCGGACAGAGATCCGCGTCACCGGAGCGCGCAAGCAGTGAGTTATCCCGTGCGTATTGCCGCAGGCCCGTTGCGATCATCGCTTGGCTCCTTGAGGGCTGTCGCTGCGGGGGGCAGGTACAGGTCCCGTGTCGACACTGGCTTGCCCGTCCTCGGCCATTCCACCGGCGCGAACGATGGATGCGTACTCCGGGTGATCCCGAAGGATCTCCAGGTGGGTGCCGGCGGCTACGGCACGTCCCTGGTCCAAAAAGACCACATGATCGAAGGAATCGAGGGCTTGGAGATCGTGTGCGATGACGATGACGATGCGTGTGCGGGCCATCTCCCGCAGGGTATTCGTTACGAACCGAACGGTCTCCAGATCGAGTCCCGCAAAGGGCTCGTCCACGATCAGCACGGGTGCCTTCCGTAGGAGCGTTCTGGCCAGGGACAGGCGGCTGCCCTGTCCTCCGGACAGCCCCACACCACCGGCCCCCAGGGGTGTGTCGAGTCCGTCGGGCAGTTCCGTAATAAAGTCCAGGGCCCCGGCCAGCTTGAGCGCCTCAAGCAGCTCTTCGTCGGTGGCCTCCGGTCTCGCGAGCAGCAGGTTCTCGCGCAGGGACTCGCCGAACAGGTCAGCGTTCTGCAGGGAGAGTGTGACCGTCGCGCGCACGCTTTCCAAATCAAGGGTCTCCAGGGGCGCGCCGTCCAGCAATACGCGTCCGGCCTCGGGGTCCATCATGCGCAGGGCCAAGAGCGTTGCGGTTGACTTGCCCGCGCCGCTGCGTCCGACCAGGGCCGAGAGCTGTCCGTGCCGGAAGACCGCATCGAAATTGGTCAAGGCCGTGCCCCGGGAATCGTAGGAGTAGGATACTCCTTCGAAGACGAGGGACTCCGGATCAGCGGGGGCCTTCGGCGCGTTCGGCTGACTGTGCACCGGATTCTCCTCGTCGAGGATCTCCAGGATGCGTTCTCCGCAGGCCGTGCCCTTGGCGATGCGCGCCGCGTTCTTTGAAGTCGAACGTACGGGCTTCAGCAGGCTGCGGACGTAGGAGACGAAGATCAGCAACTGACCCACATCCATGGAGTTCTCCAGCACGCGAAATCCGCCCAGGAGAACCACGGTTCCCAGGGCAACCCCGAGTAGGGCCTCAACGGAAGCGGAGAGTTGCGCACTCAGGCGCGTGGCCTTGAGGCCCGCGCGTGCGGAGCGGCGGTTGGAGCTGGCGAAGCGGCGCACCACATGGGCGGAGCCACCTAGGGCTTGGATGGTCTGCGTCGCGGCGATTGCCTCGTGCATGTAGTCCGCTAGTGCGCCTTCTTTGCGACGCTGCTTGCGCACGGCGATACGGATTTTGTTGGAGGCCCAACGCAGGAGGAACACCAAGGGAGGAGCGATTCCGAAAGCCGCTAGGGTGAGCATGGGGCTGATCGAAAGCAGCATGCAAACAGTGCCCACCACCAGGATACCTCGAGTGGCCACCTCAACGGTGGCGTCGACCAACATGGTCTGGACCATGGGCACGTCGCCCATGAGCCGCATGAGCAAGTCTCCTGACTTGTGCTTGGAATGGAAAATCGGAGGCAGGCGAGTGAGGTGCGCGAAAATGCGAAAGCGCAGGGCTCGCGTTACGAGATGCCCCACCTGCGCGACGGCAACAGTGCGGACGTAAGTGAAGATCGATTGACCCAGGGCGATCAGGACGATTGCGGCCACGCCGACCATAACGACGCGCCTGGGATCGTCGACCACGCGGCCCTCGGGCGGTGTCAGGGCGTAGTCAAAGATCAGGCCGATGGGCCAGGGCTTGGCCAGTTCGATGACCGTCACGAGCACAGAGAGAACGCCCACCCATGCGAGCCGCTTCCAGTGGGGACGCAACTCGGAACGGAAACGTCGCGCCACCTTGAAGCTAGCCGACCAGCGGTCGAGCTTGCGTGTCAGGCTGGATATCATCTGGGGCGCCTTCCAGGGGAGGGGCTCGCGAGGAGGGTATCCGCCGGCCCCAGACGCCCCTCTACCCAGTCGATTACATCGTCGGCGATGGCGCGCCAACTCTGCAGGCCAGCCCTTGCAACGGCGGCGTGGGAGAGTCGCTGGGTGACACTCGGGTTATCCATTAGGTATGCCAGCGTGCGTGTCAAACCCTCTGCGTCGCCGGGCGTATAGCCCAGGGAGTCGGTGCCGTCCTTGAGGAGTTGCGGCAGGTCGCCTAGGAGCGGGAAGACAGGTACCACGCCGCAGGCCATGGCCTCAGCTAGCTTCAGGGGCGAGAAGTAGGAGGGCCCGTCTGGCGCATAAGTCAGCGGTAGGGCGTCGAAGGTCGCCACAAAACGGGGCATCTCGATGTGGGGAACCCAGGGGACTCGGGTGATGTGCTCCGGGGCAACTCGCTCTCCGAGGGCCTCCTTGAAATTGCCCTCTCCAACCAGCACCAAGTGAATGGGGTAGTTGCCGGAAAGCAGCGTGGCCGCGGCTTCACCAAGCAAGCTCAGGCCGTGCCAGGGCCGTAAACGCCCGTGGAATCCGAGCACGAATCGACCGGGCGGTACGAGCTGATTCCGTAGGGAGTCGCCCGCTTTACGGGGTACGAAACGGCGGGCGTCAACGCCGTTGGGGCGAACAAGAACGTTGTCCCGGAGGGCACCACGGGCGATGGCGTAGGCGGCGACCTGTTGTGAGACTGCGATTACGAGCGTCGCGCGGGAGAAGATCGCGGCTTCCCTGGCATCCAATCCGGGGTCCCCGGTGCCGCCACGGTAGGCGCGATCCTCGTCTGCCAAGGGGGCGTTCAACTCAACGACATGGGGGACACCGCGTGTCGCGCACAACTCCGAACCGAGACTGCGCCCCAGGGCGTAGCGTTCGTAGAGCAAGTCCGTTCCGCGCAGTGCATTCTCGAGTTCCGTCCGCGCACAGATATCGTCCGCGGAATCGAGCGAGTGAACCGCGTGCCCGGCCTCTCGAAAGGCCTCGCGCATGGCCAGCAAGTGGACGGCAGCACCTTTCTTTCGCTCAGGTCCGATCCCGGCGTCCTGGTTTAGTGAAACGACTCGCATGGCGCGCTTTTCGGCTTGAGGGCTTCGTCGAACCAACCGGAGAGTACCTGGGCAATCTTGTCCCGATCAAAGAGCTGCTCCGCATGGTGGCGGCCGGCCCGGGCCAGATCGAGGCGGCGTTGCTTGTTCTGGAGTAGGGCCGTCATCGCCTGGGCCGTGCGCGCTGGGTCGTTCTCCGGAACCAAATCCCCAACTTGTCCCTCGCCTAGTATCTCGGGGATACCCGTCACCGGTGTAGATATACAGGGCAGTCCACTGGCGAGGGCCTCGAGCAGGACGGTCGGTAGGGCGTCGCGATTGCCGTCCGCGCCGATAATGCAGGGCAGGCAAAACAGCGTCGCCCGACGCATGATGCTTCGGACTTCGTCCTGGTCGCGCGGGCCGAGTAGTTCGACCCGATCGGTCAGTGCCAAATCCACGATGCGCTGCCTGAGGAGCTGTTCCTGGTCTCCCTGCCCGACGATGGAGGCCCGGAACGAGATCCCTTCATCGGCCATCAATCGTAGGGCATCCAGCAGAACGTCGAAGCCCTTCTTCTCAACCAGACGCCCGATGGCGAGCACATGATTCTCTTCGCGACCTTCGAAGGTGGGGACGTAGGAGGAGAGGTCGATGCCGTTATAGAGACGGCGCAGCTTCGCCATTGCCGGTTCGGACAGACGCGCGCCCAGGGCCTCGACATTCGCGTCGCAAACAGTCACGACAAATTCCGCGTTGGAGAACATCCTGCTCAAGAGCTCGTCATCCACCGTCGAGCGATAGATGTCCTTGGCGTGCGCGGTGATGCTATACCCAGGTCCGCCCAACTCGTGCAGGAGCATGGCGACCATGGCGGAGTCCGTGGCGAAGTGTGCGTGCACGTGTTGCACGTCGACCTCACGCGTGCGAGACAAGAGATACAGCGCCTCCACTAGCAAGCTGGCGAAACGCGGATGCCCCCAGGTGCGTGCGGAGCGGACCAACTTCCCAACCCGCATGAACAGCTCCTCTGGTGCTTCCCAATCCGAGAGAAACAAGGTCTGCCAGGGATCGATTTCGCGGCGTGATGGCAGAGTCTCAATGGGGGCCCGCAGGCGTTCGAGTTCCGGGTGGCGTGGTTCGTCATCAGCTTCCCTGCGGGAGAAGATGACAATGTCGCGACCGAGCTGCTCTTGCCCCAGAATCTCGTTCAGTACAAAGGTCTCTGAAAGGCGCGGAAACTTCTTGAGGAGGTACGCGATCCGGCCGCTTGTACGTTTAGCCGTCATTCGATTGCTCCTAGGAACGCCGCAAGGCGCTGGGCTTTTCTGTCCAGTTCGTTGACCCGCTGGGTGGGTGTTTTTGCCTGGGCTGCGACTCCATCCACCAACTCTTCCGCGATGGCGGTTAGGTTCGCCGCGCCCGTCATAGGTGCCACCCAGGTGCGCAGCCCGCCCTCGCGGCGATTGTGCGCAAGCTCCTTCGTGATGGCAGCGGAAAGGACCTCCGCCTTGGGGTCTTCGAGGCAAGTACCCAGGCCCAGGGCTGCCAGACGCTCGGCGCGGATTACCTGCTCGCGCCGGGGAAAGGTGCGCGGCAGAAAAACCGCGCGCCTGCCACTGTAGAGTAGCTCTGCGCAAGTGTTGTAGCCGGCCATACAAACGACCAGGTCCGACTCGGCCATCAGGCGCGGCAGGTCGTTGTGGAATCGGTGGATTTCGACACCCTGCAGATTACGCACGCGACGCTTCAGCCGGCGTGCTTCACGCGGGGCCAACAAGGGGCCGCTCACGATGACGGTGTCATGGTCGCCGGCGCGCAGGGCCAGGGCATCGATGACTCGCTCTAGTCCGTTGCCCCCGTCTTCGCCACCACCTACGGTGACGAGCACGCGCGGACGCAGGGAGGGAACGGGTCGTCGCGAGTGTCGCGGGAATTTACGCACCACGTAGCCCACGAACTCCAGGTTGGCTCCCAGTTCGGGAGGAATGCGGTACTCACTGCGGGTGTCGAAGACCTCCGGCGAACCATACACGCAGATGCGATCGTAGCCGATACTCAGGGCCCAGCGCGCATCCTCTGTACCCCATTCCTTGGCCACCACAGCGGGGGAATCGATCACGTCGCGCACACCCAGGATTGTCCTGACGCCGTCTTCTTTGGCCGCGCGTAGAAGCGGCAGAGCCTCAGCCATCAGGCCCACGACTTGGTGATCCACGATGAGCACGTGGGGTTGGTAGGCGCGGTAGGTCTCCAGCAGAATGCGTCGGCGGAGCTCCAGGGTGAAGTCGATCGGGCCCGGCAGGCTACGGGAGCAGTAGCGGCCCTGCTCGTCCTTTGAAACGGAGGGCAGCTTGACGAGTTCGACCCCCTGGGGGCACTCGAAGAAGGTGGCGCAGGGCGAGCCGGTCACGATCAGGACCGAGGCGCCGGGCCTGGATGTCACCAAAGCCTTTGCCAGAGTTAGATTCCGGCGTAAGTGCCCTAGCCCGAAGGAATCGTGGCTGTAGAGCAGGTAGCGTGGTGCGGCTTCTTGGACTCTGGGCCCCGTCTCACCGTTATGGTGAGCCCCGGGGAGCCCGGGTGCGCGGTCGTTTGAATTGGAACGGTCCATATCGCAGGGCGCATTGCAATTCGAGTGCCAGCCCTATTTGAATACCTAGAGTATACTTTGTTGCCATCTAGGCCGTAAGGATTCCAACACCTGGAATTGTGCGTCTACAGGCTGGACTGCGGAGCAGTCGAGCTCGCGGAAAGTGTCCACAGGCTACCTGGGGACATTGGCACTCCGCTTGCACGGGTACTTATTGCGGGGCTCCCTCAACCGAGCGAGCCCGGCCCCCTAGCCCCCCTTGGATGCCAGCAGGCACCCGGACCCCCATCGAGATCTCACCGTGATAACAAACCGACTTTCCATCCTTCTAGGGCTCCTGCTTGTGGCGTCCGCCCCCGCCGCCGACACCATCACGGGCCAAGTCGTGGACAGCAATGGAGTTGGCATCCCCAACGTCAATATTGATGCCTTTGATGTCCTGAGTGGCGATGCCGGAGTGCTTAACAACGACGGGACAGATGGCCTAGGCTTCTTCACCACGACGATTCCGGCCGGTCTCTGGGACCTGCGGTTCGTTCCGCCTGCTCCGCCCGGCAGCTCGTATCTCGCGGACACACGCGACGGAGTTGTCGTCGTGGGATCGGTGAACCTCGGGACGATCACCCTAGCGGATGGCTTCGCCTTGACCGGGACCTGCCTGACCCAAGGCGGGCTCCCTGTCGCCAATGTCAACCTGGATGTTCTGGATGAGCTGACCGGGGAAGAGCTGATCTTCCAACTCGGCTCGACAGATGCCTTTGGGAACTTCGCCGTCGCCGTTCCGGGCAACCTGGTCGAGCTGCGCCTGGACACGCGGCCGGTGACGTTCCAAATTCTGGCACCACTAGCCATTGGCGTGACGGCCACGGGACCGACAGACCTTGGGAATGTGACCCTCCTGCCCGGATTCGATGTGTCGGGCTGCGTCCTTCGGAGTGGCGGCCAAGCCGTCACAAACACTGACATGGATGTGCGTGGAAGTCTCACCGGGGACAAGCTCTGGACACCCGGGGACAACACCGGCAGTGAGGGGGAATTCTCCATCCGTCTGCCTGCGGGCACCTGGGATGTCGAAGCCTGCCCTAAGTTTTCAAGCGGTCTTCGGCCGGTGGCCGTGCGAAACGTTGTGGTTGCAGACGACGTGAACGTGGGCACGCTAGTGGCTTCCACCGGAGTTCCTCTGACCGGCAATATCGTGGGTCATGACGGCTCGAACCAGGCCGGAGCAGACGTCGATTTGATGGATGCCCAGGGGCTTGACGTCTTCATCTGTGGGGACAACGCCGACCCCAACGGGGACTACGCCGTGATCATTCCCACCGGGGTGCATACGATCTCCTTTGAACCGACCAGCTTTTTGGTGCCCTATGGCGCCGATTTGCACCCGGGTGTTAATGTCACGGGGGCCCTGGTTCTCGATGGCGTTCTGCCGGCCTGCTTGTCCGGGCAGAACTACGGAACGGGCCTCGCGGGCACCGGCGGCTTTGTGCCGCACCTGACGGACGGCGGCGGCAGCCCCCGGGTTGACAACGACGCGGACTATTTCTGGTCCTTGGAAAACGGCAAGGGCAGCGGCACGGTGGTTCTAATGATCAGTGCCGGTCAGCTGAATGTCCCCGTTTTGGGTGGCACTCTGCTGGTGAATATCCTCCCGGGGCAGTACAGCGGGTTCGTACTGGTGCTCGACGGCGCCGCAGGTGTGGGGGGTGCAGGCTCGGCTCAATTCCCGTTGCCGCTACCCATCGCTCAACTCGCCGGTTTCACGCTCTACGGCCAATTCGCTGTGCTCGACAGTGCAGCGCCCTCCAACATTGCCCTCAGCGAGGGCATGTCGGTTCAGTTCTGCTTCTAGGATTCTGATCACACAGCAATGAACCTCAAGAGAATGGTTAGCCCGAGAGCCTCGACATTGTTGCTTCTAGGGCTGGCCGTCCTGGTCAGCGGCTGCGCCCGAGGTGCCGGCAGCGGAGCCGGAACAAACGGCGGCGGCGGCGGCGGAGGAGGTGGGGGGGTTATCGACCCGCCCACCGGCGGCGAAAGGCCGCCCTTCTTGGCGGGGTTGCGCGCCCTTGTGGCAGGACCGGATCAATTGGTCGTCGACCTGGCCTTGCCCGGCGTCGGTTTTGAAACGGCTCTTTTCGTCAGCACCACTTCGAGTGATGTCTTTGGCGGTACGCCCACGGCGGAGAACATCGTGGCGACCAAGCTCGTCGTCGATGGATTGGCGCCCGACCAATCTTACTTTGTCGGTCTAGCCGTGCGCCCCGAGGGGAGCTCACCTTGGAGTCCGAGCGGTCTGGTTCTGGAAACGCGGACGGGGGCGCCCATCTATGTGGATGCGGCGGCCGATCCCAACATCGCCGATGGTCTTTCCCCAGGGACCGCCTACCAGAGCATGTTTCTCGCGCTCCTAGTTTCGATCGGACAGGGCGGTGCCAACATCTTTGTACGTGAGGGCGAATACATGGAGGTGTCCCTACCGCTGTTCGCGGGAACCCAAGTGTATGGGGGATTTCAGGGGGACTTCGACCTGCTGACCCGTGACCCCTTCGGGGGCCTGACCGCCATTGTCAGCCAGGCCGCTGCCCACGGCATCGATGTCCAGGGCGGGCAGCCGTCGGCCATCCTGGACGGTCTGTTCCTTGATGGCGCCGGGATTGGGACTATCGGGATCGATGTTTGCGACACGGATGTTGAACTACGCGCCCTGGCGGTTAAGAACTTCGCGGGCCGTGGCGTGCACGTTCAAAACGGCTCCACAAACCAGGTCATCGACGTGCGCATCGCTGCTTGCGATTTGTCCTTCAACGCAGCGGATGGGTTCGCCGGGAGCGGCGGGCTCGACCTACGCGTCGACGGTTCCAGCCTCGACAGCAACGCCCAGGAAGGCCTTGAACTGAGTCCGTTGGTTGCCTTAGATGGAGAAACCGCACGCCTGCAGGTGCGCGGTTCGACGTTCATCGGAAACGGC
>JBLHLB010000159.1:0-8861 GCA_047618505.1 Planctomycetota bacterium
GCGAGTTCACGGGAATAGAAGCTTGCGTCATCTACGCGACTGCCTCCTTCGATGACTTCGTCGCCCAGTAGTCGACAGCCGATGGTGAAGTCATCACCGACGGCGCGGCGCACGGCCTCAAACACCTCACGCGCCAGGCGCAAACGGCCCTCTCGCGATGCGCCGTAGCCGTCGCTGCGTTCATTCCTGTGCGACAGGAACGATGCCATGGTGTAGGCGTGGGCGTAGTGCAGTTCGACGCCGTCGAAGCCGGCTTGGCGGGCGCGCACGGCCGCGTCAGCGAAGAGCTGCGGCAGGACCCGCGGCAGGTCGCGAATGTGATCGAGATGTAGGTCGCCCACTTCCTCGCGGGCGCCCATTTCGAAGTCGCGCAGCTCGCGCTTGGTCAACACTTCCGAGAGCTGATCCCCGCTGAGCTGCAGGAGGACGTCGCGTACGCCCGCGTCATCGAGCATGTCCGTGTCGCCTTGACGACCCATGTCGCCTTGGCCATCGATCTGGGCCAGGGCTGACCGGTGTCGATCCGTGATAGTCAGGAAGCGGCGCAGGTACTTTTCGCGCTCCGGACGGCGGCGGATACTGAGGAAGTCGATCAGTTGCACGAGAAAGCGCGTCTGACCTGCGCTGCGCTCGCGGACGACCTGGGTTAGTTTCGTCAGGCCCGGGACATAACGCCCATGCCCGATGCGCAGCAGCGGTCCCGAAGGCACGTCGCGGATGCCCGTGGCCTCGGCCACGAGCACACCCGGTCGGCCGTCGGCAAAGCGCCCGTACCAATCCTCCACGGCCCCCGAGACAAAGCCATCGTCGGTTGCGCGCCAGGGCACCATGGCCGGGACCCAGGTGCGGGTGCGGGCTTCGAAGGCGCCCACGCGCAGGGGGGAAAAGAGACGTGAACCCGCTGCTTGCTCCGCCGTCGGCCAGGCCTCCTTGGCGATCGGCACGGGCACGACCTTGCCGGGCACCCGGATTCCAGATTGCTCCGGCTGCAGTTCTTCTCGCGCGTCCATTGGTCGAGAGAGTAGCCCCAGAGTGGCGGTGGCGCTCGCCCCCGGGCACACTCTATTCGCAATGCAGCAGTCCTTAGCCCTGGTCACCGGCGCGAGCCGTGGAATTGGTTCCGCCATCGCCCGCGAACTCAGCCGCTCAGGCGTCGCCGTGGTCCTGGCGGCGCGCGGACTGGCGGACTGCCAGATTTTGGCCCAGGAGTTGGAGGCCGAGGGCGGTAGAGCCCGGGCCATCGCTCTGGATGTGACCGACGCGGCCTCGATTCGGGCGGCCCTTGGGGCGCTTGAGGGCTTCGAGTCAGAGCTCGGCCCGCTCTCCATCCTGGTCAACAACGCCGGCACCGCGGCGAGCCAGCCGTTGCTTGCGAAGGATGGCGCCAGCGACGAACTGATTGGACGCCTGATGGCGGTCAACTTCGACGGGGCGCGCCACCTGGCGGAAGCGCTCTTGCCCGGCATGAAGACGCGCAAGTTTGGTCGCGTTGTCAATGTCGCTAGCTCCGCCGGCCTGCGGGGCTACGCCTATGTCTCGGCCTACTGCGCAACAAAATTCGCGTTGGTCGGCTGGACCTTGGCGGCGGCGGATGAATTCCAAAGCTCGGGCGTGACCTTCAACGCTGTCTGCCCGCACTACGTCGATACGCCGATGTTGGCGCGCTCGATTGACACGCTTGTGGAGAAAACGGGGCGCACCACCGAACAGGGACGCGCATTCTTCGCCGAACAGAATCCCGGTGGCCGTTTGGTCAACGCGGAGGAAGTCGCCCGTGCCGTGCGCGCACTGTGCGAGGGCAATGAGACGGGCCTGCTCCTAGAACTCGATGGTGGAGACGATGCGCTCCGCCACCAACCCAACCAACGTAAATGCGACTGGAAGTCCTGAACCCGGAAAACTGGGCGGCGCCCAAGGGCTACGCCAACGTCGTGCGTGTGTCCGGACCCTGTGCGCAGGTCTTCATCGCCGGGCAAGTCGCCTGGGATGCAGAACAGAACCTCGTGGGCGCGGGCGATTTTACGGCCCAGTTTCGACAGGCCCTTGGCAACGTCGTGACGTGCCTGGAAACCGCCGGTGGTAAGCCGGAGGGACTTGTGTCCATGACGGTCTATGTCGTCGACAAGAACGAGTACATGGCTTGTGCCCGCGAACTTGGCACGATCTGGAAGGAGCTCGTCGGTCGCCACTGGCCCACGATGGCCTTGGTCCAGGTGGCGGATTTACTCGAAGAAGGCGCTTTACTGGAACTCCAGGCGACTGCCTGCGTGGCGATCTGAGCTCATGCAGCGCGTTCTTCTCTCCATACTTTCGGTAGCGATCAGTACGGCCTGCTCTTCCCCGTCGACATCTCGGGACAGCGAAGCAGGAACCGCAATCGCCGAGGAATCCGAGGTCATCGGGGCCGATGAGGTCCCGACGGAAGCGGAGCCGGAGGAGGTTCTCCTTGTTGAGGTCGAGCAATTTCCCGGCCAACCGGAACTGACCCTGCGCGGCGAAGAGGCGATCATCATGGTGGCTGAGGATCCTGGCGCCTGGGGTGAAGTGATCACCCGCCTGGCGGTAGTACCCGACGACGGGCTCGAATTGCTGCATATCGTGTCCACTGCGCTTGGGGCAGATGCGAAGGACCGAGAACTGCGAATCGCACGCTTCGGAGGACACTTCCTACTTTCTCCCGCAACGGAGACCGGCCAACCCAGCAACTTCACCGAAGGCTATATCGTCGAAATCCGAACCGGCAAGGTGCGCACTTTTAACCTCTGGTAATGGAGCCGGTCAGTGGAAGGAACCACTCGAATGACGGCACAGGGCAGCTCGAAACAGCATGGAAGACATCAACAGTATCCGAGAGAAAGTCCGTCGCGTC
The DNA here is from genome assembly GCA_047618505.1 of Planctomycetota bacterium. Lineage (GTDB taxonomy): Bacteria > Planctomycetota > UBA1135 > UBA1135 > JBLHLB01. The sequence goes on from JBLHLB010000159.1 coordinate 2,870, forward strand.
CTCGTGGAAAGTCCCGCCTTGGAGGGGATCGATCCAGAGACAATTCTGGACGACACGCCCCTTGCGGAGACCCTTGGGCTTGACTCCGTCGATGCCCTGGAGATCGTGATCGGTCTCGAGAAGACCTTCGGCCTGAAGGTTGATGCGACGGCCCTTGACCGTGAGAACTTTCACTCGATCAACAAGCTCTCGGACTTTCTGCAGGGGCAACTGGAGGTCCCGAAGCAGGCCTCTTAGTAGGGAAAGAGCACCGCCGCCTAGCGGCCCACGACCGTCCAGTTGCGACCGTCGTTCGATAGCGTGCCGTTGATAGCCAGGGGGCTTCGCATATCACCTGGTTGCGTCGAGCTGAGGGCCGCATCAAAGTCCGGCCCGGCGAAGTCACCTGCATAGCGCAAGTCGGCGTTTTCCGTTTCAAGAAGCACGCCGCGTTCGTCTAGGAAAAAGGCCTGGGTGCTAAGTGAATTCCTGTCGATCGGCCATGCAAAGGCGCACCAGTGTTTCTCGCCGTTGTCCGCGCCTGGAAACGGTCCGCCGCGTGGGAAGCCGCCGTCGGGGGAATTGGGTAGTCCAGGGATCCTGTCCTCGACTCTCTCTGCGGCAAGAAACACGCGGAAGAGGTAGCCCTGTCGAGGACTGCAACCGGCTTCCGTGAGGCCTCGAAAAGAGGGCGAGAGCAGGGGGACATCCAGGCGCGCATTGCCCAAGCCGCATGTTGTGCGGATCTCAGTTGCACCCGCTAGCTCGGCTATCGTCGCGTACTCACCGACTCCATCCATGTCGCTATCCCGTACAAGGAGTTCGAGCGCCTGGGCCTCGACTTGGGCGAGGACTCGTAGCGTGGCGATGGCCGAGTTGCGGTCGGCGCTTGCCCGGCGATGGCCGTGGAATCCAAGGGACCCAAAGCCCATGTCCGGAAGGATTATCGTCAGCCCGATCAGAATGAGCGGGACCGCTGCACACAGGAACAGGATCGAAGAGAGTTGCTTCCACATGATCGTTGCCGTCCAGCCAGCCTGCCCGGAACCGGTGAAGGAGATCCGGCGCGGCCTGGACTGCGTTGTCTCTATCGACATCCAGCTCCCATGGCTGGAGTGCGGGCAGCCACCGGGCTCGGTTCCGTACTTCCCGTTCCGTGCCGCGTCCGACGGGTGTAATCTCCCCTCCGAAGATGGCGTACTCAAAGGACAACTCAGGCAACCGGGCGCGTCCGCGGATTGTGGTCACCGGCATGGGCGCAGTTAGCCCTTTTGGGGTCGGGCTGGGGCCGCTCTGGGAGGGGCTAGCGGGAGGGCGCCAGCCAATCGGGAAAGTTGGCCTATTCGACGTGGAGGGGCACAGGACCGAGCACGCCTCCCTCGTCCCGGACGATGCAGTTCCCACCAGCCAGGACTCACGACGGCTCTCGCGCACGGATCGATTCGCGCTCCTCGCCGCCCGGGAAGCATGGGAATCCGCCAACCTGGGGGACATCGGCAGCCACCCCCAGGCCGGACTCTTCTTCGGTACCTGCACCGGGGGAATGCTCGAGGGTGAAAGTGCCTTCTTGGCCTGGGACACTTCCGTGCCGGAGCGCGCTCGTTTCAAATCCTTTGGGCTGCAAACCAACGGTACACCCGCGGATATGGTGGCGCGTGAGTTCGGGCTTTGCGGACCGATTGAGATCGTCGCTAGTGCCTGCGCGGCCTCGACCATGGCGATCGAGGCGGCCTTGGATTCCATTCGCAGCGGGGAAGTTGAGATCGCGCTCGTCGGTGGAGCGGACGGGATGTGTCGAACATCCTTCGAGGGTTTCAATGCCCTGCGCGCCATCGATCCGGAGTGTGCGCGTCCTTTCCGCGCGGAACGAGCTGGATTGATCCTGGGGGAAGGAGCGGGCGTACTCGTCTTGGAGTCAGAGCAGCATGCCCTTGCCCGGGGTGCAGAGCCCCTAGCTGTGGTTGCCGGCGCCAGCTCGACCTGCGACGCCTATCACATGACCGCGCCTGACCCCGAGGGCGTCGGTGTCGTGCGCGCCATGCGGGCGGCGCTTGAGGATGCTGAGCTTCCACGGGAGGCGATTGCGTTCCTGAATGCCCATGGCTCCGGAACACCTCACAACGATGTGGCCGAGGCCAAGGCGATTGCGGAGGTCTTCGGCGAACGTACGGCGAAACTTCCGGTGACGTCGACCAAGGGCGCCATCGGTCATGGATTGGGCACCTGTGGAGCGCTCGAGGCCATCGCGACGTTGCAGTGCCTAAGGAACGGCGTTGTGCACCCCACCCCCGGAGTCGGTCCAGTGGATCCGGAGACTCCGGTCGATCTCGTTCTGGGTGAGCCGCGCAGGTTGGTCCACGCGCGCGCCGCTATGTCGATCAACCTGGCCTTCGGCGGGGCAAACGCTGCCGTCGTCCTATGTACTTGGGAGGGAGCGAATCCCGATGCGTGATGTCGTCATCACCGGTATCGGAACACTCGGCGTTAGCGGCGCGGGGCTGGCCGAATTTGAGCAGGGGCTTGTCTCTGGGAAGCTTCCGCTTACGGAGCTAGATCGGAGCCTGGGTTTTCACCGGAATGCTGCGCCGGCCCATGCTCTGGTCGTTTCGGCGGATGCCCTGGCCCAGTGGATTCAGCCGATCGAAGCGCGCCGCCTCTGCCGCCCGTCGAAGTTTGCCGTGTGTGCGACGCGCATGGCCCTCGCGGACGCGGGACTCACGGGCGCGGACCGCTCGGATTCGGCCTGGGAGGGAACGGCCGTTGTTCTAGGCTATTGCTGGGGTTCGACAGCCTTCTCGCAGCGCCTACTGCGTCAGGTCGAGGATCCAGAAGTGGACGCGGTCTCCCCCGTGATTTTCATGGAGACGATCGCGAACTCGCCCGCCGCGAAGATGGCAATGGCCCACGGGTTGAAGGGGCCGAACCTGACTTTGACCCAGCGCGAGACGAGTGACGTGGCTGCCATTGCACGCGGCGCCTCACTCATCGCCAGTGGACGCGTGGAGCGCGTTGTAGCCGGTGTCACAGGAGAGGTGAGCGAAGCACTGCATGCGGTGCTCGGCGGCTTTGGCGCTCTGACTTCAAGGGACCGTGGACGCCCGTTGGATGCGCGCCGGGACGGGGTCATCGCAGCTGAGGGTGCCACAATCTTTGTGCTTGAGTCCGCTCAACTTTGCGAGGCTCGTGGAGCCCGCGTGCGTGCGCGCCTTAGGGGTTGGGGGCGCGCCAACGATCCGACGGCGACGGGGACGGACTGGGGCGACGGTGCGGAGTCCTTGGCCCTGGGCTTGAAGAAGGCTCTTGCTCGATTCGCTATCGATCGCGGGAGTGTGCGCCGGATCGTCTCCGGTGCCTCTGGATCCCTGCGCGGTGACGCCCTGGATGCGCGCGTGTTGCGCGCCGTCTTTGGTGATGAGCTTCCCGTCGTGCTAACCCCCAAGGCCATCACCGGCGAATACGGTGGCGGCTACCTGGCTTCTCTCCTGTGGGCCCTCGAAGCGACAGAAGCGCCGAATCATATGGCGACGGAGGAACCCGACCCGGAGCTCGCAATATGCGCCGCCGGTGGAGGGGAGCTAGGTGCCCGAGGACGAGTGCTCGCCAGTTCCCTCGCCTCCGGTGGCGGTGCCAACTGGTTGGTCCTCGACCGCCCCTGAGGCTTCCGGTTTGGGCGCGCCGCCATAGACAGGCATGCCAAGTTCGCGGGCCTCTCTATCGGCCACGGGGCGCACGACCTTCATACGATAGAAGTATTCGCCGCCCATGAGCAGCCCGACGAAGATGTAGGCCAGGAAGCCCGAATAGAAAGCCCACCAGGCACGCGGTCCGAAGAGGGCCAGAGCTCCGCTGGCGAGTCCGTTTGCGATCAAGAAGACGGACCAAAGACCAGTAACCAGGCGGCAGTGGGAGACGGCCCGCGGAGGCAAAGCGGAGACATCGTGGGTGAGTCGAGCCACTCGCTCGATCCAGGTGACACGACCGTCCGAGAGGCTGGCTGCGAAGAGTAGGCCAAAGATGAAGCTGCCGAGGGCCGGGACCAACATCAGGAGGTGTTCGTCGCCGGAGATTGTGGCGGCGATCCAAAGCCCGAGGAGCGGGACCAGGCGCAGGGCGGAGTTGGTCACCTGGGCCGTGCTCCCGATCTGGCCGCCGCCCGCCCGCTTGCCGCGCATCAGAAACCACTGGAGCGCCACCAGGGTTAGGGCCGTCAGCGAGATCCAACGTGCTCCAAAACGCTCTAGACCGATGTAAACCAGCAGGGGATAGGCCAGAACCATCAACGTTAGGATCACAGCACGCAATTGGGGGTGTTGACGGACTACCACGCGGGTAACGGTACAGAAACAGCGCCGCGGAACCAGGCTCCGCACCGCCGTTTGGCGCGCTGGAGGTACCGCTGGGGTGTCGCTGTCGGTAGGCTGCATGCCTGGGCACTCCGCTAGGGCTCAGCTCTCCAGCTATGCAATCCAAGGCAAGGGGCACGTCCTTGTGCCGGAGACGACAGCACAGTTGTAACGGTGGCGGGGAACCTGGTTCCGTACCGCCGTTACTTGCCCTTTCCTCCGTTGTCCAGCTGATCGAGCAGATCGCGGATGCGCTTGAGCTCCTTGTGCGAAGGATTCTTGAGCCCGATGGCGCCCTCGACGAGCTGATCAAGGGCCCCGCCGTAGGCGCGCTCAAGCACGCGCTCGAGCAACCCGGCGCGGGTCTTGTCCGGCGCGACTAGGGCGCGATAGACGAAGGAGCGGCCGACCGTGTGATGCTCGACCAGCTCCTTTTCTGCCATTGTGCGAAGGAAGGCTTGGACCGTGTTCTGGACGATGTGGAGGTCTTCGCGCAGGTCCTCGTAGACCTCGCGAACAGTCGCTTCGCCTCGGCGCCAGAGCACTTCGAGGATGGCTAGTTCGCGGTCGGTAGGAAGGGGGGCGGTAGTCATGGGGCGTCTCTTGTTTTTGAGAGCTTAGTGGACTAAGCGTAGAGTTGTAAGTGATGCTGTGATCCTAGTGCTCGACCTTGTCTAAGTGGTTCTGCCACATTGGCTTATGCATGCCGGGGCAAGGCAATCGGCCGCCTTCCTGGGCTGGATTCCCCCTGGATTACGGCCAGCCAGCCTGGGCTGACACCGCTGGTCCAAGGGAAGGCCTCGGCGCTTCCCCCGAGTAGCGGGGACCCGCGCCAGTAGCCGGCCACAGTTGCCCAAAGCATCTCTTCGTGGGCTCTTCGCGGCGAATGTCAACTGACTGGACCGGTGCTCGGCGGTAGGATCCTGCGCTGCACGACTGGCGTGCGCCGGTCCGCAATTCCACATTCATCGAAGAGACCTCCCATGACCATTATTGAAGCGGGTGCCACGGCCCCCAGCTTCGAGCTGGACGGGCACCTCAGCGACAAGGTTTCCTCCGCCAGCTTTGCTGGTAAGAAGAACCTCCTGCTGGTGTTCTACCCGCTCGATTTCACGCCCACATGAAGCATCGAAATCCCTGGCCTACACGCACTTCTCGCGAAGTTCGAAGCCAAGGACACCCAAGTTTTGGGTATCTCCGTTGATTCAAAGTTCTGTCACAAGGCATGGGGCGAGAGTTTCGGAGGGATTGACTTCCCTCTGCTCGCCGACTTCAACCCGAAGGGTGCGGTCGCTAAGTCCTACGGCCTCATGCTTGACGAGCCCGGCATCACCGACCGCGCTACGGTCCTAGTTGGCAAGAACGGTAAGGTCCTCTGGGCCGAGTCCGCCGGTGTCGGCGGTGCGCGCAACCCTGGCGACCTGCTCGCCAAGGTCGAAGAGCTCTGCTAGATAGAAGCTGATGGCGGGCAATTCGCCCGACCAGTCCAGGGGCCGCGGAGCTTGTGCTTCGCGGCCCCTGTTTTGTACCAAGCTGTCGAGTGCCCTAGCAGTCCGTTGAAAAACAGCAGCTTCTCGGTTGGTCTCCACAAATTGCCTGGCAAGGCGTCGGGTTCTCCGCGTAGCTGTACCTACACGGGTGGTTCCGACAACGCAGCCAGGCGATTTGTG
>JBLHLB010000160.1:0-8771 GCA_047618505.1 Planctomycetota bacterium
GGACCGTCTTCTAACGTCGCTTAAGGACTGCGATGCGGGCCACATCAAGGACCGGCGCGTCAAGGGCAGCCTGCCCACGGGTCGCAGCCGCCTCGGCTACGATCGGACGACCCCAAAGGCCGATTTCGTATCCCGAGAAGATGTCCAAGTTGTAGCGACCGGTTGTGCAGAGGATCTCAGCCACGACTTCGCGGCGCACTTCGATCGTGTAACGCGGCGTGCCGTCAGCAGAGATCCTACGTACGAGGACCCCGCGCACGTCGAAGGCGTTGTGCAAGGGATCCTGGCTCTGCCCTTGTTCCCAGATCGAGTTCTGGATGCGCGCTGTTTCTTTATCCTGCTGATCCTTCATGCGCTGGAGCTCCAGCATCATGGCAGCCGCGTTATTGAGCGCTCCGACGCGGTCGAGCTCACGGGCGACTTCTGCCTGGAAATCTGCGTTGTCTGTCGATTCCAAGAGATCAGACAGCTCGCTCTCCAGCGTGCCATAGTCCGGGGTCGTCTTGCCCTGTTCCACTTCGATGCGCCGCCGGAGCTGGCGAAGAGCTGTGCGGGCATCCGCAAGCGTCGCAGCCGGGGTGCTGTCCTGAACTCCGGCCTCAATAGCCTCGGCCTCGGTCGACGTTGCCGAATCGCCTGAAGTCGACCCAGTGCTTGCGGACGCATCACCACCGACGCGGCCTGCGAGAAAGTCTGCTCTCACATCTGCGATTTCCGCGGAGGCCTTGGCCCAGGCACTGCGGCCAGCTTCGGTTTCCAGCGCAGTAATGTTCTCGGCACGCACAAAGGCGCGCACGCCCTGGGGCGTCCAAATACGAACCCAATCTTCCGCCATGGGTTTGCTGGGATCGTCTTGGCCGATCACAACGACCTGATCCCCGGCGTGCAAGCGCTGGGGAAGGGGGAAACTATGTACATCGTCCGCGGCGCGGGGGCGAATGTTGATCGCATTGCGGGTAACGCGATAGACGCTGCTGTTCTCCACGGGCTCGAGGAATCGCCCAAAGACATAGGCGGCATAACCGGCAGGAATCTCGACTTCAAGCCAACCGGCGGTCTCCTCGCCGTAGACCGCAACGACGTCTGCGCTCTGCAGCTCCGTCATGGCCAGGCCCTTTGCGTCCATGAGGTTGCGAACCACAACACCATCGGTCTTGATCGACCCGTAAAAGAGAGGCTTGTCTTCCTGAACTGCGACGGCCCCCGGGGGGACCAGCGGGGGGACCAGCGGGGGGACCAGCGGGAGGACCAGCGGTAGGACCAACGGCCCCAGGATCGGGGCAGGTCCTACGGCCGGAGTAGCCAGGGAGGCACTCGCAAGGAGTGCGAGCCCTGTGGTCAGGCCGAGGGTGAACTTTAGGGAGGCGGCGATCTGGTGCTTCATCATCTGGTGGATTCCAAGGACTCCCGACCGAGGGGCGGGGAGGCCGTTCGTGGCCGAAGGAACACGACCATCGTAGACCCTCACGCGTTCAGTTCCAACCGACCTCAGCTCCCCTCCGACAAGAGTCTCTTGGCGGCACCCAGTGCCAGGGCCTCGAGTTCGCGCAGAGAGCGCCCGGTGGAGCGGGCCAACTTCGCCAAATCGTCAAACTCCGGGGAGAGATCCAGGCTGGTCAATTTATCCGACGAGCGCGCTGAGGCATCCCCCAGGGGCCGGTGAACCACTCGAACGAGTGCCTGGCCCGCCCCGAGCCCCATCCCCAAGATCGAATCCAGGTCCACCGTCAGGGTCTCCCGCAACAATTCTGTGCGCTCCCGCGAACTCCAGCGCAATCCGAGAGTCGCGGTGTTTCGGAAACAAACTTCCTCAAGGGCTGCGCGTCCTTCAGCCCTGACCAGGGCCGCCACGAGAACCCCTGGTCGATCCTTCTTCATCTGCAGGGGTTGGGACCAGGCCTCCAGGGCCCCGGCATCGCGCAGGCGCTCCAGCAGGAACCCGACCTCCTCCGGAGTCGTGTCGTCCAGGTTGAGTTCGAGTAGCCAGACGCGGGTCCGACATGCCCCGGGGATCGAGGGAGCTTCCGTGGCTCCGCTCTGCATCTGCTCGCCCCATTGCACACGCACTAGGTTCGCAGGGCCGCGCTCCGGCGTGCGCATGCCCGCTCCGTGCCCAATGGATTGAGCTTGAAAGATGACTCCCTCTCCGGTCAGAAATTCATCCACGAGTTCCGCTAGCAGCGCGGCACCGGTGGGTGTCAAGCGCTCGCCACCTTCGCCGAGTTCATGGGGCACACCGCGCAGAATCACCGCGGTTCCGGGGGCGGGCACGGGCATGACACCATGGGCACCTCGAATCGTCCCGCCGCCCACATAGGGCGGACGCGCCAGGACGCGTTCGATGCCCAGGGATTCAAGGGCCATTACGGCACCAGCTACATCGATCAAGGTGTCGACAGCCCCCACTTCGTGGAAATGCACGCGTTCGACGGTCGTCCCATGAACTTCGGCCTCGGCTTCGGCTATGCGACACAGCACGGCTACCGACCGTGCGCGTGCCCCCGTCGAGAGCGGCGCGCGTTCCAGTAGCTCGACCAAGTCAGCCAGATGCCTGTGGGGTGAACGCACCGTCTCCGGTGTTTCCACGTGCAGGAGGCAACCGCGGAAGGCTCCGCGCTGCACCTCTTCCGTTCTCAAACGCGCCTCGCCGGGAACCAGGCTTTCCGCAAGATCGATCAAGTGCTGCAGCTGAAACGCCCCCTGTTTCAAGTCCAGGAGCGCCGCCAATAACATGTCTCCGGCGAGTCCGCCGAATGGTTCAATGAGAAGTGTCTGCACGATTATCTGATGCGATCCAGTGCGGTCCGGTGAAAGCGGAGAACGGAAGCAACCCTAATTTCTAACGGGGCTTCGCCCTGGAACGGTACCGCCCCGCCTCATTCAGCAGAAGAATCTTGTGCCGCGCCCCCCCGGGCCAGGACCAGCCCCACAACCCCTGCAGCACCGCCCGCCCTCAGGACCTTCGCACAGGCCGAGAGGGTCGAACCAGAGGTCGAGACATCATCCACCAGGAGCACCACGCGGCGGGCCAACTGCTGCTCCGCAGCGCTTCGCAACCGGAAGGCCCCCTTCACGTTCGCAGAGCGGCTACGCCCCTGGGCACTTCCCTGGGGTGCGGTCCAACGTGTCCGTCGAAGGGCTCGACCAAAGACCAATCCACTGTGCTCGGCAACGCTGACGGCCAACAGCTCTGCCTGGTCATAGCGACGCTCCAATCGGCGAACGCGGTGCAGAGGAACAGGGACCACGAGGATACCCCGAGGTCCACCCGCCAGGTCCACCGGGATTAGCCCCGCTAGGAGTAGCCCCAGGGGCTCCGCGAGATCGGGTCGGCCACCGTATTTGAGCGCTAAGATCCAATTAGCCAAGCCCTCTCCCGCGCGATATGGACCCAGTGCGAAAATGCGTCCATAGCTAGGGGAAGTCCGCCGACAGTTCGCGCAGAGTGCATCGGCCTTAACTCCCCTGCCGAGGAGTCCAAGGCAACGTCGACAACGAGAGTCGCGAAAGCCCAACTCCAGTCGGTGCTCCGCACATGCACCGTCGTTATCAGCCGCTGTGCGACAGATCCAGCAACAGTGTGGGTAGACGCTGGCGGAGACCTCTGTGCTCCAACGGCGCCAACAGATCCCCGCCCTGCCATTCGTCGGCCTCTGCCCTAGGCCATCCACCTGCGTAGGCGGACCATTTTGCTTCGCATGGTTCACCTCCAAGTGACCGCCATGCTCCCCCACTGGTTTCCTGGAACCCCCAGGATTCCCGTGCTCCCAACTTAATTCGCCAGGGCAGCTTCGTCTTCCTCGGGCTCGCGCGGCTCCTCCGCCGGTCGCCGCGGCGTCGCACTTCGCGGCGTCATGGAAAGCCCAAGCTCCGCGCGGATGCGCGCCAGGTAGGACTGAACAGTGTCATCACCGGTGGACTGAATTCCAAACAACTCGCCCAGCTCGCGAGCCAGGTGCATGTCCGTTTCCAAGTCCGGCGGATTGCGCAGGAAATGCTCGCGCACATAGCGGCGAAACAGCTGGTGCGACAACCACCAACCAGCCACTTCTAAGACCGCCACCGCCAGGAGAATCCCACCGACCCATGCGGTTGGAAAGGACAGCGATACATCGGTCGCCGGCGCGGGCCGGTAACGACCGTAAAGCTGAAGGCCAAAGCCCGAGAGCAGAAACAGAAACCCCAGGTGAACCTGTAGGCGGTGGAAGATGTACTCGCGAATCGTGCCCAACCGGGACGGGGCACCGCCGAAGTGCGCCGCTACCAGACTCCGCGGGTGGCGGAAGAGGATCGCGTTGGTCAGCAGGAATCCACCCACGATCGCCAACACCAAACCCACACCAAACCAATCCGTTGGTCCGCCGCCGGCTGCGTCCAAGAAGATGTCGCTGACACGTGCCACGGAGGCGGGCGCAGCAACTGCCAACTCCGGGAGGAGCCTGGCTGAGAGTTCGATCACATTCTGCATCACCCTAGAGGCTAGCTGCCCCGCCGCCGCAAGTCCCCATGGAACTGGCGCTGGCGGACCTTCAGCCCAGTCTAGCGTGTCCTGAGCAGCCCACGAGAGCCCAGGAAAGGACCCACTCGGGACGTTTTGGGATCCCCCAAGTCCACGCACCTCCACTCTCCGATACCCGCCCCCCGACGCCATCCCCCCCCCAAGACCTACACAGCCAGCGCGATCCCCCCAAGAAACCCAGCCTCCTCAAACTTCGCGATGGCCAGGGCGCAGCCTTCGCACCCGTCGACAGATCCCGCTGCCATGTCCAGGCGGATGCTGCCATGTCCAGGCGGATAAGGCCCTACAGCCCATCTTCGAGAACGTGGCTCTGCAGCAGCAGGAGGTCAGGCAATGGGCCTTCCTGGCCCTGGCCTTCGGCAGTTCGGCCAAGGAAAATGACGAGGACATGCGCGCCGACCACGCAGAGGCCGTCGAGGGTGATCTGGCTGAGGAGCATTCCATCTCGACCCATCTCGACCCATCTCGACCCACTGCGACGTCCTAGCAGTCTGTTGAAAACAGCAGCTTCCCGAGTGGTTTCCCGGGATCGCCTGGCAAGGCGACAGGTTCCCCATGGAGCCGCACCTACACTGGTGCTTCTGGCACGGGTGGCTCAGGTAAGGCAGCCAGGCAATTCGTAGGGCCAAGCGGGGAGCCGAACGGGGTACTGCTGGTTTTCTACGAGCTGCCAGGACTGCGGCAGGCGGACGATTCGACTGAGGACACTCGCTTGGGCGTCCTCCGCCGCACTTCCATCGCTACACTTCCGGTCTTCCGATGGAACCAAACAGCACCACACGAAAAGCGCCGGAGCGCGTCCTCGTCAGCGAATTGATCGACCTGGCCGCCCTATCGGAAGGCGGGACTGCTCCCTCGAAGCGTCGCATCCGAGCTGCCCTGCCCCGTGGCTGGGTCCTTGAGGATGACGGCCATCACGCGCGCCGTGACATCCGACTCTTCTTCCGCGAAGGCTGGATCCTGATGGTCGGCCTGCTCACCTTTGGAAGCGTGGGTGGCTCATTCCTCTGGGGTGCCATGCCCCGCGGTTGGCGCGGCCTCGGACGCCTTGGCTTGCTCGTTGCCGTCGTCCTCGCCGTCGGCGGGATCGTCGGCCCGATCATCAGTCGAGCCCTGCAGAGCAAGCGCTAGCAGCCTGTAGAAAAACAGCGGCTCCCCGCTTGGCCCCACGAATCGTCTAGCTGCCTTACCTGAGCCATCCGTGCCAGAAGCACCAGTGTAGGTGCGGCTCCATGGGGAACCTGTCGCCTTACCAGGCGATCCGGGAGACCAGTCGGGGAATTGTTGTTCTTCACCGGACTGCTAGGCGCCGCTCACTCCCATTCAATCGTGCCCGGAGGCTTCGAGGTGATGTCGAGAACTACACGGTTGATCCCGCGCACCTCGTTGGAGATCCGGTTGGAGATGCGCGCCAGAATTTCCATGGGTAGCTGCACCCAATCCGCGGTCATGGCGTCTTCGGACTGCACGATGCGCAGGGCACAGGCTTCCTCATAGGTGCGCGCGTCACCCATCACGCCGACGGAACGCACGGGAAGCAGCACAGCGAAGTACTGCCAAAGGCCCACGTGCAGGCCGGCCGCTTCGATTTCCGAAGTGACGATGTGGTCCGCCTCGCGCAGCACGGCGAGACGCTCTGGGCTGCACTCCCCTAGGCAGCGCACCGCAAGACCGGGACCGGGGAAGGGCTGCCGATCGACAACTTCCGAAGCAAGTCCAAGGTGACGACCGATGGCCCGAACCTCGTCCTTGAAGAGTTCGCGCAGGGGCTCCACCAACTCCATCTCCAGGTCGTCAGGTAGCCCACCGACGTTGTGGTGACTCTTAATCACAGCTGTGTTCCCGCCGTGCACGTTGATCGACTCGATCACATCGGGGTAGAGCGTGCCTTGCCCCAGGAATCCCGCATCGCGGAAGCGCTTAGCCTCCTCGCGGAAAACCTCGACGAACTCATGCCCAATGATCTTGCGCTTACGCTCGGGATCGATCACGCCCGCTAGCTTCGTAAGGAAGCGATCCTTGGCGTCAACCACCGTCAAATCCATCTTGAAATTGTTGCCGAAGAGCTTCTCCACGGCCTCACGCTCGCCCTTCCGTAGAAGGCCGTTGTCCACAAAGATACAGTGCAGACGATCGCCGATGGCCTGCTGAACAATGACCGATGCGACAGAGCTGTCGACGCCGCCCGAAAGTCCCAAGACCACTTCGCCTTCCTCGCCAACCTGGACGCGGATCTTCTCGACCTCGCGATCGGCAATGGAGCCCGGCGTCCAATCACCGGCCAAGTCGCAGACACGCCAAATGAAGTTCTCGATCAGATCGCGGCCACGCACGGTGTGCGTGACTTCAGGGTGAAACTGCACGCCGAATAATCCCCGACCCGGATCGCCGACGGCTGCGAACTCGCAGGAGTCAGAACTGGCATAGGTTTCGAAGCCATCCGGGATGCTCGCCACCTTGTCACCGTGGCTCATCCAGACCACGGTGTTGCCATCGACACCTTCGAAAATGTCCTTGGCCTTCTTAACACCGATGGGGGTGCGACCGAATTCGCGTTCCGCCGCCCCCTGCACGTCCCCACCGAGGACTTGCATCATCCACTGCATGCCGTAGCAAATGCCCAGGATCGGAACGCCGAGTTCCAGCAGCTCCGCGGGGACCTCCGGGGCACCTTCGCCGTACACAGAAGCGGGTCCGCCGGAGAGGATGATGCCGCCGAGGTTCATGCCCCGAGCGCGCTCGATTGCCAGGGCAGGCGGTGCGATCTCGGACCAGACATGCGCTTCGCGTACGCGACGTGCAATCAACTGTGCGTACTGTGCGCCTAGGTCGACGACTAGGACCCCGCGGGGTCCCGCAATGATCGCCGCTGCTGTTTTGGATGTTGCGCCCATTTGTAGGGTGAGTTTCGCTTGGCTGTTAGGTTCGTTGATTGTGCGAAAGAAAACGGCGGGATCAGGCCTCCCGGACGGCCCCTACTCCTGGAAGTAGTTGGGCGATTCCTTGGTGATCGTCACGTCGTGAGGATGACTCTCCCGCTGACCCGCGGCCGTGACGCGCACGAATTGGGCGCGCTCCCACAGTTCCGGGATCGTCGGCGAACCGGAGTAGCCCATACCCGCCCGCACGCCACCGACCAACTGGTAGACGAAGGGGCCGAGCTTGCCCTTTGAGGGAACCATGCCTTCGATTCCTTCGGGCACGAGCTTGTCAGCTTCGGTCACATCTCCCTGGCGATAGCGCTCCTTGCCGCCCTCGACCATGGCGCCGAGGGAGCCCATGCCACGCACGGCTTTGAAGGTCCGTCCCTTGTAGAGAATCGTCTCGCCGGGGCTTTCTTCAACGCCCGCGAAGAGGCTGCCGATCATTGCACAGGAGGCGCCTGCCGCCAGGGCCTTGACCACATCGCCAGAGAAGCGAATGCCGCCGTCGGCGATGACCGGAACATCCGTGCCTGCCAAAGCGCGGGCAACAGAGCGCACAGCGGTGAATTGGGGAACTCCGACGCCGGCCACGATTCGAGTGGTGCAGATTGAGCCTGGGCCAATCCCGACTTTGACGCCGTCAACACCGGCGTCGAGCAGCTCCTTGGCCGCTTGCCCCGTGGCGACGTTCCCTGCCACTACGTCGACGGAGTGCGTGGCCTTGAGCTTGCGAACGGTCTCGATGACGTTCTTGCTGTGGCCGTGGGCCGTGTCAACGACCAGTACGTCAACGCCCGCCTCCACGAGACCAACGGCGCGATCGTAATCGTGCACACCGATAGCCGCGCCAACGCGCAGGCGACCCCGGGAGTCTGTGGCGGAACGCGGGAAAGCCTCGAGCATATCGAGGTCCTTCATGGTCACTAGGCCCGCCAGGCGGCCATCCGGCTCGGCGATGATCAGCTTCTCCACCTTTCTACGCAACATCATCTGGCGAGCGTCCTCCTGGGAAGTTCCCGGGGGCGCTGTGACCAAGTGGTCCTTGGTCATGACCTCGCGCACCAGGGTGTCTTCGCTGGTCTCGAAACGGCAGTCGCGGCGCGTCAAAATGCCGACCACACGATCGTCTGTAACAATCGGCAGGCCCGAAATGTTGTGGCGGCGCATCACTTCGCGCGCCTCTGCCATGGCCGCTTCCGGCCCCAGGGTGACGGGATCTTCGATCACACCGTTGGCTGAGCGCTTGACCTTGTCGACCTCTCGGATCTGGCCCTCAAGACCCAGGTTACGGTGGATGATTCCGATACCCCCCTCACGGGCCAGGCTAA
>JBLHLB010000161.1:0-8768 GCA_047618505.1 Planctomycetota bacterium
AGGAAGCGCAAGAAGTGCTTCGCGCCGCCCACTAGAAAGCGGCGCAAAGAATTCCCCTTGGCCTCTCCCAGGAACACTTGCAACCAGCCGCCGGCGGAGAACACTCCCCAGAGCATCATTAGGAATAGGATCGGCACAGCGGCGCGTGCGGCGTTCTCGCGCAGGCTGCCCAAGGCCGTGCCCTGGTCGAAGCGGAAGACCGCATCGAGGGATGCCCGCAGGCTGCCCGGCTCGTAGCGGTGCGCCGCGGTCTGGTCGAACCAATCCACGAAGCCATAGGCCAGAACCGCAGCAAAGAGCAGCGGCACAAGCCAACTGAAAAAGAGCAGGGGTACGCGGATGGCCGCGCCGGCAAGGGCACGCAGGAAGACTGGTCCGCGGGGAGTTTCCACTGGGTTGATGTTGTTATTCACGTTAGCCACCGATGCCCGCCATCCAGAAGAAGGTGCGTTGGAATTGAGAAAGGGCGCGTTCTCCCCAGCGCCAACCGACAAGGGGATCGGTCGCGTCGAACCAGGAGTCGTTCGAGCGATCGGAATCCAAGTAGTAACCGTCCTCGGGGTCGAGCTCGACGGAGACCAACTTGGCCTGCCCCTCAAAGGTCAGGCGCTTCCAGGTGGACTCGCCCTGTTCCTCGCGGGTCCAGGTCAACTCCTGCAAGGTCGTCTCACCCTCCGACTCCCAGCGGAGGCGAATGGGCAACGGCAAACGTAGACTGCCCGCGCGCCGGAGGGTCACGCTTGTCACCCAGGGAGCCTCCCCTTCGGCAGCCGCATCGCCTTGGAGTTCGATGGCCTCGGGGACGGTGAATTCACCGCTCTCCCGTTGGAAGTAACCCATGCTATCGGAGCGACGCGTCTGTTCGACCTCGACGCTCCAGTCCACCGTGCCCGTACCTCGGAACAACTCGTCAAAGAACCACTGGCAATCGGTGTCCGCACCCTCCTGGAAGCTGGCATAGAAATCCTCCGGGTAGGGATGGCGATAGCGCCATTCGTGGGCATAGTGCCGCATGCCCCGTAGAAACTCGCCCTGTCCGATCACAGCGCCAAGGGAGCGCAGGGCAACGGCCGGACGTTGGTAGCTGTTCGTGCGATAGCTGGTGCGATCCGCGTATTCCCAGGCACGCGTTTCGATGGGATCCGTGCCGGGATCGCGCAGGTACCCTGATCGATCCCCCTGGCGAGGATCGGTCCACTCTTGCACAAAGGACAGCTTGGGTTGCCCGCGCCAATGGTCCAGAAATCCGGAACGGCGCAGCGGCGTCAATTCCACATCAAAGGGTAGGGGCAACAATTGCATACGGGCCACATCCGCCACCGTCGCCAGTGCGCCGTCACCCACTTCGGCCAGGAGGACATCCCCGCCGACTGTCTTTCCGTCGATCGGTACGCGTGCAAAGTCCGTCGTCCCGCGCTGGGGTCCATAGACACGCCAGAGCACTTCGGAATCCGTATAGGAATTGAAACCCTCGTCCATCCAAGCCGCTTCGAACTCGTTGTTGCCTACGAGCCCGTAGAAGAACTGATGGCCAGCCTCGTGCAACGTCACGCTCTCGGGCGTGTAGGTGTCCGCGGTGGTGAGCAGCTTGGTTCCGCAGGTGAAGATCGTCGGGTACTCCATCCCGCGCGCCGCGTCGCCACCCCAGGCGGGGTCGACAACGGTCACGTGCTCGTAGGGATACTCCCCGTACCAAAGCCCGTAGAAGAACAGAGCCGCCGAGGTCGCCCGGAAGTGCCGAGCCGCCTGCCCCGACCGCTCCGGGTGAATCAAGATGGTCACGTCCACATCCCGAAGGGTTAGATCAACGTCCGCACCCAGGAGTTCCTGGGCCCGCTGCACTTCATTGGGATAGCTTTCCCGCCAGGCATTGAATCGAAAGGTGTACTCGAAGACTTCAAAACGCGGGTCGCCGGTCCACGTGAAATCGTGCAGCTGGGCCTGCTTGCCCGTTTGATCCAGCTTGCGCTGATCGCTCTCGCTGGGCGCCATGAAGTGCGCCTCCACACGCCCATCCTCCAGGGACCGTTCATCCAAGAGGACGCCCGAACCACCGACCTTACCCGCGTACTTCTCCGGCAGGTCAAGGGTCACGTCAAAGGTGCCGTAGTCCGCAAAGAACTCAGTGTTCGCATGGAACTGATGGCAGTTCCAGCCGCGCTCTCCCTCAAAGACGCCTAACTTGGGGAACCACTGGGCCACCAAGAGGAAGTCGTCCTTGCTTCCAGTGCGGCGCCTCACGCGGGGCAACAGGCTTTCCCATTCGATTTCCGCTGTGATGGTCTCACCGGGCAGAACCGTAAAAGGAAGGTCGACCACGAACACCGTGCGGTCGGCGCCATCGCTGTCCTCGCCCTCATCCACCGGCACGTAGCGGAAGGAAGGGAAGACGTCGACCGCCTCCGTCTCTGGCGAGCCCGTTCGGCGCACCCGCAACGCCTGCACGCGCGACCAACCCCAGCCTTCGTCGATGTCGAGACCGCGCAATTGCCCCTTGGACTCCGTCAGGTGTACTGAGCGATTGTTGGAGAAGGCGTTGAGATAGAGGTGAAACCAAAGCTCTCTGGTCCCGACCGACTCCCGATTTGTCCAGTCCACTTCGAGCGCTCCGCGCAGCGTCTTTTGGCGCAGTCGCTGCACCTCCTCTGTGGCCTTATCGGCTTCTCCTTCGAGGGCCTCTCTTTCACTGGCTTCCTCTAGCCTTGCGCGGATGCGGTAGGCCACCGTATTCCCATCACCGCCTCGGATCCCCTGGAGTGGGAAGACCCCCTCTGAGCCCTGACGAGCCAGTGCCAATTCCGCACTCGGCTGTGCCGGAATAGGGACTTCGACCGAATTCGCCCCCAGAACCCACAGGGGGAAAACTATGCCCAATGTCAGTTTCAAGCCCATGAAGGCACCTTTTGTCGCCTTTTGCCCTGGTGTATAACGCATATGGGAAGAGCACCTGGATTTCTTGGCAATTGGCGCTCAACGGAAACGCCGGGATGCCGATAACTGTGAGTGGAATACCTTTCCTAGCAACATACTCCCGGAAAGGAGCATCTGATGGAAGTACGAGGACAACAACCCGGTGGAGCTGACGAAGCTCGTGCACGTTTCCACGAAGTTCAAGCGGAAGCGGCAAAGAAGAGCCACGAGCGTATTGAAGAAGCTCGTGAAGCCTTGAGGGACCTTTCTCTCCAGCGCCACAAGGCCTCCCAGGAGCGTCTGCGTGCTGAAAAGACCAAGCAGGCAAAGAGGACGGTTGCTGCTGAGGAAAGTGCGGAGATTGGTGGGCGCCAGAAGGCAGGCTCAATCGCGGAAGCTAGCAGCTCCCGAGGCGACAAGATCGAGATCTCCAGCGAGGCCCTAGCGGCCCAGCAGGGAACTGGCCGGGACGAGGAACGCGCTGCACGCGTCGCAGAACTCCAGGCCGCCTATCGGGATGGAACTCTCTCCACTCCCGAACGCGTGGAGCAAGCAGCCACGCGCATGCTCGGCGGCGGTGATGCCGCGCCGGACGCGAAGCTCAACGAAATCGCCTAGCGATCTGATTCTGATTGTGCGTTGGTGGTGAATTCCGACACGGAACGCTTCTCGCGATCCAGACAACCCATGACTCTTGCTAGGTCGGCCATGCTATAGGGCTTCGGAAGAGCGCCCTGGAACCCGTGGGATTCGAAGTGTGAGAGCACAGCCTCGGCCGAGTAGCCGCTACTGGCCACGGCCTGCAGATCAGGCTCGATCTTCCTCAACTCCCGAAGGATCTCGGGCCCCGTCAGATCACCCGGAAGGGTGTGATCCAGGATCGCATACTGGAACGGCTGACCGGACTCCTGCGCATGGGCCACGAGGTCGCGCGCCTCATTGCTATCGGCTGCGGAGTCGGCTACGTAGCCAAGGCGCGAGAGCATCGCGAGTAGGAGTCGTCGAATGCCCGAGTCGTCATCCACAACGAGGACGCGACCCTCGCCCCCTCCACCCTGGGTGGGGGTCATCACGTAGTCTTGCTCCACCTCGGACTCAGCAGCGGGGAGGATGAGAGTGAACGTTGCACCTTGACCTTCGCGGCTGTCGACTTCCAGTGCGCCACCATGTCGCTGGGCGACGGAAAACGCCGTACTCAACCCCAACCCACTGCCACCGGCCTTGGTGGAATAGAAGGGATCAAAGATGTGCCGCTGAAGTTCGTCGGAGATACCGGGCCCACCATCGGCGATGACAATTTGGACGTAGCGTCCTGGCGGAAGAGAACTGCGCCCACTGGCCTCTTCCCCCGGACCGATCTCCAGGCTCATGCCACTGATTCGTACCCAGCCCCCATCCGGTTGGCATTGACGCGCGTTCATAAGCAGATTCTCAACCACCTGTCGTACCTGCGCTTCCTCGGCGTTGGCAGGCCACAGTCCCTTCTCCATATCTACCGTGCGTGTAACGCGCGACCCGGACAACACAAGGCTCGCACAGGTGTTGACGACATCCGCAGTTGAAACGGCACGCTTCACCGGCTCACCACCTGTTGAGAATGTTTGTAGCTGGGAAGACAACTGTGTCGCGCGTCGAAGAGCGCCGTCCACAGGATCAAGGAACTCATTGAGTTCGGCCTTAGACCCCAATTGATTCCGCAGGAGGGAAAAGTTTCCTGTCAAGACTGCTAGCACGTTGCGCAAGTCGTGGGCGATGCCACCCGCCAGGAATCCGAGTGAGCGTAACCGATCTGTCTTCGCCAACTCAGTCAGGGAGATCTCGAGCTCCTGAGTTCGTCGCGCAACCTCCAGGTGCAAGCGCCGCGCCTGGACCTGTTGATGCACTTGATTCACTATCAGCGCGGTCAGTCCTGCGCTCAAGCAACCCACAAGGGTCAAGAACCACCAGCGCTTCCAAATAGGCCCCACAACGGTGATCATTGGTGAACGCAGGGTTTCGCCATAGTGACCGCCTGGGCCGCGCGCCTGCACTTCAAACTGAAAAGAGCCGGGGGGAAGGCCGGTGAAACGTGCCTCCAGAACTGTCGATCCGGTTCGCGTCTCCCAATCGGTGAAGCCTACGACGCGTGAGCGGAACTCCATCTGGCTCTCGTCCCTAAATGACAGGGCGCGAGCGCGGAAGAGCAAATCGCTACGCCCCGTGGCGATACGCACAGGCTCCTCTAAGGAACGTGAGCTTGACCCCACGTCGAGTCCGAGAAACTCGACCGAAGGGGGATCCGTGCTCAGATTGAAAGCCTCCTCAATGACAGTGACTCCGCGATTCGTCCCCATCCAAACCCGGCCTTCATGATCCGTCAGGGCGGCGGCTCGGTTGCTGTCGTGGCCGGTAAAATCCGCGAGCCAATCCAAGTTCAGGATTTCCTGCCCGTCCGCCCGCAGGAATCCATAGTCCGTACCAAGCCACAGTCTTCCGCGAGTGTCTTCCGTCATGGAATAGACCGGTCGCTGCACACGGTACGCGGGCTCGGGGATCACGAGCTCTCCGTCGCGCAGGAGAAAGAGTCCATCAGAACCGCCACACCAGACGCGTCCGGATTGATCGCGCATGATCGAGTAGAAGCTTCGCCGGATCCCCTTCGGACTCGGGATCTCGCTCCAGACACCGCCCTGCCTGCGCCAAAGGCCTGTGTTCGAAACAAGAGTCACGACGCCCCCAGGACCTACATTCAGGCTACGAATGTGGACGTTCCCAACTGGATCCGAAGCCCCCTCACCCAGCGGCTCAAGATGATCATCCTTGATCCGCCAAAGTCCTCGGTTCGTGCCCACCAAGATTTCGCCCTCTTCGACCTCCCGGACAGCATTGGCCCAATCGTTGTGGGCGAGGCCACCGCCCCACCAAGTGAATTCACCTTCGCGATCTAATCGACCGACGCCAAGGGCCGACGCCGCAATCCAGACATTGCCGGCCCGATCCTCCGCTAAGTCCATTACGCGCCCGACGCTCGGCGAGTTCTCGTCAAAGCCTTCGAAGGAAACCTGCGTAGTCACTCCGGCCCTAAGAACAATCACTCCGCCATAGTGGCCCAAGACAAAGGAGCCATCCCGGCGTTCCAGGATCGCCGTGACGTCGTCTGCCAGGAGTCCGGAGGTAATCCGTAGAGTGCGAATCCCTAGCCCCAGCAGCTTGAAAGCCCCTGTCGCCGTTGCTCCCCAGAAGTGTCCTTCCCGATCGCGCATCAAGGATTGGACGCCGAAGAACTCGAAGCCGGATCGATTGGTCAGGGCGATGGCCCTGCGATCCGTCTTGTCCACGTAGTAGAGCGCCCGCGGATTGCCGAACAGCACGCCAAACTCTTCATCTATGGTGATCGAGATCGGCGTGAACTCCCCACCGCTCAGGGTCGGCAGGTCCTCGGCAAACAACCCAAACTTGCCCGCTTCATCGAGAGTTCCAATCCACCCCTCTCCAGCAATCCAGAGCAGCTCTCCATCCGCCCCAGTGCTACGGGCAAGTCCACGAACGGCGCCCTCGGGGAAACCCTCATCCGGGGAAATGAAGAGCGGCTCCCCATGCTGATCCAAGATCAGCAGCCCTTCGGATGTCCCTACATAGAGTCGATCAAAGCAAGGCTCCATGGCCAAGACCCCCTGTCCCTCGTCGAGGATTCCGAGCTTCTTCCAGGACCCTCTTTTCCACACCTGTATGTCCGAGCGCCAAGTCGCCAGGAACGCAGTTGCTTCTCCACCCCACTCGACAACCTCAAAATCAATGGGCACATCCTGGTCACCGGCCTTCCAGGGACCTTCCATGCTCACTCCCTCACTGCCTTCCAGGCGAAAGAGAGAGCCGTCAGAACAGGCCAACCAAGGTTCGCCACTCTTGGTGAAGCGCACAAAGCGTGCCCCCGAATTCGCAGCCAGCGCATTGGGCAGAATTGGTTGCCAATTGCTTCCGTCGTACTCCACCAATCCATCGCTGGTCGTGAACCACAACGTCCCAGACGGAGATTGCTGAATGTCGAAGACATCGGAACTAGGCAGCCCATCTGCCTCCGTGTACTCCGTCACCACCATCGCCTGCGCTCGCGCCGCTTCCGCGAGAAACAGCGTCAGTATCAACCCAGTGATGAAGCTCCTAATTGACATTGGTGGGGGCGACCCGACTTCAAGTCTCGAGCTGCCCCGTAGGATAGCAAACCTACGGAGTTTCCCCAGAGCGCTGCGGATTGCCCTCCGATGTCAGAGCAGCAGGGCGAGCTGGTAGGCCGCAAAACGGGAAAACCGCTCTGGGCTAAGTAAGGCAAGCTCCCACGGATGGGGCGCTTCCTTAGACCCAACGCCGTAATAAACCTTTAGGCCCATCACGACAGCAGGATCATTTGCATCAATTTGCAAACGCCCACTCCACACCGCGAGCCCCGTCTCTGCTGCCACCAGATCGAGAACGATCCCGAGTTCCTGGGGCGGGTAGTCGCGCTGCTGGGTGATGGTGGGAAAGAGCAATCCCCCTAGATTGTAACGCTGGGTCAGGGCCAGGATCGTGCGCGGCCGATAGGCACCCTTCAGATGCGGTTCGCTGTCCTCCACCGCCTCGAGTTGAGCATCCGTGAGAATGACCAATTCGTAGGGCGCGGAGCGCGAGAGCTCCGCCTGCAGTGCTTGCCGAAAACTCTGCGCGAGGGCGCGGTTGCTCTCCAGTCCAGCCACGGGCATGAGCCCCACTCTCCGCAGGGCATAGGTATCAAAGTCCGTGGCGACCTCAGCGTGAGCCAACACCGGCATCTGCAGCTGCCGAGTCATATTGCAGCCCGATGCCAGGGTGACGAGGCCCAGGCCAAAACACAGAGCTAGGTACCTGGAAAGGCGAGCTGTAGCTCTCATCGCTGGCTCCCGTCGGCTAGTCCGCCGCTGGGACTGTTCGTATTGACCGCAGTGGTCGTGCCCGTCGGCCCCAACTCGTCCGCATCCTCTTCAGAGGCCCTGTTCCGATACCAATCGATGCGGGCCTCCAGGAGCATCTTCTCCGCCTCAAGCCGGCGAATCTGAACTGTCGTGAGGCGACCGGCCAGATCTTCGTTCTCCGTCACTAGACGCTCGACCTCGGACTCGAGCATGTCCAAGCGGGTCGAAAGTCCGCTTGTACTTGCGCTTGTGTCATCAATGCGAGCCTGTGCGTCGCCGAGGGC
Organism: Planctomycetota bacterium; assembly: GCA_047618505.1. Lineage (GTDB taxonomy): Bacteria > Planctomycetota > UBA1135 > UBA1135 > JBLHLB01. Next base: position 8,102 of record JBLHLB010000161.1, read on the forward strand.
CTTGCGCAGAGCACGCACCTCGTCCGAAAGAACATCGCGCTCATCCAACACATCCTGGTAGAGCTGCAGGAGATACATGCGCCCACCGGGCGCCGTCTCCAAACCGTTGGTCAGATCCTCACGCTCAACCACCGTGCCGGGCGTCGGTCCATCGATGACATCACCGTCCCATGCAAGCAGCGGAGCTGTGCCCCGGGGCGCGGGTTCCAGTCCACCCAGGACCGTGTTTTTTTCGGCGCTTTGACCTGCCGTTGCCAGCCGGCCTTCTTCTTCCGCCACGTAGGGCGGCGGGTCAGAAGAGACGATCGCGCCACTGGCATAACGACCGCCACTCATCCAAGCATCACTAGGCTGTTCATGGACAGATTCAGCCCAGGGATCCAGGCTTAGAAAGGCGTTGCTCTTGCATCCGGCGAAGGAGAGGGCGGAAATGCCGATCAGGCACGCATTACACAGCAGACGAAAACCGAGGGGGCGGGGGCGCATGGTGTTCTTCATTGGTCCTTCTCTGTGTAGGCGAGTTCGATCAACTTTGTTTCGCCGCAAGCACAGGTCACTTCGATCGCGTGGACACGCCCATCTGCACGGTGCAAACGCACGCCAGGGGCAGCGTCCTTAGGGGCGGCTTCGGTGGGATGTGCTACGGACACGGGGCGCTGGCCTTGGG
>JBLHLB010000162.1:0-8662 GCA_047618505.1 Planctomycetota bacterium
AGGGATACGCCGCCGCTGGCAGAGACGAGTTCCAGGATCAGCGTTTCGTGAGACTCAGCATCGGTATCGTCGCGGACCGTCAGGGATATATCCACGCTGGTCCCGTTGGACGTTCCCGCACTGAAGAACACTGCTTGGTTGGAGAAGGCGTCGTAGTCCGAACCGCTGGTCGCCGTTCCATTACCTCCATCACTTACCACAACCGAAGCGTCCACGCCCAGGACATCCCCGCTGTCCAAAGACAACACGACTGTATTCATGTAAGTCGCGTCGCCCTCGTCCGGCGTCGTAGTCGATGAACTACTGAACTGGATCGTGGCGATATTCGTCTCCATGACAGTGAGGGCGTGGACACCACCTTTGCGGATACTGGCTCCTTCACTCACATCGTCAAGGAACAGGTCGATGCTCTCATCCGCGCCTTCAACAGTCGAGTCGTTAAGCAGCGGCACCAGTAAACTGACCGTGTCCAAGTCTGCCGAGCCTTCGGCAAAGGTGATCGTCAGCGGGGCAATCGCTGTGTAGTCCGAGCCGCTCACTGCGGAGCCGGTCCCTGCATCGGAGATGACGACTGAGACTTCATCCTTGAGCACACCGCCGCCAGTCCTAAGCACCACCACCACGGATGCCGTGACCCCCTCCGAACTACTCGATGTACCAGCATCGAAGCCCACGCTAATGGAATTCCCACCACCTCCACCACCGCCGCAGGCGGGCAGTATTAGAGCTAGGGGCAAGGCAATAGCGGCAGCGCGAGCTTTGGCTGCGAGGCGGAGTCCCGAGGGGAGGCGGGACGAGGTCTCGTGAACAAACATCTTTGGTGGGGATCTTGGGTGTTCGAAGCTGAGTGACTCCCCGCGCTTTCGACCTCCCCTTCAGCCCGAATGAAGCCGGCGACAGAATTGACATGTCCGCAACAAAGTTAATTTCTGGGCGACTTCAATCGGAGGAAAATTATTCCCAGGCCTGAGCCAGAAAGCGTTGGTCACGCAATGCCTTCGCGGCCGGGCGAGCGTTTGCCCACGCCCTCGGGGATCGCTACCCTCGCTCCCCATGTTGTTAGCCATTTGCCTCGTTCTTGCACCGACCCTCTCCACTGCTGCTACCCCCCAGGATTCCCAGGGCGGATCCCACGAGTGGACCCGATTCCGTGGTCCCAATGGCAGTGGCGTCGCCGAAGTCACAGGTCTTCCAGACCACTTCAACTTGGGCGATAACGAGCACAACAATGTTCTTTGGCGCAGCGCGATCGCCAATGGCTATTCTTCGCCCGTTCTGTTCGGGGGACGACTCTTCCTCACGGGTAGCGCTGAGGGCCATCTCTTCACTTTCTGCCTCGATGCCGACACTGGACTCGTGCTCTGGCAACGCGAGGCACCAAGGCACCACACGGAGAAGTTGGACGGGCGCAATAATCCCGCTTCCCCTAGCCCGGTAGTGGATGGAGATGTCGTCGTGGTGTTCTTCCCCGAGAGCGGGCTCCTTGCCTACGACCACTTCGGCGAGGAGCTTTGGAAGATGCAGCTCGGGCCCTACAACAACGTCTACGGTATGGGAGCGTCACCGATTCTGGTGGGTGACGCGGTCTATCTCGCCTGTGATCAAGCTCTCGGCTCATACCTCCTGTGTGTGGACAAGAAGAACGGTGAGAAGCTCTGGCGCACAGAGCGGCCCGAAGCCAAGAGCGGCCACTGCACACCGATCCTGCGCACGAACCATGGCGGGGAAATGGAACTGATTCTGCCAGGGTCATTCCTCCTCGACGCCTACAACCTCGAGACCGGATTAAAGCACTGGTCAAGCGATGGGCTCTGTTTCGAGATGAAGTCCGTGCCCATCCTGCATGGGGACCTGGTGATTGTGGCGGGTTACGGCTCCCCTATGAATCAGCCGGGCAGTCAGGTCAACATTGACTCCTTTGCCGACGTTCTTTCCGCTGGTGATACGGACAGCAACGGCAAGCTTTCGAAGGAGGAAATGCCGCCATCCCGCGCCTCCGCATGGTTCGATTTCGTCGACCTTGACCAAGACGGCTTCCTGGATGCGCGGGACTGGTCCTACCTGGAGAGTGCCCTGGCCTCCCAGAACGGCTTGCTGGCATTCCAAGCCCCCGGCGCTGAACGTACCAGCGCTTTGCCCAAGGGTGAACTCAAGTGGAGCTACCGTCGCGCGGTCCCGCAGCTGCCGTCGCCCGTGATCTACGGTGACATTCTGTATCTGCTGGCCGATAGCGGCGGACTGCTCTCCACCTTCAATCCCAGCACCGGAGAGGAACTGGGCAAGGAGCGCATCGCCGATGCGGGGGACACCTACTACGCCTCGCCTGTGGCTGGAGATGGCAAGGTCTACCTGTTCAGCGAACACGGCATTGTCTCTGTGCTGCCCGCCGGAGGGAGCCTCGAGGCGATCTCGGTCGTGGACCTAGAAGAGAAGATTTACGCGACCCCGGCCCTGGCAACGGGGCGCATCTACCTGCGCACGGTGGACGCCATGTACTGCTTCAAGGGTGAGGAATAGGAGGCGCGGCTAATTCCATGGAGAACATCAAGAGCGCCCAGGTCGTGCTGTCCTGCGATGACCTAGCGGCCAGCATGGAGTTCTTCCGTGAACGCCTCAGCTTCCGGCTAGAGCGCAGCTCCCCCGCGGACGATCCTCAGTCGGCCCTGCTCGCTGGCCATGGTGTTCGGTTGCTTCTACGGCGCGGCGAGGGTGGCTCCCCCGCCGTATTGCAATTGGATTGCGAGGACCCGGCCCTCCTCGGCGGCGCCCTGGACAACCTGGTCGCCCCTAACGGACGCACGTCGAGCTGCTGTCCGCGAATACAGAGGTTGCGATCCCCGATGGTCACCAAGAGTTGGTCGTCACCTGATCTTCGTCCTAGTCAGATTGGATAACCGGGCGCGCGGGTATGCGCTATCGCGACCTGATCCCCGAGTGTCTCGGTAGTCGCTTCATCGCCTCCCACATTCAGATTGCCGGGGGCGGACCGGTGCCGGACAACGTGTACTTCCACGCCCTTCGCTTCCAAATGATCTTCTGTCTCTCTGGCTGGGTGAAGTTGGTCTACGAAGATCAAGGCGATCCCTTTGTGTTGCGGGCCGGTGACTGTGTGATTCAACCGCCACACATTCGTCACCGCGTTCTGGAAAGCTCCCCTGGCCTTGAGGTCGGCTTACCCAGCGGAACACGACCCCTTCCTCGACCACGAGATATCTGTCCCCACGACTGCGGCCCGGAGGGAACGCGTGTTTCATGGCCAGGTCTTCCTGCGGCATCAAGCTGCTAAAACACAGTGGGAAGCCAGCGCACTGGCAGGCTTCGAAGTCCATGACACGGGTATCGGCAAGGCCAGCGCAAACCTCACCGAGGCGCGTGCCCTGCGTAGCTCAGGCCAAGATCAAACGCCTCAGCCCTTTGGACATTCCGGGGAGTTCCTCTTCGCCTATGTTCTCGCCGGTTCCATGAACAGCACACCAGAGACAGGAGCAGTCATTCCCCTGAAGGAGAACGACTGTCTGGTCTTGCCCCGCGACATGCCGTGCAGGCTGACCGCAAACTCCGACAGCCTGGAATTCCTAAAGGTGCGCCGACCTGGCGCACCCCAGGGAATCAACTAGCGGCGGTTTCCACTACGACGACCACCGCCGCCACCGGAGCGACTGCGTCCGCCGCCGTCCGCTTTGGACTTCTTTGCGGCATCCCAAGCGCCGACTCCAGCACCGAAACTCGGTCCGGCCGGTCCGGCCGGTGCGGTCTCGCGCTTCGTCGCCGGCGTCTTGCCTTCCACAGCCTTCTTGGGGGCTACCGCCTTAGGGGCTGAGCTGTCAGCCCGCCCCGTCTTTGACTTGGAGGGAATTCGCGAGCGCCCCGTGGGACGACCGCCGCCGCCGCCACGGTTGCCACCACGTCCACCCTGCCCGCGGGGCTCACGGCGATCCCAGTTCGCATCACCGGTTCCTTCGCCGTAGTCGCGCAACTTCACGCGCGGAATCGCCATCTGCAGTTTTTTCTCAATGGCCTTGATGGAGGGGAAGTCCTCGTGGGTCACGAACGTGAAGGCCTGGCCACTGCGCTCCGCCCGCCCGGTGCGTCCGATGCGGTGGGTATAGGCGTCAGGCGTGTTGGGGATATCGAAATTGATCACGTGGCTGACGTGAGCCACGTCGATACCACGGGCTGCAATGTCCGTCGCAACGAGCACGTTGTAGCTTCCATCGCGGAAGCCCTGCATGGCATTCTGTCGCTGGTTCTGGCTCATGTTGCCCTGTAGGGCAATGGCGTTGTATCCGGCCTTTTCCAGGTCCTTGGCCAAACGCTTGGCCCTGTGCTTCGTGCGTAGGAAGACGATGGCCGACTTGAAGTCATCAGAGCCAAACAGGTGCTTCAAGAGCGCGGTCTTGTTGGCCTGGTCGACGGGATAGAGCGCGTGGGCGATCGTCTCCGCCGGCGCCGTGATGGCCAGCTCAACCTTGTGCGGATTGCGCAGAAGGTTGTCGGTCAAGGAGCGAATCTCCCGCGGCATGGTGGCCGAGAAGAGCAAGTTCTGGCGCCGCTGGGGCAGGCGCGAAAGGATGCGCTTGATGTCCGGCAGGAAGCCCATGTCGAGCATGTGGTCGGCTTCGTCCAGGACGAGGACCTCGATCCCGTCCAGGCGCGCATCGCCGCTGCCCATGAGATCTAGCAGTCGTCCGGGGCAGGCCACGACAATGTCGGGGCGACTGCGCAGGGATCGGATCTGGGGAGCCGCGCCCACACCGCCAAAGACGGTCATGGCGCGGATGTTCGTGTACTTGCCTAAGAGCTCGATCTCGGCGTGGATCTGGATGGCCAGTTCACGCGTGGGTGCCAGGATCAGCGCGCGCGGGTTTTGTCCCTTGCTCGCCACGAGGCGTTCGATGATCGGAAGCGCAAAGGCCGCAGTCTTGCCCGTACCGGTCTGTGCCAGGCCTAGGACATCCCGGCCCTCGAGGACCTGGGGAATGGTTTTGGCCTGAATCGGGCGCGGCTCGGTGAAGCCAGCGTCGGAGACGGCACGGAGGAGGTTTGTGGAGAGGCCGAAAGTCTTGAAGGTCGACTTCGAGCCTGATTCATTCTGAGATGACGTAATGACAGATACCGTGTGCGTCGTGCTAAGCCGCGATCATCAATGGATCCGGTTCGCAACGACTTCTCACCCCATCCAGCAGCAACAAGTGAGAGTCTTATGGAAGGCGCTTCTCCCGCTCTTTGCCGGGAACCCTGCTGTGCGCCGGAATGCCTCGCTGGCACTCCCTATATCAGAAGGCTACCGATCAAGTCCGGGGAAGGAAGGCCTGGCCCCTCTTTTCGCTGTCATTTGAGCAATTACGAGCTGAAAAGTGTTCCCGAGGCGCTTTTGGAGCGGGCAACGCGGCCTGAAAACTATGGGGCGTAGCAGAATCTCGCTCACGCGCTGTGCGTGTGGCTCGGCGCCATATGACTTGTCCAGGAATTCCGTCGCCTCGATCCAATCGCCTTTCTCATCCAGGATGTGGGACGAGTAAACGCAAACACCGGGCACCTGCAGGTCGACGCTGTGCCACAGCTCGACGCGGAGCTCGCGCATCTTGGCCGCCAACTCGCGTCCATTCAGCCGGGCATGACGACGTGCGAGACAGGTAGCTCGACTGTCTCCGGCTTGGCCTTGCCTAGCCCAAGGGCGACCTCTGATGTGCTCCCTAGAATCACATCAAGGCCGTGTCGCTCCGGCAGCATGCCAGTCCTCACAGAACAGTGGGGTCCTCGCAGCAGGCATGAATCGTCCCGCTACCGCTGACAGCATTTGCCGGTCCCCGCACCAGATCCGGCTGCATCTGGTCAGGCCCATCGACGCCCATTCAGAACATCTCGAAGGTCGCGCCCTCGCCCGAATTACTCTCCGCGTGCACTTCGCCGCCAGCCTGCCCCAGGCTTCCGAGAACCCTCGAGATCCCAAGCCTAGTTCCGAGTCCTGGGCCCCCCGGCATATCCAAAGCCCAGAGATCATTGCCCCCGAGACTGATCAAGCCTCGGTCTTCCCTTCCCATCCCGGGGGGCTCGTCGTTTGATTCCAAGAGCGAATGGACACCGCTCAATCTCACGATCAACGCCTGTGATGCAATGCCCGAAGACGGCACCATAACGATCGGCACCGACGACGTCGGGGAGAACCAGGCCGCACTGACCGTGGAAGACAACGGCCAAGGTATGTCCAAGGACGTGCTAGCAGTCCGTTGAAAAACAGCAGCTTCTCGGTTGGTCTCCACAAATTTCCTGGCAAGGCGTCGGGTTCTCCGCGTAGCTGTACCTACACGGGTGGTTCCGACAACGCAGCCAGGCGATTTGTGGGGGCCGAGCGAGGAGTTGCTGTTTTTCAACGGGCTGCTAGATGCGATATCGGAAGGGCAGCTCGACCTTCTGCCCAAGCCCATTGCGCCGTCGTTCTTGATTGAGAAAGTGCAGCTGCTGCTCAGCAGTCTGTCGCCCCAACCCTAGGCGTCTAATCTCGACGGTCCACCAGCTCGATCTCGAAGACCCGAACATCGGGTTCCCGATCCAGAAGGACTCCGAGTACATTGCCGTCAGCGTCGCAGGCTACGCTCTGTCCGCCATAGACGTGCCCCGTCCAGGGTCCGTGACCGATGGAGCCAGTTCCGTCCACGCCGACCACCGGAGCCCCGGCGCGTCGCGCCGTGTGGGCCACCCAACTGTGCAGACTCCGCCCGTGGTCGGGCCACTGCTCGGCCGGCGCCGCCCAGCCGTAGGGAACTAGCACGAGGTCGGGCTGACCCGCTGCAATGTCCGCCACGAGCTCATCCTTGAAGGTGTCTGCGCAGACCAACATGCCAATGCGACCGAAGCGCGTGTCCACCACTGACCCCATCGCATTCGGCCCCGGCGTGTAGGGCGGGTCCATCAGCTCCGTCAGGATGTTCACCTTGCGGTGTCGCATCAGGAGCTTGCCATTCCTGTCGATCAAGACGGCGGAATCGAAGAGCTGCTGCCCATCCGTCTCGCATAGACCCACGGCGATCATCAGTCCATGGCGACGCGCCATCTCTCCAAGGATCTCCGTCGTCCGACCGGGGATCGAATCCGCTTGCCCATGGGCTTCGGGGTTGACCCAGCCAAAGAGACAGGTCTCCGGCAGGCAGGCGATCTCAGCCCCCGCCTCGGCGGCGAGTCCCAGGGCCCTATCCACGGCGGCCAGGCCCTCTTCGAAATCGCCGCTGACATAGGTCTGGCAAGCAGCCACGCGAACGGAGGTGGAAACCCCTCTGGAATCAACTTCTTGATCGAATTCGAAGTCGTTGGCAGAGGAATTGCATGAAGCCATCAGGAGAAGGAAAGCAGCACTCAACAGGGAGATCGTTTTCACGTCAGGAGAATACCAGAAGGCGTTTGAACGCTCCCTCGCAAGTGCCGCAGCCCGATCTCTGATTCAAACATTCACGCCTGCCGCCGGACCAGACACGCGACCAGCGGCCCCTAAAGCGCAACCCAAGCGCAAGAAGGGTCCCGATCTATCGACCTACGACCACTGAGCTCCCGATGAATTTAGCTCCCGCCCTGTTGCTATCCAGCCTGTTCGCATCCGCTCAACCGGCGCTGCTCCATCCGCACACCGCTGCAGTCGATGGCGAGCTGCAGCCTACCGAGGTCGGACAACTCGCACCGCCGCTTCAGACCGTCTATTGGTACGACTTTGGGACCTCGAAGTCGGAGCCGGTCTTGACCGATTACCGCGGCGACGTGGCCCTCGTGCACACTTGGGGTTACTACTGCGATTCCTGTGTACGCACCGGTGTGCCGCTGTTGGTAGATGTCCTGCTCGCGAACCCCGAGGCAAACCTACGAGCGCTCTCTATCACCGTCGCCGTTGAGGACGGCGAGCCCGACGATCACTTCGTAGACATCGGCCGCGAAATGGGATTACCCCATGCCATGGGGGTGGCGAATTTCAGTGGTGACATGACTCCCTACCTGGACCTCAATCGAAACGCATCCCTGACCTGGTGTCACATCATCGGTCGAGAGGGAATCCTGCGTTGGTCAGGCGATCCTTCGCGTGATCCGGAGGAGTTCCTGGCTGCGACCAGGCTCGCCCTGCAGCAGCCGTGGATCAAGCTGCCCGACACACTCGCTGTGGAGTTGTCGGATTGCCTACCGTTGATCGCCGAGGGACGCTACGGCAAGGCGCGCAAGGTGGCCGCGAAGCTGCAGCAGCGCTACGCCAACAAATCAGAGGGAATCGCCGCCGGGGCAAGCGCGATCATGGCAGCCATCGACGGAGTGCATGCCAAGCTCCTGAAGCAGCTCGAGGATTCTCACGCAGCCCTCGAGGCAGAGGCCTTCGCCCGGGCCGCCGGCGAACTAGGCCTCTACTTCCCCAAGGCCGATAGCGCGAAGCGGCTCCAGGAGCTGCTAAAGCTCGCCAAGAAAACCGAAGGCTTTGCCGAAGACATTGAAGCGTGGCAAGCCTGGTTCGAGCTCCGAGACGAACGCCCGCTCACCTTTCCCCAGCGCAAGGACAAGGATGCCAAGCGCTACGCCAAGGCCCTGACCAAGTTCCTCTCCAAGGCAGATGAAGGGGCGCCGGGATTGACGCAGGTGCGCCTGTGGGTCAACGCCTACGAGGCGGAATAGCTGCAGCCTCAGACTTGTC
>JBLHLB010000163.1:0-8610 GCA_047618505.1 Planctomycetota bacterium
CGATGATGTTGCAGATCGCGGAGGAGCTCGGGGTGCGTGCGCTAAAGGACAGTGATGATGAGTCACAGGCTGTGCGCATCACCTTCCGAAGGGCCCTCAGCCGTGAACCCAGTGAGGCGGAGCAGGAGCTCCTGCTCGAATTCCTCCATGGGGAAATGGACCAGCTGGCACTCGAGGGGGTTCCCGCTGGGCGTGTTCAAATGGAAGCTTGGACGGCCCTCGCCCGTGTCCTTTTCAACCTCGATGAATTTGTGACGCGGCCATGAACTTCGAGCATTTCAGCGCTGACGCCACGCGGCGTTCGATCCTTCGCAGTGGCGCCCTTGGCTTGGGTGGTTTGGCGTTCTCCGGGCTCTTGGGAGCCAGAGCCAAGGCGCAGACGTCTCGTCAGGTTGGCGCGCGCCACGGAGCGCGCGCCAAACGCGTGATCCAGCTCTCTATGGCCGGAGCCCCCAGCCAGTTCGAGCTCTTCGAGGAGAAGCCTGTTCTGCAACGGCTGGATGGTAAGCCGCCGCCGCCGAGCTTGATCGCGGGACAGCGCTTCGCCTTCATTGATCCAAGTCGCGCACGACTCTTGGGTACGCGACGCCGCTTCCGTCGGCACGGGCAAAGCGGTCAACCAGTGAGTGAGCTCCTGCCCCACACCGCCGCCATTGTGGATCGTCTGTGCTTCCTGCGCGGTGTGCACACGAACGAAATCAACCACGGGCCGGCGAAGTTGTTCATGAGCACTGGCTCGGGGCAATTCGGCCGGGCCAGCATGGGCGCCTGGGTGAACTACGCCCTTGGGAGCGAGGCGAATGACCTACCCGGTTTCGTCGTCCTGCAGTCCGGATCTCGCGGACCGCGGGGTGGCGCGCCCCTGTGGGGCAACGGTTTCCTTCCGCCTGAATTTCAGGGCACGCCCTTCCGCCGTGGACCGGCACCGGTGCTGAACCTCACGAACCCAGAGAACGTTTCGGACCGTGGGCAGGCGGCCTTCTTCGATGCGGTTGCGGGCCTCAATGGTTTGCGGGTCGAGGCTTCCGTAGATCGGGAGTTGGAAGCTCGCATGCGTTCCTACGATCTCGCGGAGGCGATGCAAACGAGTGCGCCAGAGCTGATTGACCTCTCCCAAGAATCGGCGGAGACCCGAGCTCTCTATGGCATTCAAAACGACGGGCCCTCCTTCGCCCGCAACTGCCTCCTGGCGCGCAGAATGGCAGAGCGCGGCGTGCGCTACGTGCAGCTCTACCACGCCGATTGGGATCACCACGGGGACCCACGTAACAACCTGGGGGCCCCCCTCGAGGCGCGCTGCCGCGAGGTCGACCGTGCCTCCGCCGCCCTGGTGCTGGACCTAGAGCGCCGCGGGCTGCTGGAGGACACCCTTGTGATTTGGGGCGGCGAATTCGGCCGCACGCCCATGGGGGAAGTGCGCGACTTCATCGGCCGTGATCACCACATCGATGCCTTCACCATGTGGATGGCCGGTGGTGGTGTGAAGCCGGGTTACTCCCACGGGGTAACCGACGAGATCGGCTACCGCCCGGTGGAGGACGGGGTCCACGTGCACGATTTACACGCGACGGTCCTGCATCTCTTGGGCCTCGACCACGAGGCCTTGACCTATCGCTCCCAGGGGCGCGACTATCGCCTGACCGACGTGGCCGGGCGAGTCGTGTCCGAGATCATGCGCTAGGCGGAGCGGGGAGCCCAACGCTCCGGTCCGAAGGAGTCCACGGTGATTGCCTCGAAGCGGGCATCCTTGGCCGCCTCCAGAACCGCCAAGTCGGCGTCGTTGATGATGTTCGCCGTCCGCGCTCGGGTGACGAGGTCGGCCCGCGGCTTGCGCTCCAGCTGTTTCGTCTCGACCGCCGTGGCGATCTTCTTCTGAACCGCGAGGGCAGCGACGACCTTGGCGTAGGCGTCCTCGAGAGTGCCGAGGCCCTGCTCATCCCTCCCAGGGATGTAGATCCCCGTCGTGAGCGATTCGCGCGCTTCACTACCGTCGACAATGCCCAGGGCAACGCGGCGGCAGAGGCTGTCTGAGGGCGGAGACCAGGGCCGACCGAGGGGGAAAGCCAGGCCGCGCAGTAGCCAACCAGCGGGCCGCAGGGGCATGTTCTCGCAGACGCCGATATAGGCTTCCTGTGCTTCATGGAGGGCGTGTTCGCAGAACCATTGCAGGTAGGGCAAGTCGCGTGGGTTGCGACCCTCGGCTTCGAAGCGCTTGAGGGCTGCGGAAGCCAGGAACTGCCAGGAAAGCACATCCGAGAGTCGACCGGTGATCGACTCCCTGAACTTCAGGGAACCACCGAGTGTGCCCATGGCCACATCGGATGCCACGGCGAAGGACGAGGATAGGCGACCGATCTGCTTGTAGTACTTGGCGCTAGGTCCTGAGACTGGCGCGGGCGCGAAGGCGCTGCGTGTCAGGGCGTGCACAAGGGAGCGCGCGGCATTCGTAAAGACAAAGCCGACGTGCCCCCAGAAGGAGCGATCGAAGAGCTTGAGGTTGCCTTCCTCGGCACCTCGCATTTCATCCTGCACATGGGGGTGACAACGCAGGGCACCCTGTCCGAAGATGATCATCGAGCGCGTCAAGATGTTGGCGCCTTCCACCGTGATGCCAATGGGCAACGCGGCGTAGCCCGGGCCCAGGATGTTGCGTGGACCGGAGCAGATTCCAGCACCGCCAACGATGTCCATACCGTCGTTGGTGAGGGTGCGCATGCTCTCGGTCAGATAGGCCTTGACGATGGCTGAGGCCACCGAGGGCTTCTCGCCCGCATCGACGGCCGAGGAGGTCAAGTTGCGCGCAGCATCCATGCCGTAGGTTAAGCCCGCTATGCGCGCCAATCTTTCTTGGATGCCCTCGAACTTGCCAATGGAGACGTTGAATTGTTCGCGCACGCTGCTGTAGGCGCCGACCGTCCGGGTCACCAGCTTGGCCGCGCCGGCTGACATGGAGGGCAGTGAAATTCCGCGACCGGCGGCCAGGGACTGCATCAGCATCAACCAACCCTGACCGGCCTGCTCTTTGCCACCGATGATGGACTCAATCGGCACAAACACGTCCACACCCTGGGTCGGACCGTTCATGAAATTGCAGCCCAGGGGGTCGTGTCGCTCGCCGGTGGTGACACCCGGAAGATCCGCGGGGACTAGGGCGCAGGTGATGCCGAGCTCAGGCTTGTCACCCAGGAGGCCGTCGGGATCCTGAAGCTTGAAAGCAAGCCCAAGAACCGTCGCCACGGGGGCCAGGGTGATATAGCGCTTATCCCAATTGAGGCGGATGCCGAGGACATCTTCGCCTTCGAATTGCCCGCGGCAAATCACACCGGTGGCACGCATGGAGCCCGCGTCCGAGCCGGCCTGGGGTTCGGTCAAAGCAAAGGCGGGGACCTCGTCCCCACGGGCAAGGCGCGGAAGGTAGTAGTCCTTCTGCTCCTCTGTTCCGTAGTGCAAGAGCAGCTCTGCCGGACCCAGGGAGTTTGGCACCATGACAGTGACTGCGAGGGGGACGGAGCGGCTGGAGAGCTTCGTTACCACCGCCGAGTGTGCAACTGCCGAGAAACCGAGTCCGCCGAATCCTTCGGGGATGATCATCCCGAAGAAGCCTTCCTTTTTGAGATAGTCCCAGACCGCGGAGGGGAGGTCGCCGCTGAGGTTCACTTCCCAGTCCGACAGCATTGCGCAGACTTCTTCGCATTGCACGTCGATGAATTTCTGCTCCGCCGGTGTGAGCTCCTGGAGCTTAAAATCCAGGAGTTGCTTCCACTTCGGGTTCCCGGTGAAGAAGGCCGCTTCCCACCAGACAGTCCCGGCTTCAATGGCGACCTTCTCGGTCTCGCTCATGCTCGGCAGGATCGGCGCGATCAGGGGCAGGATGTGGCGGGTCACAAGAGGCGCGCGCAGGGGGCGGAAGCCAGCAACCAGGGCGATGGCTCCGAAGAGTCCTGTACTAGCCCAGTAGATCAGCGGGTACTCGACTCCGGTCTGACCCCAACCAAGCAAGAGCAGGGCGCCGGATGCCACCCAGCCCAACCAGGTCCGACCCAGGGCAAAGAGCGCGAGGAGCAGAACGAAGGCGGAGAGCAAATAGAACCACATGGCGGAGCAAGTAGAAGTTACGGATAGATCTCGGGCGCAGCGTCCTAAGACTATCGGACAGAGAGCCCAGACTCCCAACTCCTGATTGCCCCGCAATTCAGGATCTTTGGCCCCCGGGCGCGGCTGATCTCTGAAGTGCTACAGGGCCACGCCACGTAGCCGCTTCGCCTGCCCAATCAAGGCAAGGCTGCCAAAGAGGAGCCAGAAGGGGACCAGGGGAGATTGTCTGCAGGGTGGCGGCGGCATCCGATAACTCCTTTCCCCTTGTCAGTAGCGCGCGATCGGCATCGGTGGCCGTTACGAGCTCCCCAGGTCATTCCGCTCGGAGGAGACCACCGAGAAGCCGCGCCCATGCTGTCCCGCTTCAATATTGGCCTTCAGGGCTAGCATGTCTGTTTCCTCGCCTAACTCCTGGATCAAGGACGTCATCTCTTGGATCTGGCAAGGTTCGGGGAAAGAGCCTGCGAGGGCAGCGCCGGCATCCTGAAGGACACCGACGAAAACACCTCTCGGGCTGTTGCGGCCACGAGCTGCATTCCCGCCCGGCCTGCGAATTGCCGTCCGGTGCCCCTGCTTCCACCCCGGGACGCAGGGAGTACTGGGGCGAAACCCCATTCCGAGAACACAGGCGAGAACACAGGCCGAGAACCAGAGGCGCATCACCGTTCTCAAGAACGGGGCAGCCACGGCGAGTTCACTCAAGGAGTTGGAGGCAAGTCTTCCAACATCCTCCACCGGAGGCTTCTGGTCACCAAGTAGGCGCTACTAGTGCGGGTCGAGACGCCAGGCGTGGAGACGCTCAATGCTATTGCGGGCGGCATCGACTTGGGCGTTTCGTTGCTGCTGATCCCATCCCAGGGAGCGCGCCATGCGATCCGCGATAGCCGGAATCGAGGCGAGGGCGATCTGCTCGGATTCATGGCCAAGGTCCGTGCGACGCAGCAGGAAGTCCTCCACCTGAAGGGCGTCCTCATAGCGCATTGCCCAATCGACCTCACCTTGGAGTGTATCCGGGCTCAGACTGCCAAGGCCTTGTTCCTGCCGTTGGCAGAAGTCCGCCACGGCAGGGGCATACCTGCCATAGCGCTCGCCCCAGGCCTGGAGCACAGGCTCGCGATCAACGATCGGCTTCCCTTGCGCGTCCAAGGACGACCAGCGTGGCCGACCGACGGGCGTTCTCTTCCGATCGGCATTGAGCTCAAAAAGTGATCCGTGCAAAGAGAGCTTCCGAGTGGGTGACTTTGAGGATTTGTCGCCCATTCCTAGATCCTTCGCAAGACGCTGCCCCAGTCCCTCGGCCATGGAGCGGTAACCGGTCAACTTGCCGCCCGCGATGGTGTAGATCGACCCCTCGCGCGTGACACGTTCCTCTCGGGATCGGGCCGAGGGGTCGGATTCAGATGCCGAGAGCAGTGGCCGTAGGCCAGCCCAGGTCGAGACGACATCGTCTTCTGTCAGTTTCGCCCCCGTGACCAATCTATTGGCGGAATTGAGGAGATAGCGTACCTCCGCGCCCGTTGCGCGAATCTGCCCGTTGGGGTCTGCATCCAAGTCTGTCGTTCCGATGGCGGTGAAGCGCGCCCAGGGCAGCAGGAACATCACGCGACCATCCACCGGTGACGAAAGGATCACTGCGCCGTCCGTTGGAAGTCGTTCCCGTGGGATGAGAATGTGGGTTCCCCGGGTCGGTTGCACCCATCCTTGGTTGAGCTTGGCGCGACCGCGCAGGCTGTCAGTGAAGGGGCCGCCGCAGAGGACCACCGCCCGTGCCTGGGCTTCGAACGAGGCGGAGCTGAGGCGATCTAGGAGTTCGACACGAACGCCTCCCTGGCCGTCCTCCAGTTGGGTTGCCTCGACCTGCGATAGGCATGTCGCGCCATGTCCCATGGCCGAGAGTGCGATCGCCAGGGTTAGGCGCGCGTCATCTGTGGCTCCGTCGAGGTAACTTCCGCCGCCTTTCAAGCCCTCGCTATCAATGCCAGGGATGCGCCGCTGTACTTCCCGCGTGCTTACAATCCTCGGTAACCCAAGTACTCGTGGAATGGAAACGAGAGTGTAGAGACCCAGGCCAGCGGCGAGTTTGAGCTTGCCCACGGGATCTCCACGACGCACGGGAAAGACGAAGCGTTCGGGCCACACCAATCCAGCGGCGTTGCGCAGAAGCAGGGCACGCTCGCGGCAGGACTCGCGCACCAGGCCGAATTCGTATTGCTCGAGGTAGCGGAGTCCGCCGTGCACCAGACGCGAGGATGCACTCGATGTTCCAGAGGCCCAGTCGCCCCGTTCCACAAGAGCCACGGAAAGCCCACGGGCCACCAGGTCCAAGGCCAATCCGCAGCCGGTAATGCCGCCACCGACGATGAGGACATCCCACTTCGATCCACCGAGTGCAGAGAGGCGTTCAGCGCGCGGTCTCAGCACCGGCGGAAGGGCGAGTGCCTCGGTCCGAGGCGGTTTGGGGAGGGAGCGATCCAAGACGCGGGGAGTTCCGGGACGGAGGCAGACTGAGGGGACAGAGACGAGAACCCATCCTACGCTTTCGCATCCCCACGATCTGCGGGAGGACCTGATCTGACCTGATGGATTGTGCGCTTGCCCACCTTCGAGTCGTTGGTTCGCACTAATTCCCCAAGACTCAGGTCTCTGCACTTGCTCAGGAGCTGGGCGTGCAACTCAACTTCTGGATACATAGCTAGGACCCTGGAGCGGCCCCCCACACATCAGCCTAGAAGTTCAGCTACATAGTGCGAGAGGGCGCCCTTCAACCAGCGTTCCCAGCCCAGCTTCTGGCGTGTGAGATAGCCAACGTGACCGCCGTGCTGCTCCACATGCAGGTGCATGGAATCCGGTAGCTGTGCGCGGCCGTAAACTGCAGGATCGACGAAGGGGTCGTCGGCGGCGGTCAGGATCACGCTTGGCGTTGTCACTCGCCCTAGATGCATTAGGCTAGAGCAGCGGCGGTAGTAGTCCATACCACTTGCAAAGCCGCACTCAGGCGCGGTGAAGAGGTCGTCGAACTCCAGGAGAGATAGATTCAGCGGGATGTCGTAGGAGCCCTTGGTCTGGCCCGCCGCTTCGCGCTGGCGTACCGCGCGGCGTAGGCGCCACATGAAGCGGCGTTCGTAGAGTCGTGAAAGTCCTCGACCGATGGCCACGGATGTGTCTTCGAGATCCACCGGCGGATTCACCGCGACGATCCCAGTGGGCGCTGGTTGGAGTCCCTGGGCCGAGTGCAGCAGGGCCAAATTTCCGCTCAGGGAAAAGCCGACGACGATGTGTTTGAGGTCGGGGGCATCGGCGTAGCTCGCGGCCAAGACCGCAGCAAGGTCGTCCGTCTTTCCGGAGTGATAGGGTCTGCCCGCCAGTCCTTGTCCCGCTCCGCAGCCGCGGTGGTTGACCGCCCAGATGCCATGCCCATCCGCGGAAAGCGCTGCCGCGGCGAGGCGCATGTATTCCGCGTTCGCGTGGCCCGAAAGGCCGTGCAGCAGAATCACGCGCGCTCCCGTTGTGCCCCTGCGTGCGAAGACCACCAGGCGATCCCCATCGCCAACGCACACCTCGTGGCGGTTATATCCCGTCGATTCCTGCACCATTCCATCGGGTGAGGGTAGGACATGCCCGAGGATCGTTTGGGCATGTCCACCCTTCGCCCAAAGGGGTGGCCGGCAGGGGGTTGTGTAGGGACGCATCGTTGGGCTCGGGGCTACCAAAACTACTCAGCTGTTAGCCTGCGATTCCCGGGGGATGCGCGCGCTGGGATCAAACGTCGCAGAGTTCGACGGCCTTTGTCAGCGCCTGAACTTTGTCGCCGCTAGGAATGAATTCCTGCCCAACACAACCCCCGAAAGAGGTCTCTGCGATGGCCCGCATGACGGCGGGGTAGTTGAGCTCCTGGTTCTCGTCCAGGTTGCCACGCCCCGGGACGCCGGCCGTGTGGTAGTGGCCGATGCTCTCCTGGAACTCGCGGATCGTGGCGATGACGTCGCCCTCTTGGATCTGCATGTGGTAGATGTCGTAGAGCAGCGAGAACGAATCAGAACCCACCATCTGCACGAGATCCGCGCCCCACTTTGTGCGATCGCACATGTAGCCGCCGTGGTCGCGCTTAGAGTTGAGCAACTCCATGCAAAGCATCTGCCCCTTCTCCGCCGCATAGGGAGCGATCTCCTTCAGAGCCACAGCGCAGTTTTCCATTCCTTCCTTGTCGCTCAAGTCACTCTCGCGGTTGCCGGAGAAAACGAGGATGTTCGTAAAGCCCGCCTCCGCACTGGCATCGATGCGTTCCTTGACCAACTGCAGATGGCCCTCGTGGTTCTCCTTCTTGTTGAGCCCGTTGGCGATTCCGTAACCCCGTTCCATACAGGGCGTCATCGTAGAGACGAGTCCGTACTTCTTGAGCGTTTCCCAACCGTTGGGTGCGACCACATCAATTCCCGTTAGGCCGAGGGAGGCTGAAACCTTCGCCAACTCTTCTAGGGGTCCGCCATAGCACCAGTGCACCGCCGATTGCTTGAG
>JBLHLB010000164.1:0-8588 GCA_047618505.1 Planctomycetota bacterium
CGCCATAGGTGTATTCACCCCAGGACATCCCGCCGATGGCTGTGTAGGCCCAGGCCAAGCCACCGAAGGCGAATAGGCCAACCGCGATCCCGCCGATGGCTATGGGCGCCGCTGCGATACCGCCAAAGCCGATGCCCAGGCCTAGGGCGATTCCGGCGAAGGTGAAGAGCAGGCTGAAGCCAATACCTCCGAAGCACAACAGGCCGGCAGTGAAGCCCCCGATAGCGAGGCCGCCGATGGCAATATCGCCCATGGCCAGCCAGCCCTTCGCGATTTTGGGGCCGCGCGAGTAGGCGGAATGACCGCGCGTGATGTGGACCAGTGGCAGTCCCAGGAACGTACGCTGCGAGCGGTACTCGTAGGGCTGGTTCGACATGAGCCAAAGGACCGTCGTCGTGAAGCGTGCGAGCAGCCCCGGCCGTTCCGCCCGTGCGCGCGTCGGTTGACCTTGACCAAGGGCCCGCAGGTCCTCGGCGAAGTCGCTGGCCTTGCCGTAGCGATCTTCCGGCCGCCGTGCCATGGCCATATGAACGACCAGCTCCGAGTCCCTAGAGGCCCTTAGGGTCTTAGAGTGCATAGGCGCGGCGGCCTGAGTCTTGATGGCCTCAAAGACCTCGAGGACTGTGCGCCCCTCGAAGGGGCGGCGTCCGGCCAGTGCTTCGTAGAGGGTGACGCCCAGGCTGTAGATGTCTGTGCGGTGATCGACGTTGGCCTCGGAAACCTGCGCCTGTTCTGGGGACATGTAGTGCGGTGTTCCGATGGTGTCGCCCGTCATCGAGAGACCCGGATCGCTGTCACCTTTGGCCAACCCGAAGTCAGCAACAACGGCGCGACCGTCCCGGTGCAGGAGGATGTTCGATGGCTTTACATCGCGGTGAACAAGACCCAGGTCGTGGGCGGCCTGCAGGGCATCGGCGATCGGCGCAAGCAGGCGGCAAAAAGCCTGTTCGAAGTTCGGCGCTCCGGCCAGGTCGCGAATTCCCGATGCCAGTGCCAGCTCATCCGCAGACCAATTCCGATCAAGAGGGAGGGCGCCCAGGACCGTTGCCAGGGACGGACCCTCGACGTACTCCATGGCGATGTAGTGATAGCCCTGGGCTTCACCCACTGAGAAAATCTGAACCACGTTGGGGTGCTTTAAGCGCGCGATTGCGAGGGCTTCGCGCTTGAAGCGATCCACATGGATTTGCTCTAGGGCCAGTCCCGGTCGCAGTAACTTGAGGGCCACAGGGCGGGCTAATTCGGGATCCTCCGCCAACCAAACAAGCGCCATTCCACCGCGTCCGATTTCACGCCGTAGTGTGTATTGCCCCATTCGATCACCGGGCGTGAGGGGCCGCGCCGCACTAGGGGCGGAGGCGATTCCAGCGTCGATCATCTTCAGGCAGCGCTCAAGCCCGGGCCGTGCCGTGTTGGGCACCTGGCTCAGGTACTTGTCGTGGCGCGGCGTCCTTCCAGCCTCCACTTCGTCGGTGTACTTTGCCACCAGCTTGTCCAGCTGGTCGTCGAGGGTGGTCTTGGATTCGTCGGATGACATGGTCTTGCTCTGGGGGGGGCATGTGGTCTACCGGCTAAGGGGCGTAGGGGCCTCCTCGATTCGTCGCAGAATGCCCAAGAAAAATGGGAGTGTGCTCCCGTTGCCCCATTGGGGCGGCGGCTAGGAGGCTTCCCCCGTCCCCGCTCCAACTCCCCAGGCGGCCAAGGCCCGCCGGTAGAGGGAATGCACGGCCGCTTCCCCTCGCCCCATGCGTAGCCCCGTCTCTCGGGCCGTGAGTCCCTCGAATTGCCGCAGACCAATGACTCGTCGGTGTTCGGGCGTGAGCTGTTCGAACCGGGCGACAATTAAAGTGACTCCCTCGTTGGCGGCAGCAACTGTGGCGGGGCCAGCGACGTTCGCCGGCAAATTCGCGAGACCCACCTGGCTCCAATCGGAATGCTCCAGGCGAACATCACGACCATCCCTCTTGGCGGCCCGAATGGCGCGGGCTGCGTCAATTACGACGTTGCGCGCGATGTGCGTCAGGTAGCGGCGCAAGGGCCCATCACCCTCGCAGCGCACCGGCAGTGAATCGCCGGCGGTCAAGGCCCGCAGGTAGATTTCCTGAAGGAGATCGTCGAGGTCGATACGAGCTCGCACGGCAGTGCCGGCCAGGTGCGTGAGGGCGAGGCGCAGGGGGCGGTCCTGCTCGGCCAGGCGACTGCCGAGGTCCGCGGCGGAAGAGGTGTCAGATCCCATGGCCACAGCCTAGTGGGTCTGCCCCTCGGATTAGCCAAGCACCTGTGCGCGTTTTTGACGGGCGCCCTGGGCCCGGGGTCGTGGGCTGCTCTTGATTCCTGCGCACCACGGGGAAGGCATCCTCGGTGCTCTGGGGTTGGTCTGCTATCGTTGAGCCTCGGGAATCGGCGTTAGGGTGAGCCTACGTGTCGGTTGCCCGCTCCCTTTCACCCCAATCCCCACGTCCAGCTATCCTGTTCGTGGGGGCGAAGCCGGCCTAGCCCCAGCCCAGGCCCGACCTGCCAATTCCTGCGTCATGGCAAAAGAGAACATCCAGGCGGAAAGCAACAACAGCGAGCTGCGCAACTTCATGCGCGCCTTGCTTGAGGACGTGCGCGCGGTGGAGCGCATGATTGACGAGAACCTCTTTGAAACGGGGATTCGTCGCATCGGTGCTGAGCAGGAGATGTTCCTGGTGGACCGTTCCCTGCGCCCGACCAACAAGGCCCAGGAGCTGCTCAAGAAGCTGGACCCACGCTATTTCACAACGGAGCTTGGGCAGTTCAATTTGGAGTGCAACCTCGACCCCCAGAAGCTCGAGGGCACCTGTCTGTCGGACCTGGAAGGGGAATTGAATCGACTGCTCGGCCAGGTGCGCGCCGAGGCTGCAAAAATGGGGACGTCGATTGTGTTGACGGGGATCCTGCCGACCTTGGAAAAGGAGCACCTGGGGCTCGAGTCCATGACGCCGGTGCCGCGCTACTACCAGCTCAATCGCGTCATGCGCGAACTTCGCGGCGGTGAATTCCGCACCATGATCAAGGGTCGTGACGAGCTGCAGACCACCCACGACAACGTGATGTTGGAGGCTTGCAACACCAGCTTCCAGATTCACTTCCAGGTGGGACCCAGCGAGTTCGCCAAACTCTACAACTTGGCCCAAGTCGTCACGGCACCCGTGCTTGCGGCGGGCGTCAACTCACCCGTACTGCTGCGTCGGCGGCTTTGGAAGGAGACGCGAGTAGCGCTGTTTCAGCAGTCAATCGATACGCGTTCGGACACCGTTGCACGCCGTGGCGCCCGCAGTCGGGTCAGCTTTGGCGAAAACTGGGTGGAGAACTCCGTGCTGGAGATCTTCCGGGAGGACATCGCCCGCTTTCGAGTCCTCGTGGCTGCCGAAAGCGAAGAATCGCCCCTTGCGAAACTCGATCGGGGTGAGATCCCGGACCTCAAGGCCCTGCGTTTGCACAACGGTACGGTCTACCGTTGGAACCGTCCCTGCTATGGTGTCAACGACGGGGTCGCGCACTTGCGTATCGAAGCCCGTGCTCTGCCGGCGGGGCCGACCGTCATCGATGAAGTGGCCAACGCGGCCTTCTTTTACGGGCTCATGTGCGCCCTGTCGGAGGAGTACGAGGATACGACCAAGATCATTCCCTTCACCCATGCGCAGGAGAACTTCATGGCTTCGGCGCGCTATGGATTGAACGCTCGACTGCACTGGGTCGGGGACAAGGTCTTGGGGGCGGACGAGTTGATCCTTGACCGACTCCTGCCCGCCGCTCGCGCCGGGTTGGCCCAGCGTGGCATTGCCAGCGGCGACATTGATCGCTACTTGGGCGTGATCGAGGAGCGCGTGGAGAAGGAGCAGACCGGTTCACGTTGGATCCTGGATTCCCTGGAATCCATGGGGGAGCGAGGACGCCCCTCGGATCGCCACGAGGCCATTGTGCGGGCCTCGATCACCAATGAAATGACCGGCGAACCCGTCGCCCGCTGGGAGCTGGCGCGCATCGAAGAGGTCGAGGATCTGCGTGCTTCTTACCGTCAAATCCGGCAGATCATGACCACCGATCTCTTCACGGTGCATGCCGAGGACCTGATCGATCTGGCGGCCAGCGTGATGGATTGGGAGCACGTGCGGCATGTTCCCGTGGAGGATCACGAGGGTCGTCTGGTGGGGCTGATCTCCCACCGCCATGTGTTGCGTATGATCGCCCATGGTGCGAGCGAGGGAAACAAGCCCGTGGCCGTGCGAGAGGTCATGCAGAACGATCCCGTTTCCGTGACCGCGGATACGAGCACCCTGGATGCTATTGCGGTCATGCGCGACGCAAAGGTCGGCTGCCTGCCGGTCGTCGAGGACGGAAAACTCGTGGGGATCGTCACGGAATCAGACTTTATTGCCGTTTCGGCCAAACTCCTGGACCGATGGTTGAGGGATGACGACTGACACCATGGTCTTGACCATTGATCCGCCCGCCGAGCGAGTCCTCGGCATGCTGGAGGGATCGCGACCTGGCCCGCTCTTCTTTGTGTTGGGCGGGATCCACGGGAATGAACCCGCCGGTGTTCTCGCGGCGCGTCGTGTCCTAGCGGGGCTCGAGCGCAGCGGTGCGCCGCTGTGTGGACGCTTCGTAGCCTTGGCTGGGAACTTGGCGGGGTTGGCTAAGGACGCGCGCTACCTGGACGAAGACTTGAACCGGCTCTGGAGCAAAGAGCTGATTGACAAGTTACGCGCCCAGGATCCCAAGTTGGATAGCGTTGAACAGGCGGAGATGCGCGAGCTCCTTTCGGTCGTGTCCAGTCACCTGCGCGAGGGGCCGTGGGAAAAGGTGGTGGTGCTCGATTTGCATTCGACCTCTGCCGACGGTTCGCCCTTTTCGATCATGGCCGACACGATTCAGAATCGTCGAGTGGCCTTCGCTTTGCCGATTCCGGTCCTGCTCGGGTTAGAGGAGACTCTCGAGGGAACGGTGCTCTCCTATGTCAGCGAGATGGGGCACGTGGCCTTTTGCTTGGAGGGCGGTCAGAACGAGCTCGAGTCGACGATCGAGCACCATGAGGTGTCTCTTTGGTTGACCTTGATCGCCGCGGGCAGTCTAGATGCCGCCGATGCACCGCCCGATCTTGCGGAGCGCCGCCGGGCGATGGCAGAAACCGCCTGGAGCCTGCCAAGCGTGGTCGAGGTCGCCTACCGGGAGGCGATTACCCCCGGGGATCAGTTCGAGATGATTGCAGGCTTCAACAACTTCGACCTGATTGAGGAAGGCCAGGACATCGCGCGGAGTGGGCCAGAGGGGGAGACACCGGTGCAGGCGCCGCTGGACGGGATTATCTTGATGCCCCTCTACCAGGGACAGGGGGATGACGGCTTTTTCGTGGGGCACGAAGTACGGCCGATCTGGCTAAAGCTCTCGGCTATATTGAGGCGTTTGCATTTGCAGTGCCTGCTCCCGTTCCTGCCCGGCGTTCGACGCCACCCAAAGGAAGCCCAAGTGTTGCTGGTCGACACTCACACCGCGCGCTGGCTACCGCTGCAGATCTTCCACCTCTTTGGGTACCGCCATGCCCGCGATCACGGTGCGCTTATGGTCTTCGTCCGCCGCCCCGATCGTTTTCGCTGAGTTTGATGCTCTCTTTTTCGATTGATGGGTGGCTGCAGATACCCCGCCGCTTCCTGGAAGGAACGGCCTGGTCGGTCGTCCCCTACCTTAATGAAGGTCACCATGAAGGGTTCTAAGGGGCAAGATTCCAGGGGGGCAGGGTCTCCCAGGGGTGCAGGATCCGCGGCAGTGGTGGAGGATGAGGTTCCTTTTGAAGGCACGGGCGACTGGCAGGGGCGACGAGTTCTTGTCACGGGGGGCGCCGGGTTCATCGGATCCCACCTGGTGCAGAAGCTCCTGGAGGCTGGTGCCCAGGTCACGGTCTTGGACGACCTCTCAACGGGGCAGTTGTCCAACTTGACGGAACTCCTGGGCCGTCCGGGTTTGACACTTAGGGAGGGGTCGATCCTGGACCCCGCGCTTCTGGGGGAATGCTTCCTAGGGGTTGACGTCGTCTTCCACATGGCCGCTGTTGTCGGCGTTGGCTTGGTCTTGGAGCAGCCCGTACGCACCCTGGACGTGAACGTAGAGGGGACACGCAACGTGTTGCGCGCGGCGACGGAGGCCTCGGCTGGAGTTCTCTTGGCTTCCAGTTCTGAGGTCTATGGCTGTGCTGCAGAGCCGCCTTTCCGCGAGGATGATCATCTGCTCTTTGGTGCCACTTCGGAGCCGCGTTGGTCCTATGCCGCATCGAAGGCTATCGGCGAATGGGAGGCCTTTGCCCGTGCCCGCGAAGACGGCCTTAGCGCCACGGTTGTGCGCCTCTTTAATACCGTCGGTCCGCGGCAGCGCGGCGCTTACGGCATGGTCTTGCCGCGTTTTGTGAAGGCTGCCCTGGCGGGGGAGCCCTTGATGGTATTTGGTGATGGCCGACAGACGCGCTCTTTCTGTCACGTGTTCGATGTGGTGCGAGCGCTGATGGCCCTAGGCGCGCGCCTTGCGGCAGCAAGTCAGGGAGCCGGCGGTCGAGGATCAAGGTCCCAGATTCCGACTCGCGTCTACAACATCGGCGGCGATCGAGAGGTGACAATCGAAGCCCTGGCGCGGCTAGTACGGCGCTTGGCGGACAGCCGGAGCGAGATTGTGCATATGCCCTATCGTGAGGCCTATGGAGTTCACTTCCAGGACCTGCGCCGGCGTCGGCCTGATGTTTCGCGTCTGGCTGAGGAACTCGGGTGGCGACCCACACGGGACCTGGTACATACCGTGCGCGATCTTCTGGAGTGCGCGCGCGAACCCGCGCGGCAATAGCAGGCCAGCGGCCACGGAAGGGAGTTAGAATGCGGGGGCTATGTCCGCCCTACGCGCCTCCTCCCGACTCTTTGCCTTAGTGGTTGTTAACGGACTCCTCTATCCGTTTGGGCTTGCGACGCGCATACCCCATTGGTTTGGGAAGGCCGATCTCTCCCTCAGAATGGGTGCGAGGATCCAGTCAATTTGGGCGCGCTCCAACGCCCGACTCCTCGGATTGCGCATAGAGGTCGAGCACGAGACAGGTGCTGAGCAGGGGGAGACCACCGACCGGGCTCTGGTTGTCTCCAATCACTGTTCCTACCTGGACATCCTGGTGCTCGGCACCCTGCACCCCGGTCGTTTTGTCGCCAAGAGCGAAATCGCCAGCTGGCCCCTGATTGGTCTCTTGTCCCGAAGTGTCGGAACAATTTTCGTAGACCAGTCCCGTCCGAGAGATGTGGTTCGCGTCGGTGAGGAGATGCGGCGTACCCTGGATGCCGGCGTTTCTGTCGTGCTCTTTCCTGAAGGTCGCGCACACCGCGGGATTGAGGTGGAGCCGTTTCACACCGCGCTTTTTTCCGGACCTGCGCGTTGCGGGATCCCCTGTTTACCCGTGGCGATTCACTACGATTGCCCTGGAGTTCCCTGGGGCAGTGCCTGGACGGTCTGCTGGTGGGGAGGCATGGACCTGCCCCGGCACTTCTGGCGGCTCCTGGGCCGACCCGGTGGAGTTTCCGTGACGGTTCGACCGGCCGCCAGGACGATCGAGGCCAGGGACCGTCGATCTCTAGCGGAATCCGTTCGAGCTTCGCTTGAGGGGCGCTTTAGGCCGATGACACAGGGTCCAATTCCCCCGGACAACCCCTGGCCTGAGCTGGCTAGCGAGGACCCTGGAGCCGCCGAATCCGCTTAGGATGGGATCCCCGCAAAGGTGGCGCCCCGGCGACTGCAGAACTGGTTAGAATCAAGGGGGATGCGGTCCCGTAGAACTCCGGTTCTAGGACACAATTCCGCCCGCACGGTACCCTAAGAGTGTCGTCCCGAGACTGTTCCGGTCGAAGGCCGTCAACCGTTCGAACTTGCGATGATCTGCACCATGAATTGGCAAAGTTACAGGCGCTTGCTTTCGCCCCAGGAACCCACGCGTTTGCTGCGGTGGATTCCTCTGAAGGCCTTGGCCTTTGTATTGTTGTTTGGACTCTTCTCGGCGACCTTGGCCGTTGCCCAGGGCGAGGATGATTTTCCGCCCGGCTGGTCGGCCGGGGGCGCGGGTGGCGCCAATCAACCGCCGGTCGAGCGCATCACCATTTCGCCCGCGAGCATTCAATTCGACTCCCTGAGGGTCGGCGAGGTCTCGCAGGAGAGTAGTTTCACTGTAACTAACGTCTCGGGGCAGACCCTGACGATCCAGGACTTGGCCTTGAAGGGGACGGACAAGGCAGACTTCCAGGTGACCACTGGGGTGCCCGGTGGTGGGACGACCTTGACCCCCGGGCAAAGCGCGACTTTCGGGGTGACCTGGAGCGCGCCATCGGAACGTGGTGTCTCCAGGGCAAAGTTGCTGGTCGAGTTAGGGCTCGGGTTGTACTTGCCCAATGAAGCCCTGACGGTGGCGGGGAGTGCCGTGGGGCAGATTGGCAGTGAAGTTCTGCTCAACGCGGGCGGTGCCTTGCACCTGGATAGTGGTGGCGAGACCTGGAGCGCGGACTATGGTTTTCGCCGCGGACTTGAGCGTACTATCGGGGAGATCGTGG
>JBLHLB010000165.1:0-8571 GCA_047618505.1 Planctomycetota bacterium
GTCTCCGGGAGCTTCGTCCTATTCTGGAAGAGCACAGAGACGATCAGGGCGATGTGTAGCAGGAGTGCTCCGCCTGCCGCGCGCTTCCATCCAATCGACGAGACTCCAACCATTGCGCCAAGGCTGGCGGAACCGAGCAAACCGAGGCCCGTGCAGAGAGTCATTAGCACCTCCTGGTGGGGAGGCCGTGCCTTCGGATCACAGGCGCAACGTATCGGCTGCGGCTCGGGAACGCTTAGGTAGCGCCTATTGCTGGCGATGAAACGGTAGATCACCGTCGTGATGAAGCGTAGCCCGGGCGCCGATAGTAATACCGCCAGAGGACCGGCCCAGGAGCCGCGCAGCTTGCGCAGGATTCCGGCGGCCCCTAAGAGTGTCCCCTGGGTCTCCGCGTTCCAGAGAACCAGCTCGTCAGAGATCCCGGCCTCCACCAGCTTCGCCTGGACCTCATCCGAGAAGGAATCCAGGGGCCGGGCACCCGCCTCCTCGATCAGCGCGAGCCTGCGTAGCCCGGCCACAAATCGGCAACAGAGGGGACAGCTGCTATCGAAGACCAGGACTTCGCCCGGGGAGATCTGAGATGTGCTCTTCAATGTGGAACGCTGGTTGAGTGCCGTGGACGCGTCGCCCGCAGCGTTCCTTGTAGCACAATCCGATGCTGTCGCAGGGTCGGCCTTGTTTCGGTTAGGCTCCCCAGTAAGTCGCCAGCGCCAGCCAGCCCCATGTCCACGCCCCCCTCGAAACAACCGCGTCTACCGATCGCGATGATGGCCCTCGGGTTCGTGCTGATCCTGTGCGGAGTGTTCTACCTCCTCGAAGCCGCCAATGGTCCCGGCATGGGACCAACGACCTTCGCCGAGCGCCGCAGCTACAACCAGGTCAAAGTCGCCCTGCACGAATCTCTCCCCCTGGGCGCCGGGATCTCACTGTGCGGGTTGGCGCTGATCATGTACGGCAACCGGCTGCGGGAGCGCCTGCTTACGAAGTCGATGGGCGAGTCGAGCTAGCAGCCCGTCTAAGAACAGCCGCTCATGGGGGAGACCACCCGGGAAGCGGTTGTTCTTCAACGGACTGCTAGGGGCGCAAAGGCGACACACCAGACCCAGGCTTCTGGATCTCTTCGTACCCGCCCCATCGTGGTAGCAGCCAGTTGGCCACTGGACTCAGCTCGACGACTTCAACTCAATCACCTCATCCAACTCACCCCGCAGGGCGCCCAGGATGTCGTCGTAGGAGTAGGCGCCGACTTCACGCGTCCCGCGCTTGAGGTTCACCGTTGTCGGTCCGCACCATAGCCCTAGGTCCGCGTCGTCCGTTTCCCCAGGACCGTTCACGCGGCAACCCATGACTGCAATCGTCACATCGTGATCCTTGGCGTAGGCGGTCATCTGCTTGACCTCCTGGGCCAGTTCGATGAAGCGTTCGTTCTCGACGCGACTGCAGGAGGGGCAGGCGATAATGTTGAGACCGTCAAAGAAGTTCGGCGGCACAGATCGGAAGCGTCCCGCCTCGATGTCGTCGATGATCTGGCGTGCGACGACGATCTCTTGGCCCTTGTCATCGAAAGGCACGGTCAAGGAAACACGCAGTGTGTCGCCGATGCCCTGTACCAGTAGCTGCTCAAAGGCGATGCGCGTTTTGATCACCCCATCGGGCGGCATGCCTGCTTCGGTTACACCGAGGTGCAGGGGCACCAGGGGACGCATCGCGGCGAAGCGGGTGTTGGCCTCTACCACCACGCGCGGATCCGAGTCCTTGATCGACACGCAGAAGTTGAGGAAGCCCTCGCCCTCAACCATGTCGCAGTGATCCGCGGCCGACTGGACGATCGCCTGGATGTGGTCGCCCTCGAAGCGCTGCTTGTATTCCGGCGCCACCGATCCGGCGTTTACGCCGATGCGCATGGCCAGGCCATTATCCCGGCAAACCTCGACCAGGTAGCGCACCTTCTCCACCACCGGCAGCTCTTTTTCGTGGTGGTGCAGGTGCCCGGGGTTATAGCGCAGCTTGTCGACGTGGGGGGCGACGAGCTCCGCCAGGCGGTAGTTTTCTTGGAGGTCCACCGACAGCAATGAGGTCGTCCGACGACGCACCTCAGCCAGGGCCTCGACGTCCGACTTGGAGTCCACGGCCACGCGCACCAAGTCAGCGCCTGCGGCTTGGATCAGATCCACCTGGCGTACGGTGGCGTCAATGTCCTTGGTCCGTGTGGCGGCCATGCTCTGGAGCACGAGGGGAGCCTCACCACCCAGAGCCAGGTCGCGGATGTGAATCGTTCGGGTCTTACGGGGAGGGAGCGCGGGGGTCATCCAAGAGTCACTGGAGAAGGGCGCCCTGGGCGCCATCGGAGCGGGACCGAGTATGCTACCGTGCCGCGCGCTCTAGCAACCCCCCGAAGATCAGCTCCAGACCCCCAATACGCGTGAAAGCGAAGACACTTATCGTTGGCGGCGGCGTCATGGGCGCCGCCATTGCTTACTACGTGGCCCAGCGCTCCGATCCCCTGCGTGCCCCGGTGGTCCTGGTGGACAAGGGCGAGGTTGGCAAGGGTTCGTCAAATCGCTCTGGCGCAATCCTGCGAAACCTCTACGCGAACCGCGGAATTGCCCAGATGGCGCGGGAGTCCATGCGCGAGTACGCCTCCTTCGAGGCTCGCACGGGACGCGGCATCGGCTATCGCCGTAGTGGGGTCATGACCATGGCTTCCTCTGATCAGCACGAGGTGGTGGAACGCATGCGGACGATGTTCTCCATGCTTGATGAAATGGGCGTGGGGGTGGAGTGGGTCGAGGCCCCCCGTATTCGACATCTTGTGCGCGACGTAAAGGTGGCGGACAACACCGTCGGGATCTGGGAGCGCGAAGGCGGAACCTTGGATCCCTTGCGCACGGTTGAGGCTTTCACGGCCCTGGCGCGTACCTATGGGGCCGTGACACGCGTTGGTAGTGCCCTCAAGGAAATCAAAGTGGAGAACGGCAAGGTCGTGGGCGCCATTACCGACGAAGGCTTGATCGAAACGGAACGCATTGTCCTGGCTGCCGGTCCCTGGACGGCTGGCATTCTTGCTCCGATGGGCATCGAGCTGCCCCTTCGCGTCGTACGTCCGGAGACGGTTTTCTTCCAACTTGCCGAATCGGCGCTCCCCCTTGAGGAGGAGAAAGAAGAGGACCTAGTCGGGCAGCGGCCGAACCTTGGATTCGACATGTCCGAGGGTGACAAGGAAATGGACGAGTTGGGACTAGGCGATCTCTCCGGCGATCAGCACCCCGTGGTAATCGACCTCGAGTTCGGCTTCTTTGCGCGCTGCGAACTTAGTCGCGGACGCACGCGTGTCGGTCGCATCGACTACCAGACCGACGAACTCGTGACGAACCCTGACCAACTCAAGGAGGAGATCAGTCGTGACTCGGTCTCCTGGGCGCGCGAAGCCTTGACCAAGCGCCTACCGGAATACAGCGAGACTGAAGAAGCGGGTGGCGAGGCGGCCATGTACACCTTGACGCCGGACGCCCATGCATTGATCGGTCCGGTGACCGGTGTCGAAGGTCTCTTTGTCGTCGCGGGCTTCTCCGGTCACGGCTTCAAGCTGGGTCCGTCCATCGGCCTCGGTGTTGCCCAAATGTTGGATGGCGAGCGCGTGACGGCCTTCGACTCCGAGTTCTTCTCGCCCTCACGCTTTGACGGCAAGGATCTCACCTGGGGCGGTCAATTCGGGCTTTGAGGCCTGTCTGACAGGATCCCGGGGTTGTGCTTGGACGTGGCCCCGGGAGTTGATTTGTAGATGCGGGACTGAGGTCAGACTGGGGTCCCGACTGGGGGACGCCGATTTCCCCAGAGCGCAAAACGGGGCCGAATCCGGGAAAACCGTCCCAGGGCAGAGAACGTAACGGGGAGATTGACCCGTGCGGCCAAGGAATGGATGAGTCCGCTATGGGGATGGGCGATGGTTGGAGAAAAGAACTACCCGTCCTCCTCCGTTTCTATGTCTCCCGACGTCATTCAGCCCGCTGGCTCCAGCACCCGCTCTCCCCTCGCCCCGGGCGTCCGGGAAGCCGACACCAGCGAAGAAATCAAGCGCCGTGTCCTAGGGGCCGGTCTACATGATCTGGGCAACCTGCTGCAGGTGGTCTTGGCTTCGACCGAGGAAGGTTTGGAGGTTCCGGACAATCCGGAGGTCGCCCAGTCCTCACTAGATAATTGTCGTGCGGCAACCCAGAGGGCTGTGGATCTCCTGCAAGTCTTGAGCGCCCAGGCGGCGGGCCGAGTGATCTCCCTGGATAAACCCCTGCCGTTGCGCCTACGAGGCGTCGTCGAAGACGTCCTGGGGATGATGGGCGCAGCCAATCCC
This sequence comes from Planctomycetota bacterium, assembly GCA_047618505.1. Taxonomy (GTDB): domain Bacteria; phylum Planctomycetota; class UBA1135; order UBA1135; genus JBLHLB01. Next base: position 4,349 of record JBLHLB010000165.1, read on the forward strand.
TCGAAGGCAAAGCTGGTCCTTACGGAGGTCGACACCGACGTGATCGCCTCTGTCGACCAAGGGCTTTTCCACCGTGCCCTGATGAATCTCCTGCGCAACGCAATTGAAGCAACCAGCGCTTCCGCCGAAATCGTGGTACGGATTTCCAGGGACAAGCAAGGAAGTGCCTGCGTTCAGGTCTCCGATGATGGCAGTGGAATGGACCTTGAGACCCTGAGCCATGCCCACGAACGAGGCTTCTCCAGTCGCGGTACCGGCCGGGGGTTGGGGCTCGCTTTTGTGCAGGACTTCACCCGAGCTTCCGGGGGCGACCTACGCCTTGAGAGCCTGCCGGGACAGGGCACCACTGTTGAGATGAACTTCCCTGGGATCGCAGACTAGGAGTTGTAGGGGAGGGCGCGGGTGTCGTGGGTTTTCGACGAGACTTTCGACGGGCAGCTCGATCGATAGGTGCCCTTGCCGCTAGCGGGGCCCTGCCGGAAAGCCCATGCTGGCGGGCGTGCAGACAGAGTTCATTCGATTCGAGTCGCGCCAGGACCGACCCCGTTTCATGAGTCGTCGTTTCAACGACGCCATGCAGGGCCGCCTCCTGGACGTTGGTTGTGACCGCGCCGTGCTGCGGGAATTCGTAGGCGCCGAGCGCTACACGGGCATCGACCTCTCGGAGGAGGCCGACATCCGGCAGAACCTGATGCAGGACGGACACCTGCCCTTCGAGGATGGGGAGTGGGACACGGCCGTGTGCTTCGATGTGCTGGAGCACCTCGAAAACTTGCACGCGATCTTTGACGAGCTCGTGCGCGTGTCCAATCGCCACCTCGTGATTTCACTGCCCAACAACTGGAACAGCGCGCGCCAGCGCCTGCGCCGTGGCAAGGGGGCCATTGCCCACTATGGCTTGCCCCTGGAGGTCCCCGTCGATCGCCACCGCTGGTTCTTTAGCCTCCTTGAGGCGCGCGATTTCTTCGAGGGCCAGGCACGCAATCACAACCTTGAGATCGAGGAGATGGTTGCCCTTGAAGCGCCGCGGCCAGCCCTCGTGCGCGGACTGCGTCGCTTGCGCTTAGGGTCCAAGGAGCGCTACTTAAACCTCTTTGCGCACACGCTTGTGTGCGTCTTCCGCAAGCGCTCCTGAGCGCAGGCGAAACACAAAGAGCCCTCGTCGCATGGACGCGATTATTGACCTGCAGGCAGCTGGACCGCCACCGGAGGTCGTGGATGTCCTGCCCAAACTCCTCTCTTCGGAAGTGCCGGAGGGGGTAGCAGTCCTCAAGCCGGGGGCCGTCTACCGTGTGGGCGCTACGGTCGTGAAGCTTTACCGCCGCGGATCCAGGCGCTTCGTACGCCTGCGTCCGCCCCAGGCCCAGCGTGCCGTGCGGTCCTACCATCGGCTGCTCCCTGTGCGTTCACCGAAGCCGTTGCACTGGGATCGACTGGGGCACGCGGACTACGACAGCCTCCTGGTCTACGAGTATGTTGAGGGGAGCACGCTGCTTGAATTGTGGAAGACAGAAGCTTCAGAGTGGCGTGCAGCGCTGCCCCAGTTCCTTGCGGACCTCTTCGCCACCCGCGTGCTGCACGCGGACTTGCACGCGGGCAATCTTCTCTGGGGGCCAGACGGATGGGTTGTGCTTGATCTCGATGGAATCCGTCACGGCTTGCATGGATTGCGCCGACGCACCATCACCGAGAAGACCTGGGCCCGCTTGCTCTTTGACTTCAAGGACAACGACGCCGGCGAAATCCTCTATCGGGAGTTCCACGCCCTGGCGAAGCCCCCCTGGGGCGTGGAGAAATCCTGGGCCCGCATCCTCGGCCGCGCCGAAGAAAACGATCGCATCCGTGCGGCTTCAGGAAGGTAGCGCTGCGTCAATCTTCCGTGCTGTTGCGGAAGCAGTAGAGGGCGCTCTCGGTTCGCACGTAGAGGGAGTCCCTGTCCACGGCGGGGGAGGACTCGATCGGCTCGCCCAGGTCGTTGACCCCGAGGAGCTCCCATTCGCCACCCAGGGAGACCACGCTGATCTCACCGACATTGCTGGGGATGTACAGCTTCCCATCGGCGGCGACTGGGGAGCCGTGATACTCAGAGCCACCGGAGCGGATGCGCTCGCTCTTGATGGCCTCACCGCTAAGGGCGTCGACGCTGGTGAGGATTCCCCCACTCTTCACAAGGTAGATCACGCCGTCGTACAGCAGGGGCGATGCGACCTCTGGGAGTGAGCGTTTGTAGCGCCAACCGACGGTAGTCGTAGCACCAGCTTCGCCCTCCGAGATGTCTATGGCAAAGAGGCCATAGTCCCGGTTGGTCATGCCGGCGTTGATGAAGCTCCATTCCTCCGCATCGATACGATCGTCGCGATTCGCATCGACCCAACCCCAGTGCTCAATCATCCAGTGACCTTCGGCCTCTGCTTGCGTGACAACACCGTCACCGTCGGCGTCCTTGTCGGCCAGGACGGAGTCAAAGGACGGCATGGGCTGTTCCGCGTGGCGCTGAACACTGGCGAAGATGCGATCGCCGTCTACGATGGGGCTGCAAGCCGGGGCGTAGCCCATGCCGGGCTTGCGCCATTTCTCCTCGCCGGTGTCCAAGGCGTAACCGCAGAGGAAGAACGAGCCGAGCACGACGATTGTGTCAGGCTTGTCCGCCGGAAAGAGCGCGGGCGTGGTCCAGCCTTCAATCATGCCGGTTCGCTCGGTTCGCCAACGCTGCTCCCCGGTGGCAATGTCGACCGCCAAGAGATAGGAACCGTGCTGTTGGTCACAGAGCAGGATCAGAGTGTCGTCAACAATCACCGGTGAGGCCGCCATACCGTAGAAGGAAACGAAGGGGCCTAGGGGCATGCGCCAACGCTCTTCACCCTTGCCGTCAAACGCTAGGAGTCCAAGCTCGGGGAAGAACACATAGACGTTCTCCCCGTCGGTGACCGGCGTCGGGGAGGCCGAGTCGTTGGCCCCGTAGATTTCCTCACGTCGTGCCCGGTCCAGCTCACGTGTCCAGCGGCGCGTGCCATCTGCCGGATTCAGGCAGAAGACATAGAGCTTCTCATCATCCGAGCCTGTGAGGTAAAGCGCATCCTCTGTGAAGACCGGCGAGGATCTACCGCTGGGCAGTTCTGTCTTCCAGGCGACATTCTTCTCTGCTCCGAACTCAACCGGCAAGCCGGTGCTCGACGAGACCCCCGATCCGTTCGGGCCCCGGAAGCGTGTCCATTCCTGGGCAGCGGTGTGGGAAGCGAAGAAGCAGACCAGGGCAAGGGGGACGGCGAGACGCAAGGGTCGCATGGGAGGCTTCGAGGAAGAACGGTTGAGAACTGGAGGGTGCGCCCGACCATTCTAGGCCTGCAGGCCAGACGCACTGGAATCTCCGGCCGTACTTCTTCGAGGGACGTGTCCTGGCGTTCTAGTGCAAGAGTAGCGACCGGGCGTCCGGTCGGGAAAAGTCGGCCAGCGTCGTTCCAGCGGCCAGGCGAACCCGTGCCGAGCGCGGTGTGTGGAGCTGGATGACGCCGGGGCCGCCGTTTCCACCTCCACCCTCAGTGGAAGTGACCATGTTCTGGGCGCCGACGCCGCCGACGGCAGACAGGGCGTCTTCTGAGGCGCGCGTCAGGTCGATCTCACTTGCCCGTAGCACGAGGAATCCGCCGGATCCTCCGCCGCCGTTTCCACCAATGCTATTTAAGAATAGCGTGTTCTCGCCGAGTCCGCCGCTACCACCATCGGCCAGGATGCGACCGGATGATCCGATGACAAGTCGGTGTCCTTGAACAAAGGCGAGCCCTCCGCCGCCACCTCCGGCGCCGCCCTTCTCATCGCTGGAGACCGTCCAGTTCTGATGGGGGAACACGGTCGACGGAACAGCATCGCCCCCCGCGCCACCCCCGCGACCGCCCACGGGAAAGCTCAATTCACCCAGGATCAGATGACCATCATCTGTCAGACCGCGACCCCAGAAGTCATTGGTGGGGTCCCCGTCGATGAAGACTGATTGACCGACTGCGCCGCCGAGCGGGGGCGGTGCACCGGTCAGGGCACCGTTCGCGCTACTGGCTCCGTCGAGGCCGGGGCCGACGATCAGCCCTTGGTTGCTCGGGTCGCCGGCGTCGTCTGACTCCGGCTGGTCCGCCGCAAGGACACCACCACCGCCGCCACCGGGCCGTCGACTATCGCTACCCAAGGAAGGGTCCGCATAGCCTGTCTCACCACCACCACCGCCGACTGAG
>JBLHLB010000166.1:0-8557 GCA_047618505.1 Planctomycetota bacterium
TTCGCGGGCCCAGGCCCGTGCGGCGTCTAACGCCCAAACACACTGTTCTAATAATCATGAGGACCGAGGCCGCCGACTACTGGAAGCTCTTCAAGCCTTCCGCCTGTAACGTCAAACTGAAGGGAACGACCCAGGAAAGCGTGTTTGGGGAGATCGCCGCGGGCCTCGTTAAGTCGAAGGGGCTACCCGCCGAAATGGCGGAAGGCGTCGTCCAAGTGTTGGTCCAGCGCGAGGAGCTGGCTTCGACTGGGATCGGGCAAACGGTGGCGATTCCCCATGTGAAGATCGAGGGTCTAGAGGAGGCGCTAGTCAGCCTCTCCGTGCACCCCGCTGGACTGGACTGGCGCTCCTTGGATGGATTGCCCGTACATCTGTTGTTTACGGTCTTGCGCCCGGCCCAGGCGGGTCCCAAGCATGACCCCGAGCGCCATTTGGCGATGATGCGTTGGGTTTCCCTGATCGGTCAGCAGGCTGATTTCCGCCGCTTCGCCCTTAATGTAGGGACGCGCACAGAGCTCGTTGATCTTCTGAAGGAGATCTCGGGCAAGCTCGCCTAGGGCGATGGCCTTGCGGCGAACCAAGACCTTCGTCCCACCGTGTGAGGGCGCCGGGACGGAACCGAGTCGATTGCAGGCAGCCTAAGCCAAGGCATTGGACCCGTGTCCTCTTTTGGTCTTGGCTCTGCTTACCTGGAGCAGCCTGCGAGGGCAATTGAGACCAACATGGAAATCACCTGCACACTTCGGGTTGTCAATCACGAGGGCATGCATGCGCGGCCCTGTCACGCAGTTGTGTCCACAGCCTTGGGTTTCCAGAGCCAGTTGCGCCTCCGGGCTGCTGGTCCTGAGGTCAATGGCAAGAGCATCCTGGAGCTGATGACCCTGGGGGCTGGTGAGGGTACTGAGATCACCATGCGAGCCTGGGGCAGCGACTCGAAGGAATTGGCGCAGGCGCTCCAGAGCCTTTTTGAAGGCGGTTTCGGCGAGATAGAAAAAGATTCCACCTCGGGGTAGGGCGCGGATTGGGCAGCTGAGCGAAAAGGCCCGCACGTTTTAGGGATAGGGGTGGGGTCGGGGGTCCTTGTTGAAGCTGTGGGTGGGGGGTGAGGGCAGTTCTGCTGGTTGGAAGTCCTGGGAGACAGGAATGGGATCCGATTTCCCGAAGTCGGTGCTCAGGCTCCAGGGCGGATTGGTCCGACAAAGAAGAGGTCGAAGTGCTACGCGGGCCTCATCCGGAAATCTTGCCGGGGTCCACGCTGCATCGCGCCATCCCCCCCCGGACAACGGGAAAGCCAAGTAGAGGTAATAGGTGTTCCGCAAAGTAAAGAGCATTGTCGGCATCGACCTGGGCAGCCAGGCCGTCAAGGCGATCGAGGTGACCCTCGACGGCACCGAGCCCGTAATTACGGGCTACGCAAGCGCATTGATCGAGGCCGATGGCGACCGCTCGAACGCCCTCGCGAAGGTGCTTGAGTCTGGCGCCTTCAAGAGTAAACAGGTTGTGACTTCAGTGTCCGGCCAGTCGGTTGTTGTGCGCTACATCACGATGGTTCGCATGAGCGAGTCGGAGCTCAAGCAGGCAATCCAGTTCGAGTCGGACAAGTACCTGCCCTTCGACGCGGACGAGGTCGTCCTCGATTGTCAGGCGCTCGAGAGGGTCCCGACCCTCAACGGTGACAGCGCCGGCGCGGCCGAGGACCAAATGAGCGTCGTGCTTGCGGCCTGCAAGACAGCCTCCATCGAAGAACAAGTCGGGGAGGTCCGCAAGCTCGGACTCAACCCCGTAGCCGTAGACGTTGATGTCTTCGCCTTGGCGAATGCATTCGAAGTCTCGGGACAGGGCAACCTCGTCATGGACGAAGAGAACAGCGAGACCACGGCCATTGCCTTGGTGGATATCGGCGCGAGCTGTACCTCGATCAACGTGGTCGTCAACGGGGAAACCTGCTTCAGCCGCGAGATTGGTATCGGCGGTGGCGACATGACCCAGGCCTGCTCGCGGCGGCTTGGTCTTGAGGTTGCCGAAGCGGAAGAGATCAAATGTAACCCCGAAGGACGCGAGTCCGAGATTAGCCGGGCCATCGGCCCCGTGCTCGAAGACCTCGTCAGCGAGATCAGCCTCTCCATCGACTATGTCGAGAACCGCGAAGGCCTGCACGTCGAAGAGGTGCTCCTCTCCGGCGGCGGTGTTCTCGCTCCGGGCGTCGTCAACTTCATCGAACAAGCAACCGGGCGAAGTGCCCGGACCTGGAACCCCCTCGAGGGAATTCGTGTCGACGCCAGCCGCGTTGACATTGACGAACTCGAAAAAAACGCCACTTCGCTCGCCGTTGCAGTCGGCCTTGCCTCGAGGGTAATCGCAGCATGATTTCCATCAACTTGCTCCCCCCGGAGTACCGCCAAAAGAAGCGGACTCCCATCAAACTGATGATCGCCGTATTGGCGTCCGTCACGATCAACGGTGGGCTCATTGCCTACTGGGCCTGGACCGCCTTTGGCGTCGCCGCGGAAGTCGAGAGTGAACTAGCTTTGCTCGAAGATACCAACGAGAGCCTTAAGCCCCAGGTCGGGTACCACGAGTCCCTTGAGAAGGAGTCCTCAGCCTTCCGCTCACGGGAGGAGATGCTCACCAACATCACTTCCAATCGAGTGTCCTGGACCCGTGAAGTCGATCTTCTCCTAGATGTCATCAACGGCAATGGGGAGACGCCTGATTATCTCATTTGGCTCGATGACCTTTCCGTGGACATGAAAGAGAACAAGCGCAACGACACCTTTGGATCCATGAGCGCCTCCGGGCACTCGGGTTCCTCAGAGTTTGACAACGTTGCCAACTTCCTGGACGACATTGAGGCGTCGCGACTATCCAACGACTTTGGTCGCCCTGCGCCCCCCGAAGGGTCGGTCAGCAGCGAAGACCTCGAATTGGTTCCCTCACGGAGGTTCAGCTTCCCCCTGGAGATGAACCTTCGGAGTCCCGATGAGCGCAGCAAGGCAGCTGAGCAGGACGCCGAAGGAGGTGACTCCAAATGACTCCCAAGGGACGTTTAATCACCTTCGCCACGGTGAGCGTTTTGCTCGCCGGCGGTGCCGGGGCCATGATCTACCTGCAAAAGGAAGAGATCACCGAAAACCTCGCTTCGTCAGAGCGAATCAAGTCAGAGATCACCGTTGCGCGCACCCTTCTGAGGGGCACGCCTGACCTGATCAAAGAAGTCATCATCCAGCGCGAGACGGACTCGGTCATCCGAGAGATCCTCTCCGACGAAGAGGATGTCACCAACTTCGTGCGTACCGTGCACGAGTTTGGGGAGTCCTCCGGGATTGCGATCACAAAGGTGTCGCCGCAGCGGCGCGCCAACTCTCGTAAGTCCAAAGAGGACTTTGACCGCGTCGGCTACAGCCTCGACTTCGAGGGCACCGCCTGGGAACTGCTCGATTTCCTTGATCGGGTTGAATCGCACTCGCGCTTCATGAGCGTGACATCGTTCAGCCTGTCTGCCGCACGCCGCACGAGCTTCAAGGATGGCGCGGAGCCGCGTCACCGCATTAGCCTAGACCTTGAGACCTACCGCTATGAGCCGAATGTCGGTGGCAAGGAAGTTCGCATCGATGGCTACGATCACAAGCGCGAACTGCTGATCTCCGAGATCAGTCGACGCGCCTCCGACCTCCAGATCGAGACCTACCACTACAGCGGACCGCGACGTCGTCGTGACCCCTGGATCGATCCGCGCATGCCGGTGGATGCGGAAGGCGAGACGATGCCGATCCCCGATCAGCTTGCCTTGGTTGAGGATCTCGTTGCTGAAGTTGCGACAGCCCTTGCGTTGCGCGAGGCCTACGAGAACGCCGAGACCATCATCGAAGAGATGAAGGCACGCGCGCAGCTGGAGGAGGTTCTCACCCGCATCGAAGAGCAAGCTCGTCGCATCCGTGCGGATAACCTGCTCTCCTTCGTCTCAGCAGAACAGCAGTTTCAAGGCGACGTCGAGAACGTCGCGATTGAGCTACGCGCTTGGCTGAATGGGGAAGCTAGCAGCACCGCTGGCCCCGACCTAAATGAGCTCACGCAGACGCGTGACGTCATCGGTCGCCACATCGCCCGCCAGGAATACGAACTCGCCAGGGACGCCTATGCGGCCATCGAACCCCGCCTACGTGGAGTGCCCCTTGGTGACGAGCCCCGACGAGTACTCGTCGCGGCTATGGAACAAGCCAGCACCACGATCGAACGTGTCCTCGAGTTTGAGGCCATCACGATCGATATCGGTGGTGTGGCCATCCACGAGGGCCGTCGGCCCGTCGCATTGATCAACGGTCAGCCCTTCGCCGAAGGCGAGTTGCTTTCCGGAGATTTGGTCGTCCGCAGCATCACTGCCGCCCAAATTGAATTCGCCTATCGAGGACTTGTCCTCGCCAAATCCGTCGAAAGTACGCAGTCCAGTCCCCGGGAATAGCGTCACCCATCATTCATCTCGATGAAGAACCCCATCCTCGTCCCCGCCCTTAGTGCCTTGCTTTGCCTGCTGTCCCCTGCAGTCTCTGCTCAGGTCTCCAGTCCCGATGCGCGCGTTAGCTTGCGTGTCGAAGAACGTGCCCTCTCCGAGGTTGTGGATTATCTCCGCGACCAAGCCGGCGCCAACATCGTCATCGTGGAAGGGGGAGACGCTACAGTTTCCCTCGACCTGACCGACGTGAATTGGCTCGACGCTCTTGAGATCGCTGCCGAGCTTGCTGGCTGCGTTGTCGAAGAGCGCTCCGCCGGTATCCTCGCTATCGAACGCCCGCCGCGCGTCAACTTCGAGTTCGACAACGCGGATCTAGTGCAGGTCATCAACACAATCGCCAAGCTCAGCAACGCGAACGTTGTAGTCGCACCCGAAGTTACGGGGACACTCTCCCTTCGACTGACCGACGTACCCTGGCGCGATGCCCTGGACGTCGCCGTCAAGACCCTGGGCTACACAGTGGTCGAAGAAGATCGTGGAATCCTGCGCATCGTCGACCCCCTCTCGCTTCAGGCGCAGATGGAAACGAAGAGCTACCAGTTCCGCTACCTGCGGCCCAAGGGCGCCTTCGTTCCTAAAATCCAGTCTGAGTTCCTAGTGGGTAGCCTTACGGCCGGCACCGGCGACCTCTCTAAGGACTTTCCGGTCATCGACGCCCTGCGGAACGCCCTCTCGCAGGGTGGGGGACTTGACTACATCGAATCCGAGAACACGATCATCGTGAAGGATACGGCGCAGGTTCACGCTCAGATCAAGGACATCATTGATCGCCTCGACGTCGAACCCGCCCAGGTCTTCATCGACGTCAAGTTCGTCAGCACGGCGAACGACGACATCTTCAGCCTCGGCGTCGACTTCGGCGACCTCGGCCCGCAGGTGACCGCCAGCGGCGGCCAGATCCCGATCACTCTGCCCTTCAACTTGGGTAGTGGTGGATTTGAAGATTGGTTGATCGCCTCCCCGGGAGGAACCGGCCCCTTCGTGGATTCGAACCTGAATGGTGGGTCCACCCTTGTGCCCAGCACGATCTTCGGTTCCCTCAGCTTCACCCAGGTCGCAGCGACCCTTCGCCTGCTGCAGAAGGACGGCTCTTCCGAGGTTCTCCAAGCTCCGAAGATCATCGCCCTGGATGGTCGTCCCTCGACGATTTTCGTCGGCGAGACGATCCGCTACGCCGAAGCCAAGTCCGAACAAGGCCAGGCCGGCGGTTTGCAGCTCAGCGTTTCTGAAGCGTCCAGCTCGCCCGTCGAAGTTGGCTTCCAGCTCCTTGTTATCCCGCACCTGATCCCGGGCACCGAGAAGCTAACCTTGGAAGTCATTCCGAAGGAGACCAGCCTCTCCGGTACCGGTGACCCGACCATCGCGCCCCCGGGCTTCGATGTCTTCACTGTTGGTGCCTCTGGCCTGGAGGGCTCCATCGCCCTTCCGCGGAAGCGTTCCTCGACGATCGTCACCAGCATGCTCCTTGAAAGTGGCCAAACAGCCATGATCGGCGGACTGCAGACAGAGACCGACAGCGAACGTCACTCCCGCGTGCCCTACCTCTCGAAGATCCCGCTCCTGGGTTGGCTCTTCCGTCACGAGGAGCGTTCTCGCGAAAAGCGCAGCTTGATGGTTTTCATCACGCCGACAATCGTCCGTTCCTCCGCTGACCAGCACCGTCTGCTCCAGCGCGAGCTCGAGAGTCGCCATGGTGCCTATGGCGAGCGCCTTGAGGAGGTCCTCTTCGGTGAAGCGGGCATGCCCAGCTCCGCAGTCATCGGGGCAGCCATGGACCAGGAGTCCGCCCGGACCACTGGGGACGGCATGGACTATCGCTGGTCGACCTTCGTCCAATCCTCTGAGGAGGGGTCCGCTACGGACGAAGCTGCTGAGTCCGACTCGGACCAGTAGCCTGCTTGCCCCTGGATTCAGAATCCAGGGGCGAAGTTCATCGCCATCGGGGGCCGCAGCTGCGAACGGCTCGGCCCCCGGTGTCGTAATTTACGGAAAACCGGCCTAGGCCGATGATACCTGGGGGCGAATGGGGTGGTCTTGAGGACTTCCCGGAGACGCCTTGGAAGACCTGAGTCTGGCCTGGAGGTGCCACAGGAGGGGGTTTGACCCCGAAATCCGGGACGGGGTTCGACACGGCCCCGACGATCGGAGAGAGTGAGTGTCCGCCTCCATGGGCGGATTCGGACGATATTGCCGCAGCCCAACGGCTCGGACTTCGTCTGAGCTTGACAAAACGAACCAACGGAACACGTCGGTGTGCCCTCTTCTTTGTGGCGCGCTGGCAATTGCGGCCCTCGCTGGCGCCGCTCGTGACGCCTGATGGCGTCTTAGTCTTTTTGGTTCAACGCCTTTCGGCGTTGCAGTCTCTCTTGGATCAGCGCCTGGCGGCGTTGAGGCAGGCAGGGATCAACGGCTTAGGAGTTGAGACCTCTTTGTTGGCATTGCTCCCCGGGCCATTCGGCGCTGGGAAGCGAGACCAAATAAAGACCCTGAAGAGACGCGGGTGAGCTGCCCGATGGCCCCCCGTGATGATTTGCCCATCTTCGCGGTTCAGCACCTGGCGGTGTTAGAGCCTGAGTAGGGGCAGTCTTTGCGGGCGCCGAGATCCGAGCTTTGCATCGGATCCACACTTGCGAGATCTTTGATGACAGAACAACTGTTCCCGGGCGATCAATCACGCCCGGGCCATGGGGCCAAGCCCCAGTCCACTTCCCCGACCAACTCCCCGAGCTCCCAATCAACTTGGCCCAGGCAGGAATCAACCCCTGCGCAGGGCTCCAGGTTTGCAGAGGGCTCCAGGCCTGGAAAGGCTTCCCGCTCCGAAGGGCCCCCTGCGGGTGCCGAGAACGGAGAGGGTGACAACTTCATTTGGCCCAGCCGCCGCAAGGAGGAGTCCGCCTGGCCGGATTCCGGTGAGCGCGATGGAAAGCGCCGATCGAGTGGCAAAGCCAGTAGTAAGACTAGCGCCGTGGAGGAAATCCCCCGGGGACGTACCTCCGGAGACGGCGACCAGGGCGATGACGAGGGGGGAACGCGGCGGAAAGCCGCGAAGAAGACCCGTCGCCGTCGCCGTCCGACGACTGCTTCTGACGAAGAGCCTGCGGCGGAGCCCAACGCCCAGGCCAGCGGAGAGCCGAGCCAGTCCCAAGAGGACGATGGTGATGGCGAAGGGGGGATTAACAAGAAGTCCCGCCGCCGCGGTAAGCGGGGAGGCCGACGCCGTAAGAAGACCGAAGATGAGGCTGAGGAAGCTGAGGGGGAATCAGGTGACCTTCAGCCCAAAGCCAGTGAAGAGCGTGGTAGGGAGCAGGCAGCCGAATCTGACGAGGATAAGGCTCCGCGTTCTCGCAAGCGTGGGAGCCGCGGCGGGCGCGGCCGCAAGAAGTCCGCAGCCGTAGAGGTAGAGGGCATCCCTGGCGAGGAGGACGATCTACCGGATCTCCCCGAGCTGCCTGATGACACTTCACGCGTCAGCTCCCGAACCGCAGCCAGCGGTCGCAAGGGTCGCGTGACCAGCTCGCGCCGGAAGAAGACCACCCGCTCCGTCCGGGGTCGTGATGACGAGGAGGAGGCGAAGCCGGTCAGCGGTCGTAGCAAGGCCACGGCCAAGAAGGTCAAGAAGAAGACAAAGATGTCCAAGAAGACGCGCTGGGGCGCTGGGGAAGAAGAGGAGGAGGAAGTTCCCGCCCTGCCCGAGAAGCCGCGTCAGATCCTGGTCAACGCCGCCGATCCTGAGGAGACGCGCGTTGTCGTCGTTGAAGAGGGTCGCATCGTCGACCTGCAGATGACCTCGTCGAAGCACGCCAACTACGTCAGCGACATCTACCGCGGTCGCGTCGTCAACCTTGAGCCTGCCATCGGCGCAGCCTTCGTCGACTTCGGACAGGGCAAGAATGGATTCCTGCACGCTTCCGACGTCCTGCCCTGCTACGGCGATAAGGACTTTCAGCTCGACCAACTCCTGACGGAAGCCGTCGATGACGATGCCTGGTCAAGCTCGAGCCAGACCAACATCTCCGAGGAAATTGACGAAGAAGAAGAAGAAGAAGA
>JBLHLB010000167.1:0-8548 GCA_047618505.1 Planctomycetota bacterium
AGTCTTGACCGGCCCGGAGAATCCGGGCGGAAAACTACTTCGCTGCCCGCTGCTGCATGAACTCCATCAGGAGGCGCACACCAACGCCGCTCCCCATGTTGCCGCCCTGGTAGTCACGGTCCTCGGTACCCCAGGCTGTACCCGCAATATCGAGATGCGCCCAGGGCGTCTTTTCGACGAAGTGCGAGAGGAACGCAGCGCCCGCGGTGCATCCGGCGCCTTGCCCGCCGTTGATGTTGCGCAGGTCACCAAAGGTGCCCTTGACGTGCTTCTTGTGAACCTCCAGGAGCGGCAGACGCCAAACGAGTTCACCACTGGAGTCACCCGCGGCCACTAGATCCTTGGCCAGCGCATCGTTCTCGGAAATCACGCCGGAGAGTTCGTGACCCAGGGCCACAACAACAGCGCCCGTCAGCGTCGCAAGGTCAACGATCAGGTCCGGCTTGACCTTCTTCTCCGCGTAGGAAAGCGCGTCGTTCAAGATCAGGCGCCCCTCCGCATCGGTGTTCAGGATTTCGATCGTTGTCCCGTTGTAGGCCGTGACAATGTCGCCGGGCTTGTTCGCCATGCCGTCCGGCAGGTTCTCCGAGGTGGGCACGAATCCGTGAACTTCGTAGGGCACGTCTACACCGGAGAGGGCCTGAAACAGACCGATCACGGCGGCACCGCCGGACATGTCGTACTTCATCTCGTCCATCTTGGCCGAGGGCTTCAGGCTGATACCGCCGGCGTCAAAAGTAAGCCCCTTGCCAACGAAGGCGAGCTTGCCTTTGCTCTTGCCCGTGGGCTTGTAGACCATGTGAATCAGGAACGCGGGCTCACTGGAACCGCGCGAAACCGAGAGTAACGAGCCCATTCCGAGCTTTGTCATCTGCGCCTCAGTCAGGGCCGTACAGCTCAGGCGATCGCTCTTGCGCGCAATGGACTTGGCCGTGGAGACCATGTCCCTGGGCCGCATCAAGTTGCCCGGAGCATTCTGCAGGTCGCGCGCACAATTCGTCCCCGTCGCGATGGCGACGCCGATCTTGGCCGCCTTCGAAAAGCCTTTGCCCGGACCACACATGGTCAGAGCCTGGAACTTGGGCGCCGCCGCCTTGCGGTCCGACTTGAACTGCGTGCAGGAGTAAGACCCGAGGGTCGCCCCTTCCGCCAGGGCCTGGGCACCGCCAGTAACGTCACCGCAGGCCTCCAGAACCGTTGCGTCGATCCAGAAGGTCGCCTTTACGGCATGAATCTTCTCGGCCTTCTTGACCGCGATAGCTGCCGCACGGCGAAGGCGCTCAGGAGTTACGTCAGCCTTCTTGCCAACGCCGATTTGCAAGACCCGCAGAGCGACCCCTTTGGTCGCATCGGTCAGACGCGACTCACGGAATTCTCCGCTGAAGCTGTCTCGGGCGATCTTCGGAACTTCGATCCCGGCGGGAAGCTCAGCGCCGCCCTTCTTCTCGAGGCCAAGGACTACCACGAGGTCGGTCTTTGTCAGGGCGCGGTCGGAACTTTGAAAAGAGATACGCATGGACTAACTGGGTTGGAAAGCTCGACAGGACATCCGGCAATAGGCCGAGGATGTGGAAACTGCCGCAGTGGAAACGTGTGGGTGAAGAGAGCCGAGACGGCGTCTACATATCGATGTACTTGGGACCGCCGCCGCCTTCGGGGACGACCCATTCAATGATCTGGTAGGGATCAGCTACGTCGCAGGTCTTGCAGTGGACGCAATTGGAGGCGTTGATCACGACGCCACCTGCGGCCTCAGCCTGGGCCTTGTCCTCGTGGGGCCACTCGTAGACGGCCGCGGGACAGAAGTGCTGGCAGGGGTTGCCGTACTCCTCGGTGCAACGCGTCACGCAGATGTCATTGTCCATGACCATCAGGTGCGAGGGTTGATCTTCCTCGTGCACCGCGCCAGAGAGATAGACGTCCGTCAGCTTGTCAGCACTTAGCTTGTCGTCAAACTTCGGCTTCTGCAGCGTCGACAGGTCCTTCTTCGTGGTCGTCTCGTGATCGTCGACTAAGCCCCGACGCCGCACCAATCCACGGCCACCAGTGATCTGCTGAATCGCCACATCAAAGATGCCGCTGAAGAATCCCACCTGGAAGGCCTGGCGGAAGTTTCGCACGCGCCAGAGCTCCTCCTTGGCCCAGGACGCCTCGAAACGCGTGGTGTAGCCCGTCAAAGTCGCTTCCGTGAAGTCGTCCTTCTTGAAGGCTTCGGCAATGGCGTCAGCGGCAAGGAGTCCGGATTTGATCGCCAGGTGGATTCCCTTGAGCCGTTGCATGTTCACGAAACCGGCGCTGTCGCCCACGAGCACAAAGCCATCGCCCTGGAGCTTGGGCATCGAAAAGTAGCCGCCCCCCGGGATCGTCTTAGCCCCGTAGCGCAGGAGCTCGCCACCGGCCAACAACTCCTGCATGGCAGGGTGCTGTTTCCACTTCACAAAAAGCGCGTGGGGATCGAGGGCGGGGTCGGGGTGATCGAGTCCAACCACGTGACCAATCGAAAGACGGTTGCCCGCTAGACCGTAGATCCAACCGCCACCGTAACCCTTCGTCCCCAGGGGTTGCCCCATGGTGTGAATGACCTTGCCGAGCATTTCCTTGCCGCGCTCCTCGGGGATCTTCCAGATCTCCTTGATGCCGGTTTCGTAGCTCTGATGATTGCTGCCCGCATCCAACTTGAACTTCTTGATCAGCCCCTTCGCCAGGCTTCCGCGGGAGCCCTCGGCGAAGACCGTGACCTTGGCGGTAATATTCATGCCGGGTTCGAAGTTCGGCTTCCTTGTCCCATCCTTCGCGATGCCGGCGTCGCGCGTCTGCACACCAATCACGCGCTCGCCCTCGTAGCGCACCTTGGCCGCGGCGAAACCGGGATAAACCTCGACGCCTAGCTCTTCGGCCTTGTCACGCATCCAGCGCACAACGTGATAGAGGCTGACGATGACCTTGCCCTTGTTCTTGAAGGGCGGCGGAACCATGGCTCCCTCGAAGCGTGCCTTTTTGCCGTTCTTCTTCAGGTAGTCGACGGCGTCCCAGGTCACATCGGCCTCGATGGGACAGCCGTCATCGCGCCAATTCGGGAACAGCTCTGCCATACCCTTGGGGTCCATGACAGCGCCCGAAAGGATGTGATTGCCAACGTCCTCGGCCTTCTCGATTACGAGCACCATGGCCTCGTCGTTGCCCGCTTCGTTCAGGGCACGCTTGAGCTGGATGGCACAGGAAAGGGCCGCGGGACCGGCGCCGACGATACAAACGTCTACCTCAAGCTCCTCCCGCTCCACCCCGTCGAGGTTGAGGTTGATGCTCTCGTATTTCGTGTCCACTGCTACGTTGCTGTCGCTCATGATCGATTGGGGGCTCATCGCCGTGGGCAGGATAGCAAGCCCTCGGCTCAGGAACCATGCCAGTGGGGCGCCCCCCCACAGGCCCAGCCAAGTCTTTCTAGCGGGAGACCAAGAAGGGGTTCGAGCGACGCTCTTCGCCGAGGGTCGAGGTCGGGCCGTGGCCCGGTAGGAAAGTCACATCGTCCCCCAGGGGCAAGAGCCGCCCGTGGATGGCTGAAATCAAGGCCGCGTGGTCGCTCTGGGGGAAGTCGGTGCGGCCGATGGACCCCTGGAAAAGCACATCCCCGACCCAGCAGAAGCGCGCTGCCCGTTGGAAGAAAACCACATGACCCGGGGTGTGCCCGGGGCAATGCAGCACCTCGAGTTCCAGGGCCCCGACGGTGACCCGATCGCCGTGCTCCAACCAGCGATCCGGCACGACCTCGCCGCCGGCGGGAAGTCCAAAGGTGCGCGCCTGGGTCTGGAGTTGCTGGAGCCAGAAAAGATCGGCCTTGTGAGGTCCTTCGATTTGCACGCCAAAGTGCTTGGCTACCTGGGAAGCAGCCGCCGCATGGTCCAGGTGGCCATGCGTCAACAGCACCTTCTCCAGTTGAACTTCAGCGCGTTCGACTAACTGCTCCAGAAGCTCGGCGTCGCCACCGGGATCGACAATCGCCGCCGCACCGGTATCCCGGCAGACGATCAAGCTTGAGTTCTGTTGGAAGGCCGTCACCGGCTGAACCGCGATGGACAAGTGATCGGAGATCGAATGCAAGGCGGAGGAATTCATGCTGCGGTCGCCCTAGGAACGTTCGGCGATCCAGTGGTGTCCGTCGCGATAGACCTCGCGCTTCCAAAGGGGGACATGGGCTTTGAGTTCATCAATCAAAAATCGGGCGGCCTTGAAGCCCCCATCGCGATGGGGGCTTGCTACGGCGACGATCACGGAGGGATCGCCTACGCCAACGACTCCGCTGCGGTGCAGCACGAGCATGCGCAACCTACGCGCATCCGCCTCCTCCGGCGTGAGCCCCGGTCGGTCGGGCCCATAGCGCATGCGCGCAGCTTCGAAGATGCGCCGCATCTCGCCGAAGGCCATGGCCTGGAAGGCTTCGTAATCCAACTCGACCACATCCTTGTCGCGGTTGCGTTGGCGGGTAGTTCCCGTGAACAACACGTTCGCTCCACAGGTCGGGTGGGCCACGCGCGCCTGGGCATCGGCGGGGTCCAAGGGATCATCGGAGAGCTCGAATACGCCGCAGTCGAAATCCTGCTCACCTCCGGACGATCCGCCCGAGACCGGGGGCAGCAGACTGACTTCGTCCTTGGCCGTGACCTTGGTGCTGTCAGGAACCCAGGCCGTCCCGACCACGCCGCGCACGTGAGACAAGCTTCCAAGCTCCGGATGGCGGGCCTCCAGGAGCGACTTGAGCCCCCCCAGGTCAAGCTCCTCGGGAAGATCTTCCAGGGTCAGAGATTCCGCTCCGGCCCGCTCACGCAGGCCCGCGAAGAGTTGGATGACGAGGCGCATGGGCACATGGGATCCACAGAAGGCCCAGGGCGCAAGCGCCAGGGGCTACTCCTGGGCCAAGCTCTGGCATATGGCGAGCAATGGCCCAAGATCCGGGCCCGACCCCTCCCCTCTCTCGAACAAGCCTTCTTGGCAGGGGTGATACACTCGGGGCGGCACTCCTGCCGATGAGACCCCCATGAGCGAGACCCCCCCCTCGACCCCCCAGCTGCCGATCATCTCCCGCGAGGAGGCAATCGCTACCGGTAGGGCCCCCGATTCCGTGCGTGCCATTCAGATCGAGACGACCTCGATCTGCAACTTTCGCTGCCCCTCGTGCCCCCTCGGAATGGCCGACTACGATCGTCCAGGGGAGCACATGTCGGTGGAAACCTTTGACCGCGTTTTGGACTCCTACCCTGGTTTGGAGAAGCTGGAGCTCCAGGGTATCGGTGAGATTTATCTGAACCCCTGCATCCTCAAGATCATCGCCCGAGCTAAGGAGCGCGGCATTGAGGTGCACACCTTTTCCAACGCCAGCCGCATCGACCGCGCAACCGCCTTCGGAACGGTCGAGGCCGGACTGGATGTGATCAATTTCTCAATGGACGGTGCGGACGAGCCGACGTTCCGGCGTGCACGCAAGGGAGGCACATTGGAGCGCTACCGCCGCTGCGTAACAAACCTGATGGAGGCGCGCGAGGCGTTGCAGTCCTCCACACCGAAGATGGGCGCTATGGTTGTTCTTTCGAAGCGCAACGTGAAGCAGATCCCGAACCTCCTCGCCATTGCCGAGGAAATTGGCATGGACACAATTATCTTCACGAAGATGAATGCGGCGGCGAACCCGGACCTTGCGCCCGATCTTCTGGGACGTGAGGAACGCAAGTGGATCCAGAGCCTGCCGCCGTACCGCGGAAAACTTGAAGTCGTCTGGGCCTATCAACCCTGGACGAAGCAAGAACGCCGCGAATGCTATTGGCCGCAGTCCATGAGCTACGTGACTGTCAAAGGCGACGTTACGCCCTGCTGTAATTACTACGACTCTGACGACCTGAAGCTCGGTAACGTCTTCGAACAGAGCGGTGAGGAGATCTGGGATGGAGAGGCCTACACGCAGTTTCGGCGGCAATTGTGGTCTGGAGATTTGCCCGACAAGTGCCGCACCTGCTAACGGTTCACCAGCAACCGGCCACTCCCTAGCTGGCCGTGTAGGTTCGGCCTTGGGCCTCTCCAGCCGCAAAGCAGGGCCTGCCTATTAGTCCGACGTTCCACGGAACAATCGTAGAGCGCCAGCTCTCTCTCTCGAGGAGAGTCGAGGCTTGCCCACCCTCGCAAGCTCGACGCTGGTTGTTCGCCCTTTCCCGTGCGTTCAATCCAGGTGGAAATGACGTCGACCTGCAACTTCTGGTGTCGCGCCTGTCCGATTGGAATGCCGAGTTGAGACCGCCCGGCGAAGCGACTCTCGCTCGACAAACTTGGTCGTATCCTCGACGCCTTTCCCGATCTCGAACAGGTTGATCTCCAGGGTGCCAGCGAAGCTTTTCTGAACCCCCTGCCTGATCGGGATGATCCATATGGCGAAGGCCCGTGGTCTGGAGGTGCGGACCGAATCCAGCGGCAGCCGCTTCGATCGCAGAACTGCGATCAACACAGTTCAATCGCATCTGGATGCCATCACTCTCACCCTCAAAGGGGCAGATGAGACGACCATTCAAGCGGCCCGCCGTGGTGGGACACAGGAGACCGATCGCCTCTCTGTAAGGAACCTCGTCGAAGCGCGAGCGCTACTGGAATCTCGAACCCCGAAGATCAGCGCCTTGGTCATTCTCTCTCGCCCGAATGTGCGCCGGGTTTCGCGCTTCCTTGAAATCGCTGAGGAGCTCGAAATGGACTCGCTCCCGTGCAGGAGGATGAATGCACTGCTGAATCCCGACCTGGAATCCCAGGCCCTGTGGCAGGCGGACCACGAATGGATTCGCGGTTTACCGCCCCAGCAGGGCAAGCTCGAAGTCGTCTACGACTTCATACCCCACACAACTTCAGATCGCCTCGCCTGCCCTTGGCCACAGAACAAGGTCTACTTGACCGTCGAGGGAGATGGGACTCCCTGCAAGCATCACTTTGACGCGCGCGAACTGAAGCTCGGAAACGTGTTCGAACAGGATGCTATGGCGATCTGGAACGATCAGCACTATCGAATGTTCCGCGCCAAACTCTGGCACGGAGAACTGCCCGACAAGTGCAAGACCTGCTGACCGGCGAAGTGCGCCGAGCAGCAGGTCTTGCTTGTATCCCCCGCTTCAGCACTTGAACTGGAGCGCTGCGAACCGAATTCAGGGGAGGAGGCAGCGACTGAATTCTGCTGCCCCTGGGCCCGCAACCCGGGAGTGAGTGCCCGTGAATAAGCGGTCGGGAGAATCAGAAGGGCGTGTCGTCAACGGGAACGCCGGCCGGCTCGTAGGAGCCACCGCTGCCGCTGCCGCTGTCGCTACCGCCGCCGCCGCCGCTACCGCTACCGCCGCCGCCGTAGTTACCGCCGCCGCCGCCGCCGCCGCCGCCGCCGCCACCGCCGTCTCCACCGCCGTAGCTTCCTCCACCGCCGCCACCGCCGTCTCCACCGCCGCCGGCGTTCTCACGGCCACCGCCAACGAACTCCCAGTTGTCGCCGACAACGTAGAGTTTGCTGCGCTTCTGGCCACTCTGCTTGTCTTCCCAGTTATCAAGGCGCAGGTGCCCTTCGATGAAGCAGGACTTGCCCTTGGTGTGGAACTTCGCGAATGCCTCTCCGCGCTTCCCGAAGAAGGTGATATCGACGAACGTCGCCTCTTCCTTCCAGTTCCCGTCAGCGTCCTGGAAGCGGCGGTTGACCGCCAGGCCGAATTTGACGATTGCTGTTCCGCTGCCCGCATAGCGCACTTCGGGGTCGCGGGTGAGGTTGCCCATCAGGATCACTTTGTTGTAGCTGGCCATTAGATTGTGTTGTTGTCGTCGAGTTGATCTCGGTGGTGAATTGCTGACCGGAGTCGGTCTATCGGAGCATGCCAACCGGCGCATTTCGACCCCCTCAATCGAAGGAGCTTGGACCACCGGCAGCAGCGCCCCGAATTGGAAGGGGCACAAAACGCAGTCTAGCGATCCAGGCCCTGGGAACCTAGCCTATGGCTACTCGCCTCCCCCCTTCGATCCAGGACAACCCATGAGTGCCCCCCGGGACCCCCTTCAGGATAGCCTTCAGACTGACGTCAGCCACGAACGTCGGCGCCACCCGCGCGCCACGATCGACTGTCCCGTGACGATCCAATTGGAGGACGGGCCTCATAAGGCACGCTTGCGGGACGTTTCCCGCGCAGGTGTATGCTTCTTCCTGGAGCAGCGTGTCCCTGAAATGACGATTCTGCAGATGGACCTGAGCCTGCCCGTGGAAGGCGATCAGAACCTGCAAATCGAGGGCTCCGGCGTAGTCGTCCGCTGCCAAAAGATCGGCCCCCATGTGGAGCACTTCGAAGTGGCGGTATTCCTAAACGACATGACCGAATCCAACCGCGAAGCCCTCGAAGGCTACGTCAACGCACACAATCCCGAGTACTAGAGCCGCTTGGTTCGATCGGCAAGGTGGGCCAG
The DNA here is from genome assembly GCA_047618505.1 of Planctomycetota bacterium. Taxonomy (GTDB): domain Bacteria; phylum Planctomycetota; class UBA1135; order UBA1135; genus JBLHLB01. The sequence goes on from JBLHLB010000167.1 coordinate 8,458, forward strand.
CATCTGGGCCAGCATCTGGGCCTAGGCTAGGGCGTCCAGCGAAGCTGCGCGCAGCTGACATGCCCTGTGGAGGCGTCAGGGTCGAGGCTGA
>JBLHLB010000168.1:0-8543 GCA_047618505.1 Planctomycetota bacterium
AACCAGTACCTGCCCAAGCCCGCGCTGCCCCCGGTGGACTTCAGCACCGACATGGTTGTTGTCGTGACCCTCGGGACGCGGCCGACCGCAGGTTACGGACTGGAGATCAGCGCGCTCTCCCTGGGGGGTGAAGTTCTCGTGGTCGAATCCCTGGAGACCAAGCCCGCCCCCGGTTCTCTGCAGGCCCAGATGCTGACCACGCCCTATGTCATCCTGCGCACTGCGCGCTTCGAGGGCCCCGTGGAATTTCGTCTCAGGTAGGCTCGGCGATGGCCGCAAGGAAGGCCGGCCCTAGGTCGGCCGCCTTCTTCTCGCCCACGCCCTTGACGGTGAGCAGCTGGTCCGTCGTCGACGGGCGCGCGCGGGCCATGGCCGCCAGACTGCGATCGTTGAAGATCAAGTAAGGCGGCACGCCGCGTTCCCGCGCTAGATCTCGGCGGAGTCCCCGCAGCTTCTCAAAGAGCGCATCGTCATCGGAGGAAAGGGGTCCCTCTGGGGTGACTGGGGCAGAGCGTTTGCGCGCCTTGGAGACCAAACGTTTTGGCAGGGCGAAGAGTTGAACATCGCTCTCACCCTTCATAACCGTGACACCGGCTTCCGTCATCACGAGGGTGGGGTACTGGTCACCGACGACCCCCAGGAAACCCTGGCCCACGAGCTGGTCGATCCAGGCCCGTACCTCGATCTGCGATCGATCCTTGAGAAGCGCATAGGTCGAGACCTGGTCGTGCCCCGTCTTGCGAATGCTGGCCGTATCCGCACCGCGTAGGACCGATGCGACATGGGCGCCACCGTAGCGCTGCCCCACCTTGACGACACAGGACAGGATTTTCTGGGCGAGGACCACTGAGTCATCCTCGACCGTCATCTCCTTGAGGCAGACGTCACAGGCGCCACAACCTTCTACACCGTCCGCGAGATCTGTGGGACGTTCGTAGGCTTGGCCAAAGTGCTCCACCAGTTGCCGATGTCGACAGACGAACTTCGTCGTGAAGTTCATCATCTCCGACAGCTGATCCAGGGAAGCTTCGAGCACCGCCGGGTTCGCTTCACCACCGTCTCCATAGGAGGACCCGTGCGAGGTCCCGTGGCTGCGCTCCATCATGCTCTTCCAGCTGTGGTAGTCGGAGCCCGAGTGCAACAGCACGCATTCCGCCGGCAGGCCATCGCGGCCAGCACGCCCGGTCTCCTGCGCGTATTGCTCCATGCCCTTGGGCAGAGAGGCGTGGATCACGAAGCGCACATCCGTGCGGTCGATACCCATACCGAAGGCGACTGTGGCGACGACGACGTCGAGCTCTTCGCTCAGAAAGCTCTCCTGGGTGCGGCGGCGCTTGTCGTTGCTGAGCCCGGCATGGTAGGGCGCCGCCTTGACACCCTCCGCTAGGAGTGAACCGGCCAAACTTTCTGTGTTCTTGCGCGAGAGGCAATAGATGATCCCGGCCCGCGCTTCCCCATTCGGCCCCCGATGCCGCTTGATCACTTCCATCACCTGGGGGGTCAGGGCGGAGCGCGGCTTGACGCGGTAGGTCAAGTTCGGGCGATCGCCGGGGGCCACCAGCACGACGGGATCCGTTAGGTTGAGGGCGCGTAGAACATCGTCGCGCACGCGCTCTGTTGCCGTCGCCGTAAAAGCGTGGACCGGCACTCCAGTGCGCCGCTTGAGCTCCCCCAACATGCGGTACTCGGGCCGGAAGTCGTGGCCCCATTGGCTGATGCAGTGCGCTTCGTCGATGGCGAATGCGGTCAGGCCCAGCTCGACCAGGCGGTCCACAAAACCATCCATCATCAGGCGTTCCGGCGCACAGAAGAGCAGCTTCAGTTCACGCCGATCCAATGCCGCGTGCACCGCACGCCGATCGGAGACCTCCTGGGCGCTGGTCAACATTCCAGCCGACACGCCGTTTTGCACCAGGCCATCGACCTGGTCCTTCATCAATGCGATCAGTGGACTAACGACGACGGTGAGCCCCGGACGTACCAGTGCCGGAGCCTGGAAGCAGAGCGACTTACCGCCACCGGTGGGCAAGACCAGGAGCAGATCGCGGTTCCCAAGGATCGCGCGCATGGCTCGATCTTGGAAAGGTCGTAGCTCTTCGATACCCCAGGTGCGACGCACCACTTCCTCGAGGGCCTCGAAGGTGGAAGCCAGATCCCCTGGCACCAGGGGGTCGACAACTGCCGGAGCCTGGGCAGACGGAGAGGTCGACAGCGGGGCCGACGCTACAGTTTCGTGCACGCGGGCATCGCCCAGCTCTTCGTCGTCGGCCCAGGGAAACTCTTCGATGTTCATCGTGGTGGGGGAGGGCGAGCCTCCCCGGGGAGACTGATTTCATCGCCTGGGGGTGTCGCGTCAAGTGCGGACTTTCCTCCTCGATCCCCGGCAGCCCCTCGGGGTGCTGGGGTGGCGCCTCTTGATGCCGCGAATCGTACGGCTGCGCTGCCGGATTTACCCCAACCAAGAGGGACAGTGGGTGGAATCTAGCGCCCAGCCAGGGCGGTCGTAGGATGCGATCGAGGACCGCTGCTTTCCCTCCGATCGCTAATCTGCCGTCAGGCCCATGGCAGCCAGGGCCCGGGCGCAGCGCAGACCGAAGATACTGGAGGGATGCTCCGGGTCGCGCGGTCGCTCACGTACGACCTCCCCTGCCGTCAGGGCTTCCTCCAGGGGGCGGAGGAGGTCAAAAGTCTCGATTGCGTGGCGCTCGAGTATCGCCAGAGCTTCCCGGCGAGCGACCTCTGCGCGCTCTGGCCATTCGCCCGTCGGTGAGAGCCAGGGCAACAGCAGAACCGAGAAGCGAGCGCCCCCCGCCTCGACCCGGTCCCGCAGGGCGACGAGGGATTCCTCGGCTTCCTGAACCAGGTCGGGCTGGGGAACGAGCGAATTCTCAGCCCCCGGCGTGAGCTTTCTGGACAGCCAGAGCCGATAGAGGTGAGAGCGTTCAAACAACCAGCGATTCGTCTTGGCGCTGGAAAGTTCGGTTTGGTGAACCACCAAGCGATCGCCGTCAAGGAACGCGACGGGGGTGGCCGTGAAGTCATTCAAGTGAAACGTGAACAACACATGATCCGCATCGAGACCGGTCAGGAAACGACTGTGGTAGAGATCTGTTTGGTGTAGGGCGTAGCCCTCTACACCTGCATTCCAATACTCGATCCCGGCCTCGCCCCAGACCTGCTTCAGACCAGTCACGATGGCAGCGCGCTTCGTTACGGAATCGCCCACAAAGAGTAGGCGCGTCGTGCCCTCTTCTTTCACCAGGGGATAATCGTTCGGCGCGCACATGTGGGCTTCCACAAATGGTCCGTTTGGGTCTGGCGTGAAACCGAGCTCGCTGTCGATTTCGAAGAGTCCCTGGGCGGGGTGCAGCGGACTCTCGTTTGCCCCGGCGGTATGCACCGTGCTGATCCGTTCAAGAGCCTGGGGGTCGCGCTTCCTGACGATGATTTCGGCGGCGCCCAGGGCGAGGGCGAGACCGATCAAAACTGCCCCCAGCCGAACGCAGACTTGCCGTAGGGGTTTCGCTTTGGTGAGAGAAGCGGACATGGAGTCAATAGGTAGCCGAAGGCCGTCGATGAGTGTAGGGCATGCGGGCCCGCGGTGCTCTCGGCTCCCGTTATCCGCTCCAAGCGACCGTCCTGGCGTGAGAATTCCATTCGGTGCCCACGGGGCCGGAATCTGAAACGTAGGATCTTCCCGAAGCCTCCGGTCCCCTTTCCCCTGTAACTGCTTTCACTCTTGATGTCCTTCGCCCCCGATTGCCGAATACCCGAATTCCTGCTCACCTGCGCTTCGTTAATGGGGTTCCTCGGGAGCTGTGGTGGCGATGGTGAGTCGGTGAATCCAGAGGCGCAGGGGGGCAGTCGCGATGTGCAAGATGCGTCGGCAGCGGCGTTGGACTTTGAGTTGGACTTGGCTGCTGCGCCGAACGTCATCTTGATTTCGATCGACACCTTGCGGTCGGATCACCTGGGGACCTATGGGCATGTCAACGACACGAGCCCGCGCATGGATGCCCTGGGTGCTGAGGGGGCTGTGTTTGAGGAATGCGCGAGCTCGACCTCCTGGACCCTACCGGCGCACGCGGCGATGTTGACGGGCCTGTCGGACCTGGTCCACGGCTGTACGGATACCAACCGGACGCTGGCGGCGAGTCGCGTCACACTCGCGGAGCGCCTGGGTGCGGTCGGCTACGAGACCGGTGGCTTTTGGTCAGGGCCGTATCTGCATCCGACTTTCGGACTTGGGCAGGGTTTCGATACCTGGGTGGACTGCACCTCCTACGCAGCCATCAACAACGAGCTGGCGGAGAACCAGGGAACCATCGAAGGTGAGGAAGTTTGGAACCGCGCCAATCACGACATCACGAATCCGAGCGTCCTAAAGGGAGCGACGTCGTGGCTGCAAGAAAACGGTGATGAGCGCTTCTTCCTCTTCCTGCACCTTTGGGATTGCCACTTCGATTTCATTCCCCCGGCGCCCTACGACACGATGTTCGATCCCGACTATACGGGGACGATGACCGGTCGGAATTTCTTCACGAACCCGGATGTGAACGCGGGCATGGATCCGCGCGACCTAGAGCACCTGAAGGCGCTCTATGACGGGGAAATTCGCTGGACGGATGATCACATCGGGCAGCTGCTTGACGCGCTGGAGAAACAGGGGTTGGCTGAGAACACTCTGGTCGTTCTGACCTCAGACCACGGTACGGCCTTTTTTGAGCATGGTCAGCGAGCTCACCGTAACGGGCTCTATGACGAGTTGATTCACGTGCCGTTGATCATGCGGTTCCCGGAGGCGATCCCCGCCGGGACGCGTTCTAATACCCAGGTACGCTTGATCGACGTGGTGCCGACGATTCTCGACCTTGTGGGCCTGCCGCATCCGGCCGATGTGATGGGGCGCAGCTTGCGTCCTGCCTTCGGCGGCGAACTAGAAGAAAGTGTTGAGCCCGCGGTGAGTGAGCTCTACACCCTCGGGATGGAGCAGCGCAGTTACCGCCGGCGAGATCACAAGCTGATCATGGATTGGGCTAACCCAGCCGACGTACGCAGCTTCGTCGTGGATCTGTCGAACGACCCGGGGGAGCAGAGTCCCCTTACGAGTGCAAGTTTGCCCGTTTCCCAGGCGGCCTTGGCGGATCGAAAGGTCGGTTTCGATTGGCTCACATCCTGGCAAACGGCGCTTCCTGCGGATCGTTCCACCTCCGAGATTCCCGAGGACATCCTGCGTCAGTTGCAGGGGTTCGGGTACGTGGGTAGTTCCGAGGACGAGTAGAGCAACGGCGGCGTTGTCGGGCGAGATGTTGGGGATTCTGGATCTGGAGTGACACCCTGGCGGCGCCGTTCGGTCCTTGGGGTGAGGTGCCGGAGCCGTTCCACGGGGGCGGTGCGGCCGGTTGCCGACCCTGATTCCCGTGCTCGACGCCGCACCCGGCGGAGCACCCAGCTCCATAAGGAGGAGCGGCCCATCATGCGGATCGACTTCACAAACGTGGAGGACACCCAGTCCTTCGTTTCCGTCCCCGAGGGGACGTACCTTTGCCGCATCACCGATGTCCGTGAGGGACTCTCCCGCGACGGATCAAATCGCTGGGCCTTCCGATTAGTGGTGGCCGAGGGGGAGCACGCTGGGCGCACGGCCGCCTGGGACGGATTGACCTTCAGCGAGCGGGGTCTGCCCCGGGCCCAGGCTGTCCTGCACCGCTTGGGCTTTGATGTGCGGGGTGAGATCGACCTCGGCGCCCAGGAACTCGACGGCCTCTACGTGCGTGCTTCGGTTATCCCCGAAGAGCGCGAGGATCCCGTGACAGGCAAGCGCGTCGAACGCATGCGCGTGCCCTACATGGGCTACGAGACGGCGGAACCGGTTGGCTAAGGAGCCGGTTGGCTAAGGTGCCGGTTGGCCAAGCAGCCGGTTGGCCAAGGCGCGCCCCAAAGCGCGGCTAGAAGCAATCCCGGGCAAGGGGCCGATTTGAGCTCCAGGTTCAAGTTAATTTCCAAGGCCGACACGGAGCAGAAGGCGTAGAGGACTTTTTGCCTGTGTGCTTAGAATTGTCCGGGTGAAAGTACTCGACGATGCTCCGATCCACCGTGACTCCTCCCCGCACCGTGACCACTGGACCTTAGATCCCGCGGTTACATTTCTGAACCACGGCTCCTTTGGAGCGACGCCGCGCGTTGTCCTCGAGCGTCAAACCGAGCTGCGTGCGCGCATGGAAAGCGGGCCCGTTCTCTTCATTGCGCGGGAGCTCCAGGCCGAGACGGATCTGGCCCGGGAGTCCCTCGCGGAATTCCTCGGGGCAGCGGCGCGCGACCTGGTTCCGGTCACCAACGCGACGACGGCGGTCAACGCGGTCCTGCGCTCGCTGTATTTCAATCCGGGGGACGAGCTTCTGTCGACTAGCCATGGGTACAACGCCTGTGGAAACACCCTAAACTTCGTCGCCGACCGTGCGGGGGCCTCGGTAGTCGTTGCTGACATTCCCTTTCCCCTTCGATCCGCGGACGAGATAGTCGATGCGGTAATGAGCTGCGTCACGGAGCGCACGCGCTTCGCACTGCTCGACCACGTGACCAGTTCCACCGCCGTCGTGTACCCAGTGGAGCGCCTCGCGCGCGAGCTAAAGTCCCGCGGCATCGCGGTCATGATCGACGGGGCACACGCACCGGGGATGCTGCCCCTCAACCTGGGTGAGCTGGAGGCCGCCGGCGTCGACTACTACACCGGCAACTGCCACAAGTGGATGTGCGCCCCCAAGGGGGCTGCGTTTCTATGGGTCAAGTACGCGCTGCAGGAGGGTATCCGTCCGGCCGTGATCAGCCACGGAGCCAATGCGAGCACGGACAAGCGAACCCGCTTTCAACTCGAATTCGATTGGATTGGCACCCAGGACCCCACGGCCTTTCTGTGCATCCCTGATGCGATCCGGTGCGTCGGTGGACTCGTCCCCGGAGGCTGGGATGAGGTGCGCGCGCACAATCACACGCTGGTGCTCGCCGGGCGGCGTCTTCTGCTTGACGCCCTTGAGATCGAGTCACCGGTCCCTGACGAGCTGATTGGATCTATCACCAGTCTGCCTATCTGGGATGGGGAGGCGGGGGACGACATCGATGCTTTCAGCGTGGATGAATTCCAGGGGCGCATCTTTGCGGAGCAGCACATAGAGGTGCCTATCTTCTTCTGGCCCAAGCCCCCGCGTCGGCTCCTGCGCATCTCGGCGCAGCTCTACAATAGCCTGGCTGATTACGAGGCCTTGGCTCGAGTGCTGCGTGCGGAGGCGCGCGTGGCTCGCTAACCGCCTAATCCGTTAGCACAGGAGCAGGCTTGATCCGCGACGACGGTACGAGCCCCATCCAATCGCGTTCCATTGCCGAGTAGAGGGCGCGGAAGTCCGTGGTCCCGGGGATATCGCCCTCCACGAGGTCTTCGAGATCCGGTGCGCTGCCGTGGATTCCGGGACGCACCCCATTTCCCACCAGGAAGACAGGGGCCCCGCGACCATGGTCCGTTCCCTTGGAGCCGTTTTCGGCGGCCCTGCGACCGAACTCGCTGAAGGCGAACGTCAGCACGTTGTCCGCGACCCCACGGACCGTGAGGTCTTTCTGGAAGGCGGCAATGGCGTCGGAAACGCGCCCAAGCAGCTCGGCATGGACGGCGGTTTGGCGTGCATGCGTGTCAAAGCCTGTCACCTCAAGGGTGAATACGCGCGTGCCGAATCCGCCGGTGATCAGACCGGCAACCAATTCAAACTGCCGCGCAAGCTCCGTTTCCGGATACTCCACCGAGGTACCCTTGGCTGCGATCGCCTCCATGCGCCGAACAGCGTCATAGGTCGACCGCGCTGCGATGCGTAGATAGCCGAGATCCCCTTTTGTGTCCCCCTCAATCAGCCGATTGCGCCAGGCTGCCAACTCCTCGGAACGCGGGTCCATTTCGAAGCCTGCGGCACTTTGAACCGTGGGCGCGAGGCTGCGTTCGGCTCGCATCGAAAGCGGCAGGTTGGAGGCGCCGATGGCCAGGGCGGGCATGCTCCCTTGATCCTCCCTGGCGATTTGATCGCTCAGGCGCCCAAGCCAGCCAATGTCGCCCACGGGCTTGTTCGGTTCCGCCGTGTGCCAGACCTCCATCGAACGAAAGTGCGAACGGTTTGGGCTCGGATTAGCGACGCCCTGGATGACCGCAACTTTTGCTTCCCCAAACAATTCGGCCATGCCGCCCATGGCCGGATGGAGTCCGTGCATGTCGTCTAGACGATGCAACGCGCCCTTGGCCAGGCCGAGATTCGGGCGCAATCGATAGTACTGGTCCTGGCCGAAGGGCACGACCGTGTTCAATCCGTCGTTGCCGCCAGTGAGTTGCAGCACAACTAGCACGCGCTCATCTTGACCACGGGCCGCCACTGAGACCGAACGGGCCCCAAGGGACGGTCCGGCTAAACACGCGGCAGAGACTTGGACGCCGGCCACGAGTAGGTTTCTTCTGGTGAGCATGATGGTCTTGGTACTCCTGCTTGCCGCTAGATCAAGTGGGCGTCGGG
>JBLHLB010000169.1:0-8468 GCA_047618505.1 Planctomycetota bacterium
CATGGCCGATGAGCTCGGGGGAAACGACGATCCTTTCCAGATGGTGACGGAGATGACGGGTCTCGACATCGCTGTGGACCTGGTGGAGCCGCTTGGCAACAGCATGGGAGTCTACGCGTCACCTGAAACCGGTGGTGGCATCCTCAGTACGACCCTGTTTGCCTCGGTGGACGACGCCGAGACCTTGACCAACTCCCTCAACAAGCTCGTGGAATTGGCATCCGGCGAAATGGAAAAGGAAACCGAGGGCCACGTTCGAATTGAGCCTTGGACTATGACGTCATCGGACACCCACGGCTGGCGCATCGTGTTCCCCCAACTCCCCATTCCCGTGGAGCCGTGTCTTCTGATTTCGGACGGCTGGCTCTACGCATCGTTGTTCCCCACATCGACGATCACAGCCGCCCAGCAGGGCCGCACCGGTAGCCCATCTATCCTGGATCAGCCGGGATTCCGCGAGGCCTTTGAGAGGCTCGGACGTAGTGAGTTCATCAGCCTCCAGTGGATGAACACGCCGGAGCAATTAGAGAGCGGCTACAGCATCGTGCGACTCCTTGGGAAGGCGCTCGATAACCTGATCCTGAAACCCGACGGCGTAGCCAGTAATCAGCAGACACCGGTGGTCCCGCCCTATATGGATCTCGTACCCAATGCCAAGCCGTCGCTTGTCCTGGGTTACTGGGACGGCGACGTCATGGGCACCTCCGGTACCTTTGACGCTTCGTGGCTTGTGGGCATCGGCGGCCTGGCTGACTCCTATCTGGGAGTCGCGTTGCTTTTTGGTCTGGGTACGGCGGCAGCTGAACAGTCCTTCGAATCCCAGTCCTCTGCTCCGCCAATCTACCTTCAAGTGGCCATGGATGAACCCGGGCAGGATTCCAATCAGGACACCTCTGCGGGAGATGCCGTCGTCGCAGCTATCGTTGCCTACCACGACGAGAACAATGCCTGGCCTGCTTCACTCGCAGACCTCATGCAAACGCCTAAGTCCAGCGCCGCTCACATGCACACCGTGCCCCTCGATCCCTGGGGCAACGCAGTCATCTACGTTGCGCCGGCGGACGCGGAAAGTTGGCCCAGCGTCCTAAGCTATGGCGCGGACGGCGCTGAAGGGGGCTTCGGCGAGGCCGAGGATATCTTCTACTTCTAGCGATGTTTCCTTGAGCGGTTGCCTGCCGACGCAGATGTCGGCGATGGCTAGCACGCCCATGGCTCTTGTGAGGTAGCGCAGCGGGTGGCTTCAGGCCGCCCGTTTGCGTTTCTCGATGATCTCGTTTAGCGGACAGATGAGTCCTGCCTGCAACGTCCAAGCCGAGAGCCCCGGGCAAGGGCCACTCGGGGCAACAACGAGCGCAACGGCGCCGTCCCAGAGGAGGCCAAGGTCGGCGAGGGAAAGGGACCGTGCTCCCGCGGTTCCGGGGTGTGTATGCCAGGTCCCCAGGACAGTCAACCCACGAGACTCCGCTAGCCCCGCGGCACGAACCAGATGTCCGGGATCGAGCTCGACTACGCCCGGAGATCCATGCGAATGAGCGGACTGCGGGGCGACATTCCGGCACCGGGTAATCAGGAGGACGTCTCTTCGCTCAGCCTGCCTGCGACCCAGGAGAAGGCCACAGGACTCCCGCATGGAGGTGGACTCTGCCGCGGAGGCACGCTTCAGGAGCGCAGCCCGCCCCCTACTGCCCAGGAAAATTGTCTCCGCCGGCCTGGAACGACCAAGCATCAGCCCAACAGCATCGGGATTTCCTGATAGGCGGGAAAGCGCCCCGTGGCGAGCTTGGAATAGACCAGGTTCCCCTCGACCGTCACTTCGAAGGCCCCACCGGAGCCTTTGACGAGCTCGGTGGATGCCTCGGGAAAGCACATCTTCAATTCGGCGGCCAGACCGGCTGCCTGCGGCTCGTAGTTTCACATGCCGCAGTACTCGATACGGATCTTCACTTGCGCAACCTCCTGTGGTTGACCTGGGTGTGGAATTCGGTCCTGGCCCCAGGCAGCGCTGCTCGCCATCCGGGCCCTGAAAAGGAGAGTGTCTACACCCTCTCTGGGTCCGGTGGAAGATCCAGGGCAGCTGTCCTGGGGCATATCTTCGGCTTGGGGCCTCTAGGGGCCTGTAATTGGGCCCTCGGACAGTAGAATCCCGCCCTCCATCGGCGCCGGTTTCTTCCCGTGAGGATGCGATTTCTCTACGAATCTTCCCGCACACGCTTCGTACAGAGGCTTCCGGACGCCCCCCTTCCGCTTTTCAGCGTGCCCCCAAGCGCTGAGCTCCGCGACGAACCTGTCGCTCCCCATCCATGAATCAGCCCTACAGCAAGCGCCCCCGTTTACCCCGTCAGAACAAGCTGATGGGCATCTCCTGGGCCCCCCTCCTCGTTGGGCCTGCCCTGCTTGCCTTCTCGACGCCCGCCGATGAAATAACCTTTCATCCCGCTGATGGCGCCATGGTCACGATGACCTTCGAAGAGAGCTCCTCCATGTCCCTGGACGACATGTCCATCGCGCGTAACGGCGAGGAAATGGACCCCGCCATGCTCGGAGACATGGAGATAAGCATGAACACGGTTCGATCCATCACAGTGACGGACGAATTCGTCAGCATGGATGGCGCCCGCCCCACAACTCTTAAGCGCAGCTTCGATTCCCTGGGCAGCACAACCAGCACATCGACCTCAAACGCGATGACTGGGGAAAGCGAGGTTGACGCCGAATCAAAGAGTAGCCTTGAGGGCACGACTGTTGTCTTCAACTGGAACGCTGAGTCGGGCGAGTATGACGCGGCCTTCGATGGTGAGGAAGGCGACCCCGATTTGCTTGAGGACCTCAGCGTGAACCTGACCCTGAACGGCTTTCTGCCCGATGGACAGGTCGACAAGGGTGACACGTGGGACGTCTCGCCGGTGGCGCTGCGCACGCTTCTGGCCCCCGGCGGCTCGCTCAAGCTGGAGCCCGTTGACAGTGACTCCTCCGGCATGGAAGGCGCCGGTCCCCAGCCCAGCCCTGACCAGTTCCTCGAGGACATCGAAGGTACGGTCACAGCGACCTATGCAGGCACGCGCGACGTCGATGGAATCCAGGTCGCCGTCATCGCCCTGGAGTTTGGCGTAACCGCCGCCGCCGACCTTTCCGAATTGATGGCGGATGCCATCGAAGGCGCAGACATGCCCATGGAAGGTGTGACGGTTGAGATCGAGTCCTTCGACATCGAATTCGAATACGAAGGGGAAGGCGAGCTTTTCTGGAACCTCCAGGCCGGTCTTGCCCACTCCTGCCAATTGTCCGGCGAGGTCGAGCTTCTGATCGAACAAGCCATGGCCCTGGAGATCCCCGGCATGGGCGCTATGTCCATGGAACAAGCGATGACCTTTGCCGGAACGCAAGACGTTTCGATGAGCTCAGGCGAGTGAGTGATGCCTCCGGCATCACATATTCCTGGTTCAACGCCTGATGGCGTTGAGACGGGGCCTCCGGCATCACATATTCCTGGTTCAACGCCTGATGGCGTTGAGACGGGGCCTCCGGCATCACATATTCCTGGTTCAACGCCTGATGGCGTTGAGACGGGGCCTCCGGCATCACATATTCCTGGTTCAACGCCTGATGGCGTTGAGACGGGGTCAGTTCGCGGCTCCTTCGGTCGGTAGTTGAATAGTAGATGTGCTCGCGGGCCTTGGGCACGGGAGTAGATGAGAACAACGAGTGTTGTTGGGCCTTAGCCCGGTGACGCTTCGAGATAGTGGGGTCTTCGGAAGAGGGCTCCTGATTAGAACTAGCTTCCCGCGCATATGGGTCCATCCCTGGATCGCCGCGGGCTCAGAACACGATTCCCCATCCCGCGTAGGCGGCCCCGTATTCCGATGAAGACTTTCTCCCTGACTCACCCCGCCCTCCTCGCGCCGGCTTTGATGGCATTCGCGCCGCTCGCCGTGGAGCAAGAGCTTGCCTTTGCTCCCGCAGAGGAGGCATCCATCACGACGTCCATAACCTCCGAGGTGGAGTTTACGATGGACGACATGGCGATCATGGTCGACGGCCAAGACATGGCCGCGATGCTGGGCGCCTTCGAAATGTCGATGACCAGTGAGTCCAACATCAACATCACCGACACTTACTATGGTGTGGCTGACGGACGTCCGGTCAAGCTGAAGCGGACCTTCAACTCATTGTCCACCGACACGAGCGTCGACATCGCCATGGAAATGGGTGGTACTTCCGAGGACATCCCCGCCTCCAGTGAGCTTGAAGGGGCGACTGTGATCTACACCTGGAACGAGGACAACGGCAACTACGACGTCGCCTATGAGGACGAAGGTGGCGACGAGGCCTTGCTTGAGGACTTGATCGAAGACCTCAGCATGCGCTCCCTGCTCCCCTCCGGAGCCGTCTCCGTTGGCGATTCCTGGACCGTTGATCCTGAGACCATGATGGAGCTCGCCATGCAGGCTCAGTCCCTCAAGATCGTCCCCGAGGATATGGAAGGAGTCGACATGGAGCTCATGGATCAGTTCATGAACGACGACTTCATGGACACCATGAAGGACATGTACGAGGGCGCGATGACCTGCACCCTCAAGGGTATGCGCGAGGAAGACGGCATGCAGTTTGCCGACATCGAAGTAGTCGTCGAGGTTACCGCGGCGGCAGATCTCTCCGAGATGATTGGCAACGTGATCGCCACGATCGCCGAGAACGAGGGCGAGGAAATGCCCCCGATCGACTTCGCCGCGGCTGACCTAAATGCCGACCTTGAAGGCACAGGCCTCTTGGTATGGAACACCTCCACCGGTCTGGTCCACTCCATGGAACTCAGCGCTGACTTCAGCTTCGCCTTCGACCTGGCCGCCAGCCTTGAAGAAGACGGTGAAGAGCACTCCATCGACGCCAGCATCGAAATGTCCGGCACCATGGTTAGCGGCGTCGAGGTCGAGTAGGACTCCCCTTCGACCTCTTCAAACTAAGTAATCGCTGGGCATTCTCTGGGCACAGGAACATGACTTCGGAACAATCCGGCGGTGGGGTGCGATACAACCCCAGCGGAGTCTTCCCTCCCTATGCTTTCTTGCCGGGGCGCGATCCACATCCCGCCCGTGATCCGCGGGGGCACTCCTTTGAACAAGAGGAGGCCCCCGCGGCCTATTTGCCCCCCGCCGATTGGCGCGAGAACCAGCCCTACCTCTTTGGTGTGGATCTCTACAACCACGGGTATCTGTGGGAGGCCCACGAAGCCTGGGAGAGCATTTGGCACCCGTCGAAGCACGACGCTCAGCAGGCCAATCACCTCCAGGGGCTCATTCAATGCGCCGCCGCCTGCCTCAAAGTGCGCATGGGGCAACCGCGCGGCTTGGCCCGACTGATGGAGTTGGGAACCGCGCGCCTGATGTCGGTGAACGACGAAGCAAACGGCGACTACATGGGCCTATGTCTTCCGGACATCGTCGCGGACTTTCGGACTTTTGCACTGTCGAGTCCGAAAGATGCCGAAGGACGACCGCAGCTCGAACTCGCCCTATAGCAGCTGCTTCAATGCCTCCACGAGCAGCCCACCCATGCGCTCAATCTGAACGGGAATACTCGTGAAATGAGACTGGGGAACATGGACAAAAAGCGCGTTGGACTGGAGCTTCTGCGCGTGCTGTAAGCCCTGGGCATAGGCCCACTCGCAAACATAGCCACCGGCGTTCCAGGAAAGCCCGGCGGGTTCGGGGCTCAATTCCTGGAGCAATAGGGTTAAGGCCCCCGCGTCCAGGCCGGTCATGAGCGGGGCTTGCTCACATTCGGCTTTCCCCGAGACGTCCATCGCATCCACGGCGTCGACCCCGTCATTGTCAGGACGGCCGCGGCGCGTGAGGTGAACACGGGCACATCCTTCGACCCGCCAGCCTGGGCGGGAGTGCACGCCAAGACTGAGGATTAGGTCTGGCCGGCGCCCATTCAAGCCCGCCAGGGCCTCCTCCATGGAAGCAGCCACCCGTCGAAAACTAACGGGTAGAACAACCCCAACCACATCGACACCGGGGGGCGGAGTCTTGGCCAGACCAAGGGCAATCTCCCCCGAGGGGTTCTCAGCGTGCTTTTCAAAGGGACCGAAGCCGGTGACCAGGACGAGAGGTTTCATCACTCTCCTATTCTGCCCCGGCTCCTCGTCCTCGGAAGGGATTCCTTGTAATGCCCCGGGGAAGTTTCCGTATGACTTCGGACCGAGCCCTGTTGGGCCACCCTCCACCGATTGCCCCGCTACGACTACGAGCTCTCCATGCGTACCCTGCACCAAATTCTCCTGGCATCTGCCCTCTTGATCGTTAGCGGCTGTGTGATTTCCATCGGAGGGGACTCAGGATCCTGGGGCTGGCACTCCAATCTGCGGCATGAGCACGTGGAGACCATCGAGCTGCCCGCTGACTGCCCCACTGTGACGGTCAATACGGGCTCCGGCGATGTGCACGTCCAGGCCAGCACCGGCCCCGCTCGCATGGTTGTGGTCGTCCGGGAAGAAATCCCCGGCGATGCCTACGTCGTGTTTGAGGGTGGCGAGCTTCAGGTCCGTTCACAGAGTGGTCAGGACGTTGCCCTTGGAGACGTGGAGGTCTTCCTGAATGGCTCGTCCGAGGCCCTGACGCTGTCCACGGGCTCCGGCACCGTGATCGTCGAGGAAGTAGGCGTTACCGCCGACCTCCTTGCCTCCACCGGCTCCGGTGACGTCCTGGTCCAAAAGGTCGGGTCGCCCACCCGGGTGGTCCTCGCCACAGGCTCCGGCGATGTTTGCGCCGTCTCCTTCAGCTGCTCTGCCCTGCTGGTGGACACCGGCTCCGGCGATATCGACGTCCGGGGTGTCCAGGCACGGAATGGCTCCTTCGACACTGGGAGCGGAGACGTCCGACTGGAAAGGAGCAGCTTCGAGTTCATGGAGGCAGACACCGGCTCGGGGGATGTGGACGCGCGCAGTTCCGAGGTCAAGGACAGCTCCGTCAGCACTGGCTCCGGCTCGGTCCACGGTCTGAATTGAGGGCCCTTGGTCGCCCCATGGGGTCCCCGGGCTCAAAGTTGATGTGACACCACAGGGCAGGATTCGCCTCTCCTGCCGGGCCCAGGTAAGCTCTCCGGCCCATGTCCAAGCAAGCTTCCAAGAAAGGCCCCGTCCGCATCGCCAATGGCCAAGGTTTCTGGGGTGACTCTATCCTGGGCCCCGTGCGCCTGGTCGAAGAGGGCCCCCTCGATTACCTGACCCTCGACTACCTGGCGGAGGTCACGCTCAGCATCATGCAGAAGCAGCGGTCGCGGCGCCCCGATGCGGGCTACGCGACAGACTTCGTGCGACTGATCGATCGCATCCTGCCGCGCATGCGCGAGAAGGGCATCCGCGTGATCGCAAACGCAGGCGGCGTCAACCCCCACGCCTGCAAAGACGCGCTGCTGGAAGTCATCGCCAAACATGGCGTCAAGGGTGTCCGCATCGCCGTGGTTGAGGGCGACGACATCCTGGGGGACTTGGACAATCTCTTGGCGAGCGGTGAGGCCATGGCGAACATGGACACTGGCGACTCGCTCTCAAACGTGCGCGCCAAGGTTAGCAGCGCCAACGTATATATCGGGGCTTTCCCCATCGCCGAGGCACTCGACCAAGGCGCAGACATTGTCTTGACCGGACGGGGAACCGACCCCGGCTTGGTACTCGGCCCGATGATCCATGAGTTCGGGTGGAAGCCCGACGACTTCGACCTCCTGGCAGCTGGCACCGTCGCCGGACATATCCTGGAGTGCGGTGCTCAGTGCACTGGCGGCAACTACACCGACTGGCGCGCCGTCCCCAATATGGCCCGACTTGGCTATCCACTCGTAGAAGCCGAAGCGGACGGAACCTTTGTGGTGACAAAACACGATGGCACCGGCGGTCTTGTGACCCTCGACACAGTGCGCCACCAGCTTGTCTACGAGATGGGCGATCCGAATCGCTACCTCGGCCCCGATTGCACAGCGGACTTCACCAGCTTTAGTCTCGAGCAAGAGGGTCCCGATCGCGTCCGTGTCAGTGGCGTCAAGGGCACTTCCCCCACCGACACCTACAAGGTCTCCATCAGCTATGAAGACGGTTGGAAGGCCACAGGCCAACTCACCATCTCTGGACCTGATGCCCTTGAAAAGGCACAGCTCGCAGCGGAAATCGTTTGGGAGAGACTGGAGTCAGACGGATTCACCTACGCCCCCGAAGAGCGCATGGTTGAATTCCTGGGCGCCAAAGTTTGCCACGCCGGGATCGATGGCACCTCGGCCCCCGAGGCCGAGGAAATCGTCCTGCGCATGGGCGTCAAGGGCCCGGATCGCACCAAGGTCAATCGCTTCGGCATGGAGCTTGTCCCCCTGGTCACGAGCGGTCCGCCGGGGGTGACTGGTTTCGCCGGCGGCCGCCCAAAGGCCACCGAGATCATCGGCTTCTGGCCGGCCCTGCTCGCCAAGGGCTGTGTCAGCAC
>JBLHLB010000170.1:0-8427 GCA_047618505.1 Planctomycetota bacterium
CGCGGCTTTGCGACGCCGGCGGATGTGAAGCGCGTGGCCACGGACGTGCTTCGGCACCGGTTGATGCCGAGCTACGAAGCCGAGGCCGAGGGGCGCACCTCCACGGACTTGATCGAGCGCGTATTGGAGACGGTCCCGGTTCCCTGAGGTGAGACGCCCGAAGCGTAATCATCGGTGGGGCCAGGATCCTGCTGTGGCGAAGCCCGCCTTGTTGGCACCGGCGCGCATGGCGCGGGTGCGACAGATTCAGGTGCGTACACGCGGCGCCGTGCAGGGCGCTTTGCAGGGCGCCTATCGCTCGCGCTTCCGCGGGGCAGGCTTGGAGTTCGAAGAGGTGCGCCCCTATCAGCCTGGGGACGAGGTGAGAACAATTGATTGGAACGTCACGGCGCGCACCGGTGAGCCCCATGTCAAGAGCTACATCGAGGACCGCCAGTTGGTCTTGCAGGTGATCGTCGACACAAGTGCATCCATGAATTTCGGAACGGCGGAGCGTTCCA
The DNA here is from genome assembly GCA_047618505.1 of Planctomycetota bacterium. GTDB lineage: Bacteria > Planctomycetota > UBA1135 > UBA1135 > JBLHLB01. The sequence continues at coordinate 501 of JBLHLB010000170.1, forward strand.
AGCGCGAAGTCGCCGCTGAGTTGACCGCGCTCCTGGCCTTTGCCGCCGCTGGTCAACACGATCAGGTCGGATTGACGCTTTTTAGCGATGTCCCCGGGGAGCACTTGGCACCCGATACCGGACCGGCCCACGTGCAACGACTTGTGCATGAAGTGTTCTTTCCCCAACCAAAGCCAAGGGCGCGGCAGACCAGGGGCGAGGCCACCGGGCTTGCGGCCGTATGCGAACACACGCTCAAGCACCTCAAGCGCAGGGCTATTGTCTTTGTGATCGGGGACTTCCTCGATGCGGAGCGCGGGGATTGGACGGATGCCTTGTCGAAGCTTTCCCAGCGCCACGACGTCATGTGCCTGCGGGTCTACGACGCACTAGAGGAGCGCTTGCCTAATGCGGGGATCATGCTCCTTGAGGGCATGGAGTCTGAGTTTGGCCAGGGCGATCCCGTTGAAGTGGATACCTCCAGCGCACGGGTGCGCGAGATCTGGGCGTCGCGCGCCGCGGCCCGGCGGGGAAGCCTGGTGGATTGCACGCGCCGCGCTCAAGTAGACCTCGTCGAGGTGCGCACGGACGAGGATCCGGCCGATGCTTTGGTCGCCGCCTTCCGCCGCCGCGCAATGCGTGGAGGTCTCGCGTGAAGGGACTAAAGTCAGCCGCTGTCGTCTGGGTGCTTTCCATCCTGGCGTCGCCTTCATTCGCCCAGGAAATCCTGAGCGTCGATGCCAGTCAAGTTGAGGTGGGGGAGCCGTTCCAGCTCACGTTGGAACTCGAAGATCCCACTGCTTTTGATCCGGGCACGCCGGACCTTGATGATTCCTGGGTCCTCTTAGATCAAGCGACGACGCCCACATCCGGGGGCGTGCGTTTCACCTGGAGCCTAGTCTCCCTCGAGCCGGGCAGTCGCCTGGTCTCGTTCCTGCCGGGTGAGGACCTGGCGGAAGTCCCCGAGCCTGTTCGACTGCGAATCGTGGGCGTCCTGCGCGACGACGAGTCCGAACCGCGCCCCCTGCCTGGTTTGCCCGCGGACTTCGGGGCCTCCCTCGCGATCGAGGAGGGCTGGGCTCTTTGGCAGTTCGCCTTGGTGGGGTTCTGCATCTTTCAGGCCCTTGCGATCCTTGTTGTTGTTCTCGTGATCCGTCGCAGGCGCGGCCCGAGCGTCGCTGCCCAACCCAGCGCGATTGAACGCTTCGACGCCCAGGTGGCGGAGGGTGCCGAAGTCTCCGAGCGTCACCACCTTTGGGCGCAGCTGCTGCGTGAGTCCGTGGATGGTCGCTCCGGGAAACGGCGCGTGTCTCTGACCGAAGGGGAATGGCTCCAGGCGATCTCCGATCAGGACGGGATTGGCGGCGAGCTCTTCGACGGCATCAAGCGGGCCCTCGACGATTGCGAGCGTGTGCGTTTTGCCGGTGAGCGCCCTAGCTCCTTCGCGGCCGAGGAACTGCAGCGGCAAGTGCGAGCACTCCTGGTGGAAGTCGGGCAACGCCGCGGCCAATCAGAGAACGAGGGGCAGGTGGCGTGAACATCTTTTTCCTCGCAGTATTCCAGGAGTCCGCCGGAGGCACCGCCAGTACCGGCGCCGCTCGACTCTCTCTCTGGGGCGACTTTGCCCTTTCGAATCCCTACTTCTTGCTGCTGGTGCCCGTCGTCTTATTGGCGACCTGGTGGGGGCGTTCGCGTTCGGGACGTGCCACGGGTCGCGTGTCAGTTCTGGCCTCGGATCTCCCCCGTAGCACCCGTCAGAAGCTCCTTTGGATTCCGCGTGTCTGTGCCCTTTGCGCTGGCCTCTTGGTGGTCCTCGCGTTGGCGCGACCGGTGCGCCAAAACGTCGAGCATGCGGACACTTCCGAGGGCGTCGACATCGTCACTGTCGTGGATCGTTCGGGCTCCATGCAGTTCGACGACATGCGGCGCGGTTCCAGCCGGTTGGATGTGGTCAAGGAGGTGTTGGCGGACTTTATTACACGACGAACAGGGGATCGTGAAGGGGCCGCAGACAAGGTTGCGCTCCTTACCTTTGCTCGTTTCCCAGAACTGCTGTGTCCCTTTACCCTGGACGCGGAAGCGCTTTGTAGCTTCCTTGCGGATATCGAGCTTGTGAAGGTTCGAGACGAAGACGGGACCGGCATCGGGATCGCCTTGGCCAAGGCAGTCGCCGTTCTGTCTGGGAGCGAAGCAAAGTCGCGTATCGTCGTACTCTTGACCGACGGCGAGAACAATGTTGACGCGATCATGCCCATGGAAGCCGCGGAGCTTGCGGCGGAAGAAGGCGTAAAGGTCTACACGGTCTTCGCAGCCAAGTACCTCTATGTGCAGGACCCGTTCCGAGGTGCGGTGCCCACTCGTCAGGAGCCGGACACTCGCGAGCTCGAGGCGATAGCAGAAATGACCGACGGCCGCTTCTTCCGGGCCCGCAACCCTGAGGAGTTGGAGCAGATCTACGCCGAGATCGAAGAGCTTGAGCGCACCCCACGGGAGCAGAAGCGCTATGAGGAAACCTTCGACCTCTACTTTGAGTTGTTGTTGCCGGCTCTCCTGCTCTACGCCTTAGCCTGGCTGTCCGACGCCAGTTGGGCCCGGAGAGTGCTCTGATGGCGGTCCTCGGTTTCGACTTCCTGCGCGGCGATTACGCCCTGGCCTTGCCCCTTGCCGTGGTCGTGCTCCTGCTTGGCATAGGAGGCTTGAGGGCCCGGCGTAAGCTTCTGTCTCGCATGACCCACGCGGCCCAGCGTAATCGCTTCGCTCCCCGGCGATCCTTCGGCCGCGGTCTGCTGCGCCTGTGCCTGGGATCGGCGGCCCTTGCGTTCTTGATACTGGCCTCCATGGGGCCTGTGCGCGGTTACACCCTGCGGGAAACGGTGACCCGTGGGATCGATGTTGTGATCTGCATCGATACCTCCCGAAGCATGCTGGCGGAGGACCTGCGCCCCTCGCGAATCGAACGCGCGCGCCGTGAGGTTCGCGGCCTACTCGATGCCCTGCGCGGTGACCGTGCAGCGTTGATTGCCTTTGCCGGTGACGCGCGGGATATCTCTCCTTTGACCAACGATGTGCTGGCCCTAAAGGGACTGCTTGAGCATGTCACGGCCCTCGATAACAGGCTGGGCGGAACCGACCTTGCGGCTGCCCTGGAGCGCGCTCTCGCACTCTTCGACGGACGCACGGGATCGAACGAAGCGATCGTTATCGTGACGGACGGCGAGGACCTTGAGGGTCGTGGCCTCGAGGTAGCGCGCGCTGCGGCGGACCGCGGCATTCGCGTCTTTGTGGTCGGAGTCGGAACCAGCGCCGGTGGAAAGATCCCGGTCCTCCTTCGTAGCGGAGTCCAGGGTTTCCTGCGGGGACCGGATGGCGAAGAGGTCGTTACGCGCCTTGACGGAACCACCCTGGAGCGCTTGGCAAAGGAAACCAAGGGCGCCTATCTCTCCACCGAGAACTCGGCGGCGCCCCTCGAGACCCTCTACCGCGAACGCATGTCTCGCATCGAAGGACGCGAAGTCTTCGCTGGGCAAGAGCGCATTCCCCACGATCGTTTCCAGTGGCCCTTGCTGCTCGGACTGTTGTGCATGATTGGTGAAGCGGGGCTGCGCGAGCGCAGGGGGCAGGGTCTACAAGGGCAAGGTCCACAAGGGCACGGTTCATGAAGGCATCGATCTTGTTTCTATCCCTCTTAGGTCTTGGTGCTGGCGAAGGACCTCGGGATTTCCACGCGGACCTGCAGAGCTTTGCTAGCGGTGTGCGCGCTATGGAGCTTGGGGAAGTTCTGCTTCAAGCGGATGACCTCTTGGGGGACGCCGACCTCAATCCGGACAGAGCGCGTGCGGACGTGCACTTCGGTCGCGGATTGCTCCTCGCGATGATGCCCCTGCCCCTCGAGGAAGGGGAGGAGTTAAATCCCGACTGGCCCCGCGCCGCCCGGGCCGATTTCGCCTCCTCCCAGGCCCTCGCCGGGCCCGGTGAACTGCGCGCTGATGCTGTCTACGCTGCCGGTTGGACAGACCTAGCCGCCGCGGAGAACTGGTTCGCCCAGATCCCCGAGGTGATGGAGGCCGCCGGTGTCGCACCGCCTGCGGCCATGCCGCCGGTTCCGGGAGCCCCGGGAGCCCCTGGCGCAGAGGAAGAGGAGGAGGAAGAAAAGGATCCCCTGGAGCTGGCCCGCACCCGCTTTGGCGAGGCCCGTGCCGGTCTGATCAAGCGACTGCGCCTGGATTGGCAGGACGAAGACACTCGGGCGAATCTCGAGTGGATCCAACGTCGTCTGCGCGAGCTCGACGAAATCGAAGCGGAGCGCGAGAAGCAGGAGCAGGAGCAGGAGCAAGAAGACCAAGAGGAGTCGGAGGAAGGGGAAGACTCGGAGGATAGTGAGGAGTCAGAGGACTCTGAAGAAGAGGGCGAAGACCAGGAACCTTCGGATAGCGACGAGGAACAACCCTCGGAGGATCAACCCGAAGATCAGGACCAGTCCGACGAAGAGCAGGAAGGTGAAGAACAAGAGGGCGAAGAGGAACCGCCCGACGAAGGGGAAACCCCGGAGGGCGAACCCGAGGCCAACGAAGCGGCCGGCGAGGAGATTCCCGAGGAGCGCACCTTGACCCGCGAGGAAGCCATGCGCTTGCTCGATCGACTGGAAGAACTTGAGAAGGAACGGGAGCGCATTCGCGCTCAAATGCGTGCTTCCCGGCGTGTGCCGGTGGCGCGTGATTGGTAAGAGAAATGACGATCCCCCAAAGAACATTCCCCATGCCTCGCTGCGCGCGTCTGCTCCTTGCGATTCTGGTCCTGTTGCAGTTACCGCTTCTCACATTGCCTTTGGCGCAGTCGAGTCGAGGTCCCTTCGTTACGGCGACCCTGGAATCCGGCGTCGTTCGACTTGGCGAAACGACAACCGTGACCATTGCTGCGGTCGGGAGTCGGGATGCCACGCTTGTGACCATCCCCACGGTGGAAGGCCTGACCTTCGGGCGCGCACAGCAGGGCCTGTATCAGAGCTTCAGCAACGGACGTGCCCGGGTTGAAGTGCGTTTCGAGCTCAGTCTGCGGGCCGTGGAAGAAGGGGATTACACGATCCCCGGTTTCGTCCTGAGCCTGAACGGCAAGCAGATGGAAACGCGACCCCTGGGTCTGCGCGTGGTGCGCGACCTGAAGGGTGAAGATCTCGGCTTCCTAGAGGTGCGTCCCAGCGCTACGCGGGTGGTGGAGGGGCAGCCACTGACGATCGAGTTGACCGTTGGCATCGACGAGAACATGAATTTCCTGCAGCCGATCCTGCCCTGGTGGGGGGAGCTTCCGGGGACCGTTCCCCTGGAGGGGCGGCCGCAAAGCCCCGGTTCGAGCTCCGTGGAGCTACAGGTCAGCGGTCGCTATAAAGTGCAGGCGGAATCCGTCGGCCTGCAGCAACGCGATGGCAAGACCTTCCAGGTCTATCGCTTGGAACGTCGCGTCCTGCCCGTGCGTTCCGGCACCCTTGAAATCGGGATGAGTCACGCGGAGTTTGGGCGCCTGGGACAACAGCGCGGATTCCTCAGCAGCCGTTCGCGCAAGATTGATTCCTACTTTGTCTATGCCGACGCTTTTGACGTGGAAGTCCTACCACTCCCGAGCGAAGGCCAACCCGTTGACTTCGGCGGGGCCGTGGGGAATATCAGCGTGCGTGCGCGCACGGACACGCGCGACGTGCTCGTGGGCGATTCGATCAAGTTGACCGTGGAATGGGAAGGCGAAGGCAACCTGGAGTTTTTCGATCCGCCGGACCTCGGACTGCTGGATGCCTTCCGCAACTTCCGCGCCTATGGAAAAACCGAGGAGAAGAATGCGGATCGACGCCGGGTGACCTACGACATTGCGCCGCAATCCGAAGATGCGGTCGAGATCCCCCCTGTCTCCCTGACGGTCTACGACCCCTTCGAGGGGCGTTACGTGAACCTGGCCACGGATGCCATTCCGATTCGAGTACGACCCCTCGAGGGAGTTGGCGCGCTGTCAGGCGAGAGTGTGTTAGAGACGACTCGGGATATCCTAGACCTGGATGATCGCCCTCTTTCCGAGGGCCGTTCCGCGCCCCGCGCGGTGCCCGGAGATGCATTCGTTGCCGGCACACTCTTCGGGATGCCGCTGCTCCTGTTGGGGCTACGAACAGTGGTGCGTCGGCGCGCGGGAGACCCTTCGCGACCTGCCCTCAGACGCCGGCGTCGTGCGCAGGCAAGCTTACGCTCGCAGCTGCGCGGAGACTTCGCGCCGGAGGTGGGCTTGGCGGCCATGGCCGAATTCCTGGGGGCACGAACAGAGGAGTCAAACGCTGCCTGGGAAGGACGTAAGGCGCGGGACTGGAGTGCCGCCTTGCCACAGAGTCAGCGCCTGCCGAGTGCGGCCGTCGATCACCTGGATGCGGTTCTTCTGCGCCTGGAGGCAGCGGTTTTCGGCGGGGGCAAGCCGGTTCCTGCGGCGGAGATTCTCGAAGCTGCGCGGGCCATTCAGGAGGCGGGGCTATGAGAATACCGATGCTCAAAAAGACCGTGCTCCTGCTAAGCCTGACGTTCTTCGCAGCTTTGGGGCTTGCAGCCCAAGGCGAGGGTGAATCGAAACCCGTAGTCACCCAATCGGGGCGTGCCGAACTGCTCTTTGCCGAAGGTACGGAGCTCTATCGACGGGGCGAGTACAGCCCCGCGGCCACTCGTTTCGAAGCCGCTCTTGGGGAGTCAGGCGAAGAAGGCGACCTGCTACCTGCGGAGCGTGTGCGCATTCTTCGTGCCCTTGGGAACTGCAGCTTCCGCCGAGGAGATTCCCTGGCGGCCGTGGGTTGGTACAGCGCCGCCCTGCGGCACGCGCCCCGTGATGGCTCCCTTTGGGCAAATGTCGAGTTGGCCCGTACGGAGTCTGGACTGCCTCCGGCAGATCGCGGGGATCTTTCCTCAGCCATTGACTTTCTGTTGCACGCCTGGAGACCGGAGGAATCGCGCTTGATGGCGCTCCTCGGCGCCCTCCTATTCTTGGCTGCGATTGTCCTGGAAGTACTGCGGGGCGGACTTGTGGCCCGAACTGCAGTGATAGGCACCGCCTTCCTTGCCCTTGTGCTGGCCTTGCCTTGGTTCGCGTCGCTGCTTCCCGAGATGCCCAATCCGCACATGGTGCTGCGTGCGAACGCCGTGCCCGTTCGCAGTGAGCCCGAGAGCTCCATGGCCACAGTCGCCCACCTGGATCCCGGCAGCATTGTCACGCAGCTGGACGAATTGGACCAATGGGTTCGCATTCAGGGAAAGGGTGAAGAGCTTGGCTGGGTGCCGCGGGCGGCTGTTTTTGCCCTCGATCGCTGAACCAGGCGTCGCTCGGATCTGCTGAGATGGCAGGGGCGGGATTCGAGCCTTGTGTCCACGCCGCTAGATCGGGATCCTCTTGGCATGCAGGATCGAAAGGAGGTCACACGCCGCAAAGCTATCGGCGGAATGCTAAAGGGTGGCCTGGGCCTGGCTGGATTGTCGACGGGCCTTGCGGGTTGCGTTGGATCCAATCGCACAGGCGGAGCGACGGCCCCAGGCCTTCTGGTGGTGGCCGTGGATGGTTTGCGGGCAGACCACTTGGGGATCTATGGCTACGACCGTGAGACCAGTCCGAATCTGGACAGTCTCAGCACCGACGGAGTTGTCTTTGGGCAGGCATTCTCCAGTTCCCCGAGACTCTTGCCGGCCCACGTTTCGTTGCTCACTGGTTGCCAGCCCTGGGTGGCTCGGCGCTACCTGCCCACGGAGCGAGATGTCTCGTTTGAACGCCGTTGGCGTTTGCCGGTGAAGGTGCCGCACTTCGCTGTCGACCTGCTTTCCAAGGGCTGGGCCACGGCGGCTTTTGTGGATCACTCCGAGGTCGCGCCGATTTATGGCTTTCGCACCGGCTTCCAGCTCTTCGTTGACTCGGCGGACGAACTGACGACTGGACTCTCGGG
>JBLHLB010000171.1:0-8420 GCA_047618505.1 Planctomycetota bacterium
GAGCTCGAAACGGCGACGGAAGAAGAAGGGGTTGACGTCCTCTGCCGCTTCCTTTCCGGGGTCCGCGTAGCCGACCACGATGAGTCCGATGCTGTCGCCGGCTGCGGGTGCTGAGAGCAATTCGAACTCAACAGCCACACGTGTGCCTTTGAACTGTCGTTCGTAGGGCATCATCAGATGCTCGTTGCGAGCCTGCAGCGCTAAGGTGTCGAAGTAGGGACCAGCCAATTTGATGGAGGCGGGGCAGTCAATTTGCAGCAAAGCCTCCGGCAAGCCACCGGCTTCAATGTCTACCCCCTCGGGAAGACCTAGTTCAATCTGGATGCTGTAGTTGCCCCCGACCGTGAGCTCATCGGCCTCAAGCCAAGCCGCAACCTCCACCGTCGGCGGGGGGCCCGTGTCCTGAAGAAGGGGAAGCAAGAGTAGGCTGGCAACGAGCATGGGACGTCTAGGGGACTGGGTCGTGAGGTTGGGCCAGAACAAGGCATGCAACGGGGACGACCCGAGCCTACGAGCGCAAAGCCTTTCCGGCAGAGCATTTACCAGCTGCCAGGGTTTCGAGTCGGTAACGCGCGGCAGATTCTGGTAGAGCTTCACGTATCCTGGCCTTCGATAGCCCTTGCCTAGACGTGACTTAGCAATCTGTGGCACCCCGCTGCACACCGCTATCCTGCGCCCTAATCACAAGAATATTAAATGCGCATCTCTACAGGTACAACCACAGGTCTCCCAATTGGCCTATCCATTGGGATCGTCCGGCTGGCTCTCTCGGCACTACTGTTGAGCGTTGGCCTCTCTGCACAACAGGGCAGCAGCGCCAATTGGCCGCAGTTTCGCGGGCCCTCCGCAACTGGCGTGTCCCTGGGAGCGGCCACCCCCGTTACGTTCGGCGGAGAGGACAACGAGAATGTTCTTTGGCGCACACCTGTCCCCGGGCTTTCCCACTCAAGCCCCGTTGTCTGGGGCGAGCGTGTCTTCATTTCCACCGCCGTACAGATCGGCAGTCGAGCGGAGCTAGCGAGCCTCTTTGGCTCAGCAGGTTATGGCGCGGGGGATTCGGTGACCGGAGACCTGCCCCATCTCTACCAGCTGTGGTGCCTGGAGAAGTCTAGCGGCGTCGTCCTGTGGACCCGCACGGCCCACCGCGGGGTACCCCAGGTCATGCGTCACCCCAAGTCTAGCCACGCCAACCCAACTCCGGCCTGTGACGCGGAGCGGGTGGTAGTCTCCTTTGGCTCAGAGGGCCTCTTTGCCTTCGACCATGATGGAAACCAATTGTGGAAACGAGAGCTTGGCTACCTAGATTCCGCCGCACCCGATTATGGGCAAGAGGGTTACCAGTGGGGCTTTGCCAGCTCGCCGGTTCTCGGGCCGGAGCATGTCTTTGTGCAGTGCGACCACGAGGGTGACTCCTATGTGGCAGCCTTCAAACTGTCGGATGGTTCTGAGGTCTGGCGGACGGCACGCGAGGAGTCATCCACCTGGTCCACTCCAACCGTAGTCCTGGAGGACACACCGCAGTTGGTCCTGAATGGCTACAGGCACATCGGCGGGTATAGCCTGGATACGGGCCAGTCACTTTGGCGTCTTGTCGGTGGTGGCGACGTGCCCGTACCAACTCCTGTGGCCTACGAAGGACTCGTGTTCCTGACGAGTGCTCACGGTCCCGACAGCCCACTGCGGGCGGTGCAGCTTGGCGCCGAGGGCGAAGTCCTGCGCGACGGAACCGATGACGACCTCCTTTGGGAGAACAAGCGTCGCGGTGTCTACATGCAAACGCCCCTGGTGCACGACGGGCTGGTTTGGGCCTGCAGTGACGCTGGCATCTTGGCCTGCTACGACTTTATCTCCGGCGAAGCGTACTTCCGCGAACGCCTGGGGGACGGGAGCTACGGTTTCTCTGGCTCACCGGTTTTCGCTGACGGCAAGCTGTACCTCTCCGGCGAGGGTGGAATTGTCACCGTGGTGAACGCGTCCAAGTCTTTCGAAGTTCTGGCGCAGAACGACCTGGGGGAGACTTTGATGGCCACCCCGGCTATCTCCGATGGGATCCTTATCTTCCGAGGGCGAGACAGCGTGATTGCAGTACGGAAGTAGAAACAGCGGCGATCGGCTGCACATGAGTTACGTGCCGTACCGGCCCTAGGTACTAGGCACTAGGCACATAGCAAAAAGCGCAGCGCCCGGGGTAGCCCGAGCGCTGCGCTTCTCTTGTTGCGAACCGGCGCCGCTCTTCTAGTTCACGGAGGTCAACCACGCCTCGCGGATGGCGAGTTGCTTGTCGGTGGCATTTTCGTCCCAGGTGAGGGTTGGAATCATCCGGGTTTCCTCTGACAGGGTCACTTCGAGCTCGCGTGACTCGCCGTTGCGCTCAAGAGTAAGGACCACGACATCTCCGGCCTGGTGCTGCTTCAGGAACTCATCGCGATCTCCGAATTCCTCGCCGTCAACGCTCGCCAGTGTTTCGCCGGGTAGGGGACTCTCAAGCTGTTGCGGAGTCGGATCCTCGCTCAAGCGACGACCACCGATGCGGTTACGGCGCAACGAGAAGGGGAAGGAGCAGGGGATGATCTCCTCGGAATACCCAACCCCTGCGTAGGCTAGGTACTCGCCTAGGGGCGGGTCCATGGTGCCGACCACGTGACGAGCGAAGAACTCCGAGAAGTCATAGTTGCTCACTGCAGTGCAGGCCCGTTCCACGTCGCCTTCCTCGAAGCCAACGTTGCGCTCAGCGAACCAACGGTTCATGAAGCGCATCACATCATTCAGAGACTTCGTCCCGTTGGTCTCGTGGCGAATCTTCAGGTCGAGCATGAGCCCAAGGAGTTCACCCTTACCGTAGTAGTCGACACGCGAGCCCTCCTCGTTGTTGAAGCGATGCCAAGAGTTGCGGCTGGCCCAGGTTACCGAGTGGTCTCTGCGCCGTGGCTTATTCAGTTCACGGTTTACGATCCCGCTCAAGTGCCCAAGGTAGCGCTCGCGATCCCACAGGTTGATTCGAGCCAAGGTCAGATCGCCAAAGTAGGAGGTCCAGCCTTCGGAAACCCACAGGTTGCCGGTGTAGTTTTCCTGCTGGTAGTCAAAGGGCCCCAGGGTTACCGGGCGGATACGCTTGACGTTCCAGGTGTGGAAGAACTCGTGGGAAGTAACTGACGCCCCGGCGGCTACATCATTGCGCTGTGAACCAGCCTGAAGACCAATTGAGGTCGAGTTCAAGTGCTCGAGTCCGCCACCACCGGGCAGGCTGAACAGGAATATGTAGTTGGGGAAGGGGAAGCTCCCGTAGAGCTGGCCTTGGTTGATGACAATGCGCTCGACGATGGCGACGAAGGCGTCGATGTCAAAGTCGTACTCCTGGGCCTGCTCGAAGAAGACACAGGTGAAGGGCGTTCCGTAAACGCTGAATTCACGTTCCTCAAAGTGCCCGAGGATCGTGGGCGCATCGATAAAGGTGTCATAATCCCGGGCGTGGCGTAGGCTCGAATCATCCGTGCGCAAGAGGCCGTTGGCGACCTTCCAACCCTCGGGGATGATGTAGCGTGAAGTGACGGGAACGTCCTTCCCACCGCCTACGTACATGTAGGTGCTCGGGCCGCTGACGTTCATGCCGGTGATGGTCTCACTATTCGCACCACGCCCTCCTCGCCTGCGACCGCCGGGGACACTGTAGGTCACGCGAAGGTTGCCGCGCCCCTCTGTGGCGACACTCCAGCTGTTCTTGTCCATCTGCACGAGAGCGAGTTCCGTATCTGCACCTCCGGTCACCCTAAGGCTTTGGATACGATCTCCCGTGTCTCGTAGCCCGTAGGCTCCAGGACTCCACTCGGGGATATACAGGCGCAGGGTAGGGCGGTTTACGTTCTGGACATCCAACACGATGTCGAGGCTCTGTAGGTCCTCGGCGACGGTTGTCGTATAGCTGATCTCCAGAGGCGTCAGGTCGTCGCGGTTCGTCTGGGCGAAGCTTGGCGCGGTCAGCACCAGCAGCAGGGAGAAACGAATGCTCATCGTAGGGGCATCTTTTGGGGACTCGAGGAATGGGCGAGCCGTCATCCTATCAGCAGAAATGACCTGTCCCCGGTGCTCGAACGTGATGCTTTCGAAAGGGGTCCCATACAAAAAGAGGCGCCGGCGAGATTCATTCCCGCCGGCGCCCCTTGATTGCTGGATCAGTGCAGTTGCATTAGAACCCGAGGACCAGATCCAAGGCGTTGCCAAGGGCGAAGGGGACGACTCCACCGAAGTGGGCGGCCTGGGTATAAACCTCGACGCCGCTAAGGCTCGAGTCATTGGGAATGGCCAGGACAAAGCCTGCAATCGGACCAGCCAGCGCCGCAAGGCCCAGCACTTCACCGCCGGGGTCGGTGATGTTGACGAGCAGCTCTTGGCCGCCGCCTAGGGTCACAGTCAAGGACGAGGTGTAGCCGATGACCAGGGCGAGGTTGTGTCCCGTTGTGCCCACGAGATCCACGGTCGTCAGGAACGTCGACCCAATTTTCGGCAGGTTCAGGGCTGCATAGCTTGCCGGGTTGGAGCCACCGTTGCGGAAGGTCACACTTGCACTGTCGGATAGGGTGTCCACCGTCAGGGCGCCCGACCCAATGGGGTCGAGCCAATCGCTCAATCGAGTTGCAGAGTTCGGGCCAGTCCAGGACCGCGAGAACTTTCCGTACCAGTCAGAGGTCTGGCTGGAGCAGGAAGCAAAGCCACCATGCAGTTGACCGATGATGCGATGGTTTTGGTCAAAGAGAGGCGACCCAGAAGACCCGGGTTCCGTGGTGCCGAGATCCCAGTCCGTGACTCGGACGTGGGATCCATCGCCGGGGATGCCGTTGCCCAGGTAGGAAGTTGTCGTAGTGGGTTGATCCTCAAAACTGATGCGCTTCTCATCCGTGTTGGGATGGTGAATGGCAATGGCTGAGGTTGCGTCAACGCCAGAGCGGTCCCAACCTGAATAGGTCACGCCGAAGGCGGAGGGGTCATCGTCCAGCTCCACCAGGGTGAAATCCGAAGTCGAACGGCCGGCGCGGAAGGTCGAGCCGGAGCTGAACTCACTCAAGCTTCCGTTGCCGTTCCCTCCACTGGAGCCACTGCCGGGGGTACGGCAGGTGCTGTTTTCAAAGTTCCAATAGACCACTAGGGAAGCTGCGTTGCTGGCACGAACGCCACAGTGATCCGCAGTCATGAAGAAGGGCGTGCCGTCGCCCGCGGTGTTGTTCACCAGGAAGCCCGTGCAGAAAGTGGACCCACCAAGGGAGATCACGCCAACCGAGGGGATTTCGTTTTGCCAGTCGTCTCCTTCGGGGCAAACAACATCTACATTGCAGCTCCCGGACTCCGCGGCGGTGGGGTCACCAAAGCCTCGATAGCCATAGCCAATCTGCGTCAAGGTTAAGCGCAGGTCCTTGGTCTGCGAGCGCGGCAAGGTGACCTCGATCACGAGATCGTCCGTCAACAGAACGGGGGTCCAAAGCTCGCCATGGGCATCGTTGTCAGCCGCCGTAAAAGGGCGCATCTGGAGAGCCAAGTCCAGGCTGGAATGCACTAGAACTTTGGCCTGATGCGGAAGGTCGAACTCGCCAAAGCCGAGGTTGAGGGACACGGCCTGGGGCGCCTTGACCCGCAAGCGTCCAACCGCGACGTCATCGCTCGTCAGACTCCATGTCGCCGTGTCCACGAAGTTGATGTCCACCTGGTAGGGGATGGCGAAGCGCGGGGGCTCACCCACTTCCAGACGCATCTCGTCTTCCAGCTGCACCGCAGCTCTGTTGATCGCCGGAACCTGGTGAACTGCGACATCGCTGAGGGGCTGGAGGTTGTAGAGCGCCGCAGAGGACTGACTCGACTGGGCGTTGACCCCCAGGGCCAAGCTGCCGGTGATCAACAGCACGGCGGATACGCGTAGGGTGGACTTCATGAATTGTCTTGGGAGTTAGCGTAGAATGGGACGGGCCCGGGGGGTGCACGGCTTAATTCCGACACTCCCGGGGCAACAGTCAACTCTACATCTTCGAGCATAAACTCGACAGGGGGGCAAGTTTCCTCGCCCCTGTTAAACCCCGAATTCCTTTCCGGGGAATAATGGAACCCTTGCTCTGCCGCATGTTCAGCAAGGGATCTAGTGCGTCCTATGCAACTATCCGTCGTCGCGTTTCTCCTTGCCGTATCTACGAGTTGTGTCACCGGCGGTGTCGAATCGGCGGAGAGCCCAACGGCCAATGATCAAGCGGTTGCTAGCCAGGCTGCTCTTGAGGCTGCAACGCCGACGCAGATATCGCCTGACTGGACGCCCTTGGCAGAGGGCTGGGTGACCGATCTCACGGGAGTCCTAAGTGACGGCCGTAAGCGTGACCTGAGCGAGATGCTGATCGCTCACCGGGACGTCACGACTGCGGAGTTTGCAGTGCTTCTTGTCCAGGATCTTCGTGGTGAGGACATCGAGGTGTTCGCGCTTCGAGTTGCCACAGCCTGGGGGCTCGGCCAGCTCGCCAGCTCGAACGGCTTATTGATGGTGATTGCCCTCGATGATCGTCTGGTGCGCCTGGAGGTTGCAGATGGACTCAGCGCTTCCATCCCCAACTCCCTAGCCAAGAGAGTCATCATGGAGGACATGGCCCCAGCCCTCCGTGAGGCCCGCTATGGGGATGCAATTCAGAACGCCCTGACCACACTCATGGACGCAAGTCGCTGATGCCTTGAAAAGGCGCTAGCCGAAGCGGCTCTCGTGCCCCCGTCGCACCGCTGCAGGTCGACTCTCACGGTGGACAGGAAGGCACGGAGGCGTGTCGAACTCAACACCGCGCCCTTGCCTTCCTGTCTTTCCCTCTCTACTGGCAGACCGTCGCCATCAAGCCGTTGGAGAGTTCCCATACGTTCGGCCCGGTCGAAGCGAGCGATAGCGCCTGGACGAAGAACTCGATGTCGACGATGCTGGGATCGTTCGGGATGTCTAGGGTCAGGGTGGCCTGGCTGCCCTGGACTCCAATACGGTCGAGCAGTAGCAGCGACGCGGGCGTGGGATCAATCAGGCCGACGCCTCCAAGGAGCGGGAAGCTAGCTTGCCCAAGGGACACGGCGAAGATGGTGTTGACGCCGGTGACATTGCTGGCGATGGCATCAAAGGACGCTCCGATTGAAGTCGAGCCGGCACCGTCCAGGTCAATCGTGTTCGAGGCGGACGCTCCCTGATCGTACTTTGACCAGGCTGCTCCACTTTGCAGCAGGAAGGCACGGAACTCTCCAGCAACCACTGCGGTACCAGCGATGTCGCCGTTCTCGTTGATGTCACGCGCCTCATAGAGAAGCACGCCACTGCCTGCGGGAAGGAAGTCGTTGAGGTCATGGAGGACCTTGCCGTCCCACAGAATGGCGCGATTTAGTCCAGGGTTCCCGCCGTCATAGGAACTCCCCACGGCCATACCGGCATTGTTCACGCCATAGAGTTCTGCCGTATCGAGTCCCGGAAGTGTTCCGTGGTCTGTGGACCCAGAAACACCCAACTGCCAACTCGCCGCGTGCCATGACCCAGAGGGGAAAGCTTGCAGTCCCACGACCATTCCGCTGTCATTTACATCACTCGCCTCCGAGTTCTGGAACTGACCGTCGATGCCTCCGATCGTGGACCACTTGGCGCCGTCAAAGGCGACGGAGTCGTTCGGGCTAAAGAGATTCCAGGCGAAGCCAACCAGCTCGCCCAGCTCATTTAGCCCCTGTACTCGGTTGTAGGAGTGGGTCTCCGTCGAGCCGACGTTCGTGATTACCCCTGCCTGCCAAGTGACCGCGCGGTCTCGGGCAACGCTGATGTCCACCGAGTGACCTGCGATCAGACCTGAGTCGTTCACGTCCCGCGCGAAGCTCGTCCCATTGCCAAGGTCCGGGAGGGGAGTGATGACTCCGCCCGACCAGAAGACACCGTGATAGGTTCCCGATCCGAAGATCACATCACTCTCGGACGTTCCGACGATTAGGCCGCTGTTATTGATGGAGCGGGCGAAGCTGTCCTCATCGCCGCTCAACTTCCCAAGATCTGTGAGGACTCCATTGTCCCACACGTAGGCCCGGCGACACTGGAGACCAGCCGCTGTTGTGCAGCCGGGAATGGTGGCCCAGCCAACTACCTGCTGCGCGTCGTTCAACCCATAGGCCACCGACGCGTTGCCGCCGGTAAGGGTGCCCAGGTCAACGTAGGTGAAATTCAATTCGTTCGCGGCCACGGGGCTTGCCAGGGCGGCCAGGGAGAGGAAAAGGGATAGCTTCATGATCAAGATCGCCCGTTGTCCGGGGCGGGAGGGTTGCCCGCTGGTCAACGGGCTGGTCTCAAGATTAGATGTATATCGGGGGCTTTGAGTGATCCGAGCGCCCCGTTGCTGTGAGGGTTCTAAGCCCATCCCCCCCATAGGTCACGCTATTTATTGCAGATA
>JBLHLB010000172.1:0-8419 GCA_047618505.1 Planctomycetota bacterium
TCTCATGCGCATCGGGCGGTGGCGAGAAGATCAAGCCGTCGTGGTCGCCGGGTTCTAGCTGGAAGGTGAAATGAAAGGCGACGACCTCCACTCCATCCAGGTCGATAGGAATGACCGTGTAGGGACCGTCGTCGGGCTCGGCGTCCCGCAGCTGGCCTTCGACGATCGGAGCACTGCCCGTGTGCATCGCTCCCTCGACGAGGATAGGCTCGAGGCCGGTGTTGCGGACGTCGAAGCGATAGCGACCCGGTGAAGAGACGATGTGTCGCTGGAGCAGTTCGCGGTGTCGATTCGCAATGCCCGGACTTTGTTCCAGGAGGTTGTGGCGTTCCTGTGCATCGGTTCCCAGGGCAAAGAATTCCTCACCTGTGCCGGGTAGCCAAGTGCGAATGTACTTGGTGTCGTCCAGCATTAGAGCCTTGCGGTAGGAGGTGGCCCCTTGCACTTCGCTGATACCGACCCTGCCCCGGAGGCGAGCCGGCTCGAGATCACTGGTCAGTACACTAGTGCCCGGCAGCCCGTCGGGGCGCGGCAGCCCGAGAACGTCGACCACAGTGGGCAGCAGGTCGACCTGTTGAACCAAGGAGTCGACAGCCTGGCCGCGCCACTCCGGCGCTAGGCCGGGCACGTGCATGACAAAGGGTACGCGCACGATCTCGTCATACATTTGGCCGTTGCCGTGTCCGAATCCACCGTGATCACCTAGCTCCTCGCCGTGGTCAGATACGAAAAGGAAGAGAGTGTTCTCCATGCGCCCCCGCTCCTCAAGGCCGCGTAGGAAACGGCCCAGTTCCTGGTCGAGAGAGGCGATTTCTCCGTCATAGAGATCGGTCACGAGCTGCCGTTCCTCTGGTGACAGGCTGCTGTAGTTATTCGTCAGATCCCACACGTCGTGTTCGGGGATCGCGACGCCGTCACGAAAAAGTTCGTCGAAGGGCGACGGCGGCTGGTAGGGCATGTGCGCGTCGATCAAATGCACGTAGAGAAACGAGCGCTCGCCCCCGATCTCATCCAGCCAATCGAGTGCGGCATCGACAATGCGCGGTGCACGCGCGCCATGGTCCATCCGCAAGGGGTCAGGGTCTTCCACCTCGCCTGGGCTCAGCATCTCCTGGAAACGTTCGAAGCCCTGGTTGAAGCCGATGCGCTCCGAGAAGACGTGCGGGTTATAGCCAAAGGCGGCCGTGCGAAAGCCATTCCCCTGCAGGACCTCGGCTAGGGTGTGGAAGCGTTCGTGAACAATCGACCCAATGACGTTAACGCCATGCTGGGAGGGGTAGAGCCCGGTGTGGATAGAGGCCGTAGAGGGACGCGTCCAGGTGGATTGCGACAGGCAATGCTCAAAGCGGAGTCCCTTGGCGGCGAGCGCATCTAAGTTCGGCGAAGTGTCGCGTTCGTAGCCATAGCAGCCGAGGTGATCCGCCCGCAGAGTGTCGACGAGGAAGAGCACAACCGAAGTCTCATCGTTGGGGAATTCGGTCTGCGGGGAATCTCCACAGGCCGAGAGAAAAATCGTCGTGGCGACGCCGGCTAGCAACTTTTGTTTGTGTTGAAGAATGGAAGGCACGGGGTCTGAATGCTAACCGAGAATCGCTTCCAATTGCCCGCGATCGGGCCTTCTTCAATTGGCAGAGAGACCGCGATCAGCCTCGCCCAACCACCTCCGGTGGATTGCCTGTGGAGCCCAGACCGCTGGACCGGCTCACCCCAAGAACTCCGTCTAAGGGAAACACAGGGGCGGTGCGGCCGGATGACGCCCGAGCGAACGACACGCCGGATTCTCCGAAAACCGGTGTCACACGCCTTCGTCGATCCTTGCTTGACCATCCCCTTCCCATGTTGACCTCCCCTCGTCGCCCCATTGGAACCCTGCTTGGAACGCTGGTCGTGTTTCTGGGATTGACTGCCTTTGCCTCTAATCAACCCGGGGGCGCCACGTCCATGGAGCATGTTGTTGACCCTGGCGCGCCGAATGACCTACTCGCGGATGCGTTCCTTGGGCTCGCCTTTGGGGATTCCGTAGACGGAGCCCGGACGAAGCTTCACGGGGAGTGCGGGAGCTTGCGTGTTGTGAAGATTGAGAAGCCCTATCTGCCTCTCTCCTTGAAGAGTCAAACGCATCTCATCGCCACAGAGGTGTACTCGGCCGGGTGCAGGAATTCGCCATGACGTTCTCCGACGGGCGACTGGTGTCGCTAGCAGCCCGTTGAAAAACAGCAACTCCTCGCTCGGCCCCCACAAATCGCCTGGCTGCGTTGTCGGAACCACCCGTGTAGGTACAGCTACGCGGAGAACCCGACGCCTTGCCAGGCAATTTGTGGAGACCAACCGAGAAGCTGCTGTTTTTCAACGGACTGCTAGAGGCGCATGGCGAATCCATGGCGGACCTGTTGACGGGTTTACCGGAGAATTAGCGCAAGATTGGGCCGCATAGCGCCTAGCCAATGACGTCCGGTGGGGTAGTTGCGGACCCGGATAAGAATGTGGTTTGGATTCTCTCCGAGGACGCACTCCAGGCTCACATGTTCATCTGGAGCCATCCGGATCTGAGCAGCGCTTCCGAAACCCCCGTCCCGGCGCGAAGTCAGTCAAGGTGCCTGAGATTCTGCGCCTTGGACCGGGCTCGAAGAGTTCGTCCGTTCCATCAAGGACGTTGTTGGTTTTCACACCCTGGAGAAGGTCATTCCCCCGACTCTTTCCACACAGCCCAAGACCCAGACGCAAATCGACTGCTACGGAATCGAGTACGCGGGCTTCACGCGCAAGGTCGAAGCAGTCTTCGGTGATGGACAGCTGAAGTTGGCCTGGATCCTGACGACAAAGACCGAGGAGTTCCGTGAACTCCTCGAAGAGGCCGATAAGTAGAAGGCTCATCGACTCCGTACTCCGATTCCGTACTCCGATTCCGTACTCGACTGCTCGGGCTGCAGTCTTTCCCAGTCAGCCGCTAGCGCTCGACGTCAAGCCGCTCAATCAGTTGCAGCAAGTGCTGCAGCTCCTTCGATGTCGCCGTTAGTAACAGGGAGTTCGTGCGCTGATCAGATTGAATGCCGATGTCGGGCTGAGTTCCGCCTTCGGCGGCTGCGAATACGAGGGCTGAAAGGGCATCGGAGACCTCGGGTGCACTGGCGTGTTCTAGTTGAACGATCTCGAAGACTCGGTCTTGGCCCTGGTCTGACTGAGCATCAGCAGGAGCCGGACTTGAGCGACAGGCAGCAAGAGAGGGGAGGGTGAGAAGGGCAAGGAGTGTGATGCGTTTGATCATGGGTGATAGATGAGCGACCGTGGTGGGGCACCGAGACGCCCATGGAGCCGCGGTCTGCCCGGGACTACCGCCGGGCTTCGTAAATCTATCCTGCGCAGATTCTCACCTGATCCGTGCGGTTCGCCGTGGGGGGGCATCGGGCCCTGATGAGTCCTGACGAGATCTGGGGGGATCTGCGAAGGGAAGGGCTCCCCGGACAACTTCACCCCCCTTCCCCCCCGTCGCAATTGGCGACAGGCGCTAACATGCGGGGACGTCATGCTTTCTCTCTTACTTGTTGCAGCTGTTTTCCCCGGGGCGTCTGCCCAGGATGTCTTTCAGAGTGACGTTGCTCCTCTCCTTGAGCAGCGCTGTGTTGCCTGTCATTCGGTGGACGAGGCCAAGGGTGGGCTGTCGCTTTCAAGTAGGGCGAGCGCCCTCATAGGCGGAGACTCAGGGCCCGTCCTTGTGCCGGGGCAGCCAGAGGCGAGTCCTCTGATCGAAGCGGTGTCGGGTCCCAAGCCCGACATGCCGGAGCGGGGAGAGCCCCTGTCCGCTTCTGAAATTGCAATCCTGCGAACCTGGATCGAGGCGGGCGCGCCTTGGCCGGAGGGCGTCACCCTCGTTGCCAACGAGGACGCCGACACCTGGTGGTCGCTGCAGCCCCTGCTGCGTCCGGAGGTTCCCGTCTTGGACTCTGCCTGGGTCACAAACGAAGTCGACGCCTTTGTCTTGGCTGAGCTGCAGGAGCGCGGGCTCACGCCTTCCATCGAAGCAGATCGCCGCACTTTGATCCGCCGCGTGAGCTACGACTTAACCGGGCTACCGCCGACCGAATCGGAAGTGGCTGAGTTCGTGGCAAACAAGAACAAGAACGCCTACGGGCAACTCGTCGAGCGCCTGCTCGGGTCCCAGCGCTACGGCGAACGCTGGGGGCGCCGCTGGCTGGACGTCGCCCACTACGCCGATACCCACGGGTTCGATAAGGATAAGCCCCGGCGTAATGCTTGGCCCTATCGCGATTGGGTCATCGAGGCGCTCAACGATGACCTGCCGTGGTCACGCTTCTTGCAGATGCAAATCGCCGGAGACCAACTCGAGCCGGATGATGCCGATGCCCTGGCTGCAACGGGATTCGTTGTCGCAGGCCCCTGGGATTTCGTGGGGCAAATGGAGTTGCGTGAGGGGACGCGGGACAAAGACATCACACGCAATCTTGATCGCGACGACATGGTTGCCAGCACCCTGAACACATTTGCGAGCACGACCGTGCAGTGCGCGCGTTGCCACGATCACAAGTTTGACCCCGTTTCCCAGGAGGACTACTACGGCCTGCAGGCGGTCTTTGCCGGTGTGGAGCGGGCGGACCGTCTGTTGGATGTGGACCCGGCTGTGCGCGCCCGGCGTGTGGAGCTGGAGGCGCGCAAGGCGCAGCTCACCGTTGAGCTAAGTGCCCTGCCCGGGGCTAGTAGCGCCACCAACGGTTGGCACAGCACTCTCGAGGGTCGTCCGGATGCGACCAAGTGGGTACAGTTGGATTTGAAGGAAGCGCGTGACATGGAGCGCATTGTGCTCGTCCCAGCGCGTCCGGTGGACTTCGCGGACACGCCCGGATTTGGATTTCCTGTGCGCTTTCGCGTGGAGCTTGCGGACGACGTGGATTTCCTGGAGCCGCGGGTGATCCTGGACCACAGCGCGGCGGACTACGTCAATCCGGGCGATGTTCCCGTTGTGATTGAGATCGATGAAGTGGAAGCGGCCGTGCGCGCACGCTACCTGCGGATCACGGCCACGCGTCTGTTCGAACGCAGCTCGGATTGGATCTTCGCCCTGTCCGAGGTGCAGGTTTTTGAGGGCGGACAGAACGTGGCAGGCGGTGCAGATGTGAGTGCCCTCGACTCCATTGAGGGCGGCCTGTGGAGCATGCGCCACTTGGTGGATGGCTACTCCAGTCGGGCGCTGCTCGGGGATGCGGAGGGCTTGGAGGACGTGTCGCTGGCAGCACTGCGTGCTCGCTTGACGGCAGACCTGGCGCAAACGGAGGCGGAAACATCAGGACTTCCGGCGCCCTTCGCTGTCTACGCCGTCACGCCGCGCGAGCCGCGTCCCGTGCACGTGTTGCACCGCGGCGAGGTGGACGCCCTGCGAGAGAAGGCGCGACCCGGAGCCCTAAGCGAGGTTCCCGGTCCAGCCGCGGCGTTCGAGCTGGTGGATTCCAACCAGGAAGGCCAGCGACGTTTGGCACTGGCGCGCTGGCTAGCGGACCCCGAGAACCCGCTCTCTTGGCGCTCGGCGGCGAACCGGATTTGGCTTGGGCACTTCGGACGCGGCATCGTCACAACGCCCAGCGATTTCGGACGCATGGGGGCTCTGCCCACACACCCCGCTCTGCTCGATTGGTTGGCTGCTGAGTTGCGCAGCGGCGTGCAGTCCCAGAAAGAGCTGCACCGCTTGATCGTTCTGAGTAGCACCTATCGGCAAAGCTCCAGTATCGACCCGCAACGGGCGGCCCTCGACGAGGAGAACCGCTTTCTTTGGCGTATGAATCGTCAACGCTTGGATGCGGAGGAATTGCGCGACACGCTGCTGTCTCTGTCGGGCGAATTGGACCTGACCATGGGCGGTCCCGCCTTCGAAACCTTCGCCTTTGAGGACGACCATTCACCGCGCTACATCTACGAGCGCAAAGATGTCGATGACCCAAGTGCGCTGCGGCGTTCGGTCTATCGCTTCCTGGTGCGCTCTGCACCGGATCCGTGGATGGAGACCTTCGACTGTGCGGATCCGTCGATGCACGTCGCCGTGCGCGCAGAAACGACGACGCCACTGCAGGCCTTGGCGCTCCTGAACGATTCGTTCCTATTGCGGCGGGTGGAGCACTTCGCCGACCGCGCAGGTGACGTCCAGCGGGCCTTTGAACTGGTCTTCCTGCGTGCGCCGGAGAGCGACGAGTTGGCGGCCTTGGAAATCTACGCTGCCGCCCATGGACTTCCGAATTTATGCCGCGTGCTCTTCAACGCCAACGAACTGGTTTACATCGATTGAAGGAGCGATTAATGGCCGCATCGAATCATCCCCCTTCACGGCGCGAGTTCCTGTGGAAAGCCGGCGGCGGCTTGGGCGGGATTGCCCTGGCGAACATTCTCTCAGCGGAGGGTCTACTCGAGGGGAAATTGCACCATCGGCCGCGTGCGAAGCGCGTCGTTCAATTGTTCATGTCGGGTGCCGCCAGTCAGTGCGATCTCTTCGACTACAAGCCCCTCCTAGAAGAGCGCGACGGACAGGCCTTCGACCCCGGCGGCGTGGTCGAGCTCTTCCAATCCAGCCCGGGTAACGTCATGCGTTCTCCCTGGCGTTGGAAACAGCATGGGGAATGCGGACAGTGGATGAGCGGATTGGTTCCCAACCTAGCGCGCTGCGTGGATGACATCGCCTTCTTGCACGGGATGGTTTCCAAGTCGAACGTGCACGGCCCGGCGACCTTCCTGCAGGCCTCGGGTTTTGTGAGTCCCGGTTTCCCTTCGATGGGAGCTTGGGTCGGTTACGCCCTCGGGAGCATGAATGAGGATCTGCCAGCCTTTGTGGCGTTGCCGGACTCGCGGGGCTTTCCGCCTAACGGTGCCAAAAACTGGGGAGCTGGGTTCCTACCGGCTGAACACCAGGGAACGATGATTCGTCCGGGTTCGAAGGCACCGGTGCCGTACCTGTTTCCGCCGGATGGCTCCTTCGTGACGCAAGCGTCGGATGCCGAAGCCTTTGGTTTGTTAAAGGCCTTGAACGAGGGGCACGCGGCGGAGCGCGCAGGTGACTCGCGCTTGGAGGCGCGCATTCGATCCTATGAACTTGCCGCGCGCATGCAGCTGAGCGCCCCAGAGGTCCTTGACGTTTCTGATGAGCCCGAGACCATGCGGCAAATGTACGGTCTCGATGATCCGTCTACCTCCGACTTTGGCCTGCGCTGCCTGACCGCGCGGCGTCTACTGGAGCGCGGCGTGCGCTTCGTGCAGATTTGGAGTGGCGCTGACAACGGCTTCCCGCGACGCAATTGGGATAGCCATGAGGATCTTGCGCGCGACCATGGCTCCATGGGCATGGAGATGGACCGGCCCGCGGCGGCGCTCTTGATGGACCTCAAACAGCGCGGCTTGCTTGACGACACGATCCTGTTGTGGACTACGGAGTTCGGGCGTATGCCCTGCAGTCAGGGGGTCAGCGGCCGCGACCACAACCCCTTTGGCTTCACCAACTGGCTCGCTGGCGGCGGGATTCGTGGTGGGACGCACTACGGTGAAACCGACGAGTGGTCCTATCGTGCTGTCCAAGGGCAAACGACGGTCTACGACGTGCACGCGACGATTCTCCACTGTTTGGGGATTGACCATGAACGCTTGACCGTACGTCGCGCCGGAATCGACCGGCGTCTAACGGACGTGCACGGTCGCGTGCTCCACGAAATCTTGAGCTGACTTTGCATCCCCGCAGGCAACCCGCTCGCCGGGACGGACCTGCCCCTGCTCCCACCGGAGCGCTGCCCTGTGCGCTAGCCAAGCTGGCCCGGACGCTTTGGAGATGCCCCGTCGATGGGGGGGCTAACCTCGCAGGAGAGCCTGAGCTCCGCTCTCGATACTGGGGCTGCACGTGTCTTCGAGCGCCACTTCGTTTGGGAGAGCCCTGCTGCTCTTGCTGGCAAGGACGCACCGGGCCCAGGGCCGCCCGGGACTAGGCTTGGAGGGCTTTGCCCTGCCAATCCGCCCCTCGTCCCCTGCGCTGTCCAGAGAGGAGCCAGTTGGGCTTTAGATCTTCCAGGGATGGGACGATTCCTGAGCGGGTCCCCATAGGGATTACGCGTCCGCCGTTCCTGGCGCACCCCCCGCCCGGCCCCGGTACCCTGCAGCGGATATGAATACACAAGACTCCCCCCATAAGCGCTCCGTACTCCTCGGGGTCGCATTCTTGGCGGTCGCCCTGGCGGTGAACCCCTCGTCGGTGGGCCTTGGCGCCTTCAAACTCGGTCGGTCCCTGGACGAGGTTCTTGCCTCGGACACGAACCGCAACCTGGTTCTGGTCGGGCAGATTGTGTGCGCATTGGCGGGTCTGTTGCTGCTGGTCGGCATGGTTCGCCTTCCCAAGCAGGTCAACCTTCTGGGTTCCCTGGCCCTGCTCGTTCCGATTGGC
>JBLHLB010000173.1:0-8393 GCA_047618505.1 Planctomycetota bacterium
GCGGGCGGCAATCGATATCGAGCTTGGCGCTGCTACTCAAGAATCATGTGCGTCCCCTTGGCCTACATCACCTGGGATTGCCCTGCCTCCTAAACGGAAGTGGATCGGCTTATCCCTTCCGGCAGTTGCGAGATGTGCCCCACGGCGAAGGGTCGATCGCGGAGGACTACCAGCTGTCGATCGATCTCCTGGAGCGCGGGTATCTCACGCGCTTTGTGCCGGCTGCGCGGGTGAACAGCCGACTTCCGACGCACGAGAAAGCCGCCCTGGGCCAACGCCGCCGATGGGAGCACGGCCACCTCTATCTGGTCTTTCGCACTGCACCTGGCATGATCCTGGCAGGTCTCCGAAAGGGGAGCATAGCGCGCGTCGCCCTAGGGCTGGAACTCTTGATTCCGCCCCTGGCCTTTCTGGTGTTGGCTTGGATGCTCGGGGCGGTCTTGTCCCTGTTGGCGTGGCTCATTGGAGGCGGCGTCGCCTGGGCGAATTCGGCCGTTCTGGTTAGTACGGCCAGTGGTTCTCTGCTCTTCCTCAGCGTGATCGGATCATTCCTGCGGTTCCTGGGCCTGTCGCGAACCCTGTTAGCCTTGATCTCAATCCCCGGTTACATCCTGTGGAAGATCCCGCTCTACCTGGGCTTCCCCGCGAAGCGCGAAAAGCGCTGGACTAAGACGGAGCGTTAAGCCCAGGTCGCCCATTGCCCAAGGCTCGGGACAACAGGGTGCCGACTGGCTGCGTCCCTGCTATCCTGCAGCCCTATGACTGACGCCAGCGGAATCAGGGCTCTGCTCTTGGATGATGACGAGTATGCCCTCGAGTATCTCGACGTGATTCTTCAAGAGCGCTTCCCGGATCTTGAGGTTGAGACGCGGTTGCGCCCGGACCCCTCAGGATCTTTTGATCTGTACTTCATCGACGACGATTTCGAGGGAGTGCGCCTGGCTGGCAAGTTGGCCCGCAAGATCCGCGCCCAGGATCCGAACGCGATGGTCCTGGCCTTCTCGGCATCCCTGGACGAAGGCACCCTGAAAGAACTTCTGAACGCGGGTTGTCTCGGCGTGTGCGATAAGAAAGTGCCCGGCGACATGCCGGCCATGTTGGACGCGATCGAGCGGGCCATCGACACGCTCCAGGCAGCGCGCCGCGAGCCCCAGCGGGACGCTGCGCACCTTTTCTCGACCCTGCGGAGCCTATTTCACGAGTGGAACAGGCGCCTGCGCGCCCAGTAGCCCCCAGGATCGACCAGATAGATCGGATCAGCCGGATGTTCGAGACTTCCGGATCACAGTTCCTCCTCCCCAGACGGTCATGGCGACTAGAATTGAGCAAGGCGGGCCTTGGACTTCCCCTGGAGCCCCGCCGTTGTGCCCGCCGATAGAATCTCAGTAGGGGCGTGGCCGCTCTGGAATCAGCCCGGCCCTCACGGCAATTCCGCGACTCCAATTCCGCGACCTAAATTTCCCGATGGTAAAGTCGGATACACGTACCCTCAAGCAGGTCTTCCCTGCACTGACGACCGGCCCCAAGGCGACGGTAGGACAGCGCGTTGCCCTGCCCGAGGTTGAGCTGCGCGGTGTCGGGATTCACGCGGTGAGTGAGGCCGAGTGCGTCGAGTACGTCTTGGATGAACTCGATCAGAGTCGCGGCGGATGGGTGGTTACGCCGAACCTGGATCATTTGCGGCGCGTAACGCGCGACCCTGAATTTCGGCGCATGTATCGAGAGGCGGATCTGCGTGTTGCGGATGGCATGATCCTGGTGTGGGCACTCTCCCTGCAGCGCACACCAGTTCCTGAGCGAGTGGCGGGTTCGAACCTGATTCAGTCCCTCAGCGCGGGCGCCGCGCGCCGCGGTCGTTCGGTGTTTCTCCTCGGGGGGAACGAAGGAACAGATGTTGGCGCTGCTGAGGAATTGAAGCTGCGCTTTCCTGGCCTTGAGATCGCGGGGACTGAATGTCCTGAGTATGGCTTCGAGAAGGACCCGATCCACCTGGCGCGCTTGGCCCGCAAGCTCAAGGACGCGGCACCGGATATCGTTTTCGTGGCGCTAGGGTCACCCAAACAAGAACACGTCATCCGACTCTTGAATGATGAAATGCCCCATACCTGGTGGCTTGGCGTTGGCATCAGCTTCTCGTTCCTGACGGGGGATGTGGAGCGGGCGCCAAAGTGGATGCAGGCTGCGGGGCTAGAATGGTTGCACCGCCTGATCCAGGAGCCGCGTCGTCTTTTCAAGCGCTATGTCCTACAGGGCATGCCATTTGCGGCTGGACTCCTGAGTGGCTCGGCGATCCGCGGAACATTGCCGAAGGGGCGCAAGGCTGGACGCTATGGCCGTCGCCCACCCAGTGCTCTTCTGGTGGATGACGACGACTTCGCCTTGGATCATCTTGAGGTGATCCTGACGACGAACTTCCCCGAACTGGAGATCACGAAGCGCACGGAGCCTGTGGTCAGCGGCGACTTCGACTTCTATTTCCTCGACAACAATTTTGACGGCGAGTTAGTGGCGGCGAGCCTCGCGGGTGAGGTGCGCGAAGTTCATCCAGAGGCTACGGTCTTTGCCTTTTCGGCTGCTCTGGATGTCGAATCTCTCAAGGGCCTGATCAACGCTGGCTGCGACGGCGCCTGCGACAAGAGTGAGCCCTCCTCGTGGCGGCCGGTGATCGAACACATGCGCTTGCGCTTGGCGGAGTTGGAGGAAGGTCATGAGAATCGCAATCGTGCCTTCGGCGGTGTGCGTCACGCGGCGGCTTCAATTCAGCTGCTGCTACAGGATTGGAACGAGCGTGGGTCACAGAGTGCTCTTGAATCCGGTGGTCAGCCCGCCAAGGATGCGCGGTCGGTGAAGGAGTCTGGGAGCAAATGAATTCGAATTCCGATGGCCAACGGGTTCCCAGTCCCTCCGAATTGCTGCAAGACATGGACCGCTCGCGCATCGACCGCGAGTGGCAGATGACGAACACGCTCTGGGCCTTTACCCAGCGCCTC
Organism: Planctomycetota bacterium; assembly: GCA_047618505.1. GTDB lineage: Bacteria > Planctomycetota > UBA1135 > UBA1135 > JBLHLB01. The sequence continues at coordinate 2,991 of JBLHLB010000173.1, forward strand.
GTTGCTCTGGTCATGTTGGTCCTGGCGAGCCCCCTTCTCTTGGTGCTCTACTTGCCGGTGCGGCTCAATGCAAAGGCGCCCTTCTTCTTTCGGCAGGAGCGCCCGGGCTTCATGGGGAAGTCCTTTCGTATTGTCAAGATCACGACCATGCGGGCGGGGAGCGAGAACGTTAGCGCCTTCGAGCACGGTGTGCAGCTCAATGACCCCAGCGTGACGCGCATCGGACGCATCCTGAGGGACACGAAGCTCGACGAACTGCCGCAGCTGTGGAACGTGATCTGCGGGGACATGGAATTCGTTGGTCCGCGTCCGATTGCGCCGGGCTTGAACGCCATGTTGTCAGAGCGCATCCCTGGGTTCAGTGCGCGCTACTTGGTGAAGCCGGGGCTCACAAACATTGGCCAGGTTTGTGTCCTTGAGAACGCCTTGGGGGATGACACCCTGGAGGATTGGAAGCAGCGCTTTGAGGGCGAAGAACACTACATCCAGAACAAGAGCGTTTCCTACGACCTGATTCTGATCTTCATGACGGTGGTCTTTGTTACGCGCAAGGCATTCTGGGGACTGCTCGGTCGAAAGGCAGCACCCGTCCAGGAAACGCTGTCGCCTAGTGTGGCGGCCTCCGAGGAAACCGAAATCTCGTGAGTGCGGGAGAGCTTAGCGCGTCGGCGCTCAACTACGCCTTCATCCACGGACAAGGGCGCTCGGGCACGAACTTCCTACTGGGGCTGATCAATCAGAGCCCCGCAAGCCATTGCCGCAATGAGCCTGATCAATTGAAGGATAGCGCCCTGGGGCGACTCGAACCCTTCCGCTTCTTTGTGGATCGACCCGATAACTTGGCGGCGCTCTATGACGCTGCCATCGTCGACACGGCGGCGCTCACCGGTCCGCGGGACCATGGCGTGCACTGGTCGAAGGCTTGGATCTATCCGGGCATGCGCGCGCCGGGGTTCTTCTACATTTATCGGAACTACCGCTGGATGCACAAGCTCGTCTATCGCACCAAGCCAATGGATGGGCGTGAGCGGACATTTCCCTTCTGGATGAGTTCGTCGCGGCGCCTGCGGGGGGCGGCCCACGTCTTCAAGGTCAACGCCTTCGTCGGCGTGGCGCGCTGGAGTCTGCGAAATCGACCGGATGCTAAGACGCTTCACATCGTGCGGCACCCCGGTGGCTTCGCGAAGTCCTGGTACCGGCGTTGGGCGCAGGGGAAGACCGAACAGCGCACCAGTGACCTGAAGGTGGGTTGGAATCCCCTCAGTCGCCTGGAAGCTTTGATCGAGCGCGAGGAGTCTTGGGCTCGCAGGATTGGCGACCCCGGTGGATTGACTGCTGTGGAACGCGAGCTCTGGTGGTGGCGATTCTGTACCGAGGAAACCGCAGCGGCAGGCGCTGGGCAGGACAACTATCGGCGCATTCTCTTCGAGGAGCTGGCCGAGGAGACAGTTCCCCGGACCCGTGAGATCTTCGAGTTCCTTGGGTTGCCCTGGAACCCCGGGGTCGAGGCCCGCGTGTCTGAGGTCGGACGTGGTTCGGCGAAGATCGCCGGCGCCTGGCGTGACGAGCTCGAACCCGAGGTCGTCGAGGTGGTCGAACGCGTCACAGCCGATAGTCCAGCCTTGACCTGGTGGTCCTGAGGCGTCGATACAGCGCGATGTTCTTGATGTTGCGCCCTGGCGTAAGCGGCGAGGGAGGTGGCGCGTGCCCAATGGGGCCCAAACCCGTAAGCTGCAATCGCAATCGGTCCTGCCGACTCCTCGCTTCACTTGCTCGTCCATGTCCCAGAATTCTCCCTCATCCACAGATCCGGAACGCCCCGATGTCACCCCCGATGTCACCCCTGACCCAAGCGGTGCGGTCGTGGCCTGTCTCGCGGCGGGCCTTGTACTAACCGGCGTGGAGGTGCTGCGTTGGCTGGGTCTGCGGAATTACCTGCCGTCAGGCTACTACCTGCTGTGCGTCGGCTTGGCCCTGGGGGTGTCGCTCTTGATCGGAGTCATCGGGGGTGTACGCAAGCTGTCGCGCGTACACAGCCTTGCCCTTTGGGCGGCGGTTGCCGCTGGCCTTGTGAATGGACTGCTCTATGGATTGGTGTTGGGTATTGTCCTCTCGCTCGTGCTCTCCTTTAAGAGTCGCCCGAAGTTGAAGTCGGGCCCCGTAGGGGGCGCTGTTGAGGGCGCTGCCGTGGGTGCGGGCATGGGCTTGGTTCTTCTGAAGGGCAAAGGCCTGTCAGATTTCCTTGCAGGAGTGGTCCCCGGTGCGACGGCGGAGATTCTCAGCCCTGTTGCCGGCGCACTGCTGCTCCTGGCCACCTTGGCCTGGGGTCCGCAGCTCATCGCGCGTGTCGCTGGTCCGCTGCGGGTCGTTGGTTACGCGGCACTTCCGATTCTGATCAGCCTGTGGTTTGGGGTGGAACCCTGGACTCATCAGGGCAGCGGCAGCCACCGTCGCCCTCGGCAGAACTTCGCGGCCCAGCGTCCGGCAAGTGAGGAGGCTAAGTCTCGACCGGACGTGATTCTGATCGTCCTCGATACGCTGCGCGCCGATCACCTTTCGGTCTATGGGTACGAGCGTGAGACGACGCCCGAGCTTGCGCGCTTGATGCAGGAGCGCGAGAACGCCGTAGCTTTCCCCTCGGCCTATTCTAATGGCACTTGGACCGTTCCCTCCCACGGTTCCCTGTTCACAGGATTGATGCCGAACAAGCACGGGGCGCACTTTGATCTGGATGGATCCCTGCGCGTGCAGTTTGGTCTGCACAAGGATACGCCGCGCCTTGCGGGTCAGTTGCAATCGCAGGGCTACGCGACTCTAGGTGTCTTTGCGAATCATTGGTTGAAGATCGTCGGCGGTCTCAGCGAGGGCTTCGACACCTTCTTTCAGGTCATCCGCTTTAGCCCCTTACCGTTCCTGGGGGAGGCTGTGCGGAATCAATTCCTGCCGGGGGCTTACATGGAAGCAGCGAAAGGTGGTCCGCGCGCTTCGATGGTGAACCGCTCCCTCCTCGACCTTGTTGATAATTGGGATGGCGTGGTCGAGAACCCGTTGTTCCTGTTTGCTAATTACGGCGATGTCCACGGTCCCTACGCACCGCCCAAACCGTTTCTGGGCACCTTCCATCCCGTCAGACTAGGGGAGCGGGCGCGACACGTTGGACTTGCGCTGCCGCCCGAGCAAATCGAAATTCTCGCCGCGCGCTATGACGAGGAACTGCTCTACCTCGACCACCAATTGGGTTTCTTGTTCGATAGCCTGGATGCCTCCGGCTTCCTCGACGGAGCCTGGGTCTTCATCACATCCGACCACGGCGAGGCCTTCGGCAAGCATGGCTTCACCGAGCACGGCACCAGTGTTCATCAGGAGGTCGTGCGCGTCCCCTTGATCGTGTTCCCCCCGAAGGGCGTTGATCTGCCGGTCGTGGATGCGCCCGTGAGCCTTTTGGATGTGAGCGCGACCATTGCCGCCATCGCCGGGACGAGCCTGCCGAATAGCCCGGGGCGTGACCTGCGTTCCCTCGATGCGGGGCAGGCCATGGCTGTGATCGAATTCTACGGGGATGCACGCAAGGCGGACATCCACGGGGCGATTGCCGGTGTACCCCAGCGCTCGGTCCTGCGCGGCAAGTGGAAGCTCGTCGCGCGCACACAAGGGGAGAGCGAGGAGATCGAGCTCTTTGACATCTCCAACGATCCAGATCAAGAACACGATCTTGCCCCAGAGAACCCCGATGTCGTAGCAGAACTCACGGGGCACCTTGAGCCCTTTGGCGAACCTGCCCGTAGCACCGTACGCCTAGATCCGCGCTCCCTCTCCGATCTCAACGACCTGGGCTATTTAGGCCAGTCCGACAGCGAAGCGGAAGCAGTGGACCAGGAAGAGGGTGAGCGCGAGCCCTAGTGGCCCGTTGAAGAGCAGCCACTCTCCGCTCGACTCCCCGCTCGGCCTAACGAATCGCCAGGCTGTGTTGCTTGAAACACCCGTGTAGGTACATCCACATGGGCAACCTGTCGCCTTACCAGGCGATCCCAGGAGACCAATCGGGAAGCTGCTGTTCTTCAGCGGACTGCTAGCCCTTGCCGGATCCGACGCTATCGCGGAAGAAGGAGATCAGCTCCTGCTCGAGTTCCGGTTGGTCGCTGTGGGGGTCGTCTAAGCCGGCCAGAAGCATAGGGCGCGCGCGTTTCGCGAAGCCCTCCAGTTGGTCGATCGAAAGCCCTTGTCCTACGAGGTAGGGGATACCCCAGAAGTCGAACATGTGCGTCGGCAGGATGGTCGAGTTGGTGACTTCCCGGTAGATGCGGTCGGACTGGAGCACGGCCGTCTTCCAATCCATGGTCGCATGGCGCCAGTTGAAGCCGCCGCCCTTGAGCCCGAACTTCTCGGCCATGCCAGCGACCGGTGCCTTGACGTCGTAGTAGAAAACGCCGGCGTTGAAGAAGGTCGGTTTGGCTTCGTTGATGAACTGGATCGTGTTCGAGATCGTCTCTTCGGTCTCGCCGGGGTAGCCGACTATGAAGGAGGCATGGGTGCAGATGCCGCGTTCTCGCAGGTTCCCGATGCCTTCCGTGTACTTCTCGATCTTCGCGTGCTTGTTCATGTTGTTGAGCACGCCCTGGTCGCCGGATTCGATGCCCAGGAAGGTGCCCTTGAAGCCCGCTTCTGCCATCAGGTCGAAGGCTTCGAGATCAGAGTTGGAACAGCGGAAGTAGGAGTAGAACTCCATGCTGAACTTGTTCCGAATGATCATGCGGCAGAGATCTTTGAAGCGCGGCAGCGGGACGTTGAAGGTGTCGTCGATGAAGACGACTTGCTTCACGCCTGAGGCGGACAACTCTTTCAGCTGCGCTTCGACCACATCCACACTGTTCAGCGTCAAGGCACCGCCGACGGCCGGATAGCGGCAGAAGGCACACTCGAAGGCGCAGCTACGCGCGCTGCGCAATTGGGCAGTGGGCGTAAAGCTGGAGTCGTCGAAGTAGGACCAGTCGATCACGTTCGAGTCCATGTCGTTGTCTTCGACTTCACGAACTGTGTGGGTGAACTTGGACTCACCGCCCCGGTAGATCAGGTTGGGGATGCCGGCGAGATCCGGATTGTCGCTCTTGAGCTCGGTGACGACGCGGTCCAGAGTCGTCTCTCCTTGGGAGTCGAACACAAAGATGTCCGCTTCGATGGAGCCCAGCACGAAGTCCTGGCTGGCGGGATCGAGTGACTCGCACACGTTGTAGATGTGCGGACCTCCAACAATGATCTTCGTGTCGGGGGCGGCGGCACGCACTCTGGCTACGATGTCGTTAATCGGATCCGCCTCAACATAGAACGTGGTGGTGATCGCCACGCTGCGCGGATTCTGGGCCAGGAGCTGATCCAGATAATCCTTCTCGGCGCTGTAAAACTGAA